>CALOAZ010000097.1:0-13274 GCA_942491355.1 uncultured Phycisphaeraceae bacterium
GTTGACGTGACCAGCCTCGGCGATGAGACCTTCGTGACAATGTATTTATCAGAGGCCGTCCCGGCCAGCGGCGGTGTGGCCTATTATGATCCGGCAAATGGTTGGCAGGACTACTCTGCTTACGCTGTTTTTAACATCGCCCGGGATGAGGTCACCCTGCAGCTCAAGGACGGCGGTGTGGGCGACACGGATAACACGGAAAACGGGGTGATCGTGGGCCTGAACGGAATTGCCTTTTACATCAACAGTCTGGCAAACAGGCCCATTGCGGTCAGCCCGGAACACGAGTCGGTCATAACCGCGGGGCCTGAGACACTGATGACGAGCCCGTTTGCGGATCCTGATGGCGATCCTCACCTATCCACCGACTGGCAGGTGCGCCGAGCTGACCGGCCGTATTTTTGTTCGGACTATGACGCGTCCTTCGATTATGTGGGGACCACCGCCCCCGACCTCACCGAACATGCTGTCAATGGGCTCGAGCCGGGTTTGAAATATGTTTGGATGGCCGGCTACAGCGACTTCGGCACGGCCAATACCATCTGGTCGCAGGAATACGCTTTCAAGGTGGGCGCCTCCCAAGTCGGCAACACCCTGCAGATCGACCCGGGAACCGAGGTGCCTGCGTTTCGAATGGTCTCCTTCGTCCAGTGGCCCGATGATCCCGCGGCCGAAAGCGTCTTTGGGGTTGATGCGCTGGCTGCGGATTTTGCCGCGAAATTCAAAATCGGGACCTACGATCCCGGAACGAGCAGCCCGCAATACATAGAATGCAGACACGGGCTTAATATTGAGCCCGGCAGGGCCTACTGGGTGCTTGCCAGAAATGGACTTGAGGTCACGGTCAATGGGGTCCCGGTCAGTCTAATTCAGGACATTGAAGTTAAATTGCGTTACAATTCAAGCCTTGGAGATGGCTGGAATATGATCGGCTGCCCGAACCATGCCGGCTATTATTGGGAAGATGTGGAGGTGTTGGAGTATGACGCCAATGGCAATATCGTTTTCGGCCCCACAGCCGTTTTGTTGCTGCCGGATGTCAACCCCTATGTTGATAAACGGTTGTGGCGCTGGGAAAACGGAGTCTACTATGACGATGTCATGCCCACGGGCTGAATCCGACACACAGACGCCCCGACGGCCCAGAGCCGTCGGGGCGTTTTTTATTGGAAAACCTGTATCTGCGGTCAGTTGCCCATGCCCGGCGAGTCGCTATCCTTGGGCTTTCCGGCGAAGTTGGAGCTGGTCACCGCGTGCGAATCTTCATTCCAAAGGAATCGTATCCAGGCGAGCGCCGCGTGGCGGCCACGCCGACCACGGTGCATGCCCTGGTCGCGCAGGGCCATACGGTCGTCCTCGAAACCGATGCCGGCACGGCTTCAAATTTTTCCGACACCCAGTACACCTCAGCCGGTGCCACACTCGGCAACGCTTGGACAGATGCCGATGCCGTGCTTGCCGTACGCGCGCCCGACGAACAGCACATCAAAAGCATGAAGCGCGGCGCCCATCTTGGTCGCCTTTCTCTCACCGGCGACAAACGGCGATCTGCTTCGACTTTTTGCCGACCAAGGCATCACAGCCATCGCGGTCGAAGCCGTGCCGCGCATCACGCGCGCCCAATCGATGGATGCCCTGAGCGCCATGGCCAACCTCGCCGGTTATCGCGCCGTGGTCGAAGCTGCCGACGCCTATTGCGGTTTCTTCTCGGGACAGATGACTGCGGCAGGCATGATGCCGCCAGCCAAAATCCTGATCATCGGTGCGGGCGTGGCCGGTCTTGCCGCCGTCGGAGCCGCAAAAGGATTGGGCGCCATCGTGCGAGCCTTTGACACGCGCGCGGCCACCAAAGAACAAGTCGAAAGTCTCGGCGGTGAGTTTCTCACCGTCGAACTGGAAGAAGCGGGTGAAGGCGGCGGCGGTTATGCCAAGGAAATGTCAAAGGCATTTCTCGATGCCGAATTCGCCTTGTTCAGAGAACAGGCCAAAGAAGTCGACATCGTCATCACCACCGCGCTGATCCCCGGCAAGCCTGCCCCGAAACTGTGGCACAAGGACATGGTCGAAGCCATGCGCCCCGGCTCGGTGGTCGTGGATCTTGCGGGCGAACAGGGCGGCAACTGCGAATACACCGTGCCCCATGAATCCACCGTCGTCCACGGCGTGACCATTCTGGGCTATACCAATCTGCCCAGCCGCATGGGGCGCACGGCAAGCACGCTGTATGCCAATGTCGTACTCAATCTTTGGAAACATCTGGGCGGCGCCGAACCCAAAGTTGATTTCGAAGATGAAATCACGCGGGCCATGACCGTCACACATCAGGGCGACGTGACCTGGCCACCGCCAAAACCTCCAGCGCCGCCCACACCTGCTCCGGCACCGAAACAAGCTGAACCTGCACCCAAAATGCCGGCCAAAACCGCTTCCAGCGGGTGGCCGGCGGCGATCGCAGGTGTCATCCTCGCCGGAATCTGGCTCTGGGCACGCTACGCATTCAATACCGAAGAAGGCACCGGTGATGCCGCACAAGCCTTCGTGCAACACTTGACCGTTTTCATCATGGCATGCTTTGTCGGCTGGCATGTGATCTGGAATGTTTCGCCCGCATTGCACACACCACTGATGGCGGTGACCAATGCGATCAGCGGCATCATTCTGGTGGGCGGCCTACTGATGAGTGGACAACCCCTGACATCGCCCGATGGCGCACTCAATCTCGCGGTCACACTCGGCCTCGCGGCTTCGTTGCTGGCCATGATCAATGTGGCCGGCGGCTTTCTTGTCACACAGCGCATGCTCAAGATGTTCCGGAAGGACGGCTAAGCGGTGGATCAGGTTCTGCTTTCCATTCCATACCTTGCCTCCAGCGTGTTGTTCATTCTGAGCTTGCGCGGGCTGGCCAGTCAGGAAACCGCCCGACGCGGCAACCTGTACGGCATCATCGGCATGGGCATCGCCATCGGCGCCACACTCACCGCCGAAGTTGTCACCGCCTATGGCCCGATGGCGGGCGCCATCGTCGTGGGAAGCATCATCGGCGCTCTGCTTGCCGCACGCGTGGCCATGACGGCCATGCCCGAACTGGTGGCACTCCTGCATAGTTTTGTGGGTGCCGCGGCCGTACTCGTGGGCTTTGCCAGCCACGCCGATCCACATGCGGACCACAGCGATTCGCTGGGCGCCGTCATTCACAATTCGGAAATTTATCTCGCCGTCTGGATCGGCGCGATCACCTTCACCGGATCGGTCGTCGCTTTTCTCAAGCTGCGCGGCACACTTGGCGGAAAACCGCTGTTGCTGCCGGGCCGGCATCTGCTGAACAGTGCCGCCATTCTCGGAAGCGCCTATCTGCTGATTCGCTTTCTGCAGCAACCCGGCGGCGAAGCGGGATGGGTCAGCCTCGGCATCGCCACCGTCATCGCGCTGCTGGTCGGCATCCATCTGGTGATGGCCATCGGCGGCGCCGACATGCCCGTGGTGGTTTCGCTTCTGAACAGTTATTCAGGATGGACCGCCGCCGCCGCAGGCTTCATGCTCTCGAACAACCTGCTGATCGTAACCGGCGCGCTGGTGGGATCAAGCGGCGCGATTCTCAGTTACATCATGTGTCGCGCCATGAATCGGTCGATCTGGAACGTGGTGTTCGGCGGCTTCGGTGCCACCAAACCCAAGTCCACGGGCAGCAGCACCGAAGTCGAGGGAGAAATCCACGAAATCGATGTGGCCAGCACTGCGGCCGAATTGAAGATGGCCAAGCGCGTCATCATCGTGCCTGGCTACGGCATGGCGGTCGCGCGGGCCCAGCATGCCGTACGCGAAGTGACGTCGATACTCCGCAACAAAAAGGTCGATGTGCGATTTGCCATCCATCCCGTGGCCGGCCGTCTGCCCGGCCACATGAACGTCTTGCTCGCCGAAGCAAGTGTGCCTTATGACATCGTGCTCGAGATGGATGAAATCAATGCCGATTTCCCCACCACCGATGTGGTGCTGGTCATCGGCGCCAACGACATTGTGAATCCGAGCGCTCAGACCGATCCCCACAGCCCCATCGCAGGCATGCCCGTACTCGAAGTCTGGAAGTCCAAACGCGTCGTGATGCTCAAACGCGGCCGCTCAGCCGGATATGCCGGCGTCGACAATCCCCTGTTCTATCACGAAGCCACACGCATGCTTTTCGGCGATGCGCACGACACCATGACCGCACTGGTCAGCGCCCTGCAGGACTGATCACCCGTTAAATTTTGTTTTTCAAAACGCGCCCTGCGGCCGATCACATCGGTTGCGGGGCGATGCTTTTAAGCACATCCTTGAACAGCGGCTGATTGCGCGACCAATCGGCTTTCGCCGAAGCAGCGCTGATGCACAACTGCAGATGGTCGTGATACGGAATCACCATTTCCCATTCCACCAGATCCGTGCCGTCTTTCGTGTGGCCGTATTCGAGCACGCCCAGCGAGAATCCGTTGGGGTGATCGACTTCCTGCTTGGAATGCGTGACGTAATTCTCTTTCTGCTGCGCAAACTGGTCGGCCAGGTCTTCAACGATCTGCATCGCATCGCGCACATCGGGATTGTCGCGGAACTCAAAAAACAGACTGGCCGCCCACGTGGCTTTCAGATCGGTGCAGAAAATCAGGATGCCGTTGAGATACGACACATATTCCACCACCCAGTTGTTCGGAATCTCGAAAAGCACCGCCTGGAAGATGCAGACCTGCTTGCCGGGCGTGGCCGAAGGCGACAACTGAAAATAACCGTCAGACGTTTTTTTCGTGACGGCCTTCTTGGTGACCTTGCCGTTCTGTTTGGTTTCTGCGAGCACAGCCTGAACGGTGGCGGCAACCGTGTCTTCGATCGACTCCGGGGCAGCGACTGACTTCACCGGTGCTTCCGGCGCTGGCTCCTGCTTCTTGCGACCCCAGAGGCTGCGCTTCTTCGCTTTGGGTGGCGCCGCTTCCTTCACTTCGGGCGCCTTAGGCTCTGCCTTCTTGGCCTTCGCTTTGGCTTTCGGCTTGGCCTTGGGCTTTGCTTTGGCTTTGGGCCGAGCTTTCGGTGCCGGGGGTTCCATGACGGCCGTGGCCGTGGACGACAGGTCATCCACTTCGGTCATTTCAGGTTCCGGTGTCGCCGGCACGACAATCTTCGGTACCGGGCGAGACGGCGCAGGAGACGACGACGCCCGCATGGCGGGTTGCGCCTTCGGATACGTCTGCGTCGTGCGCTTGATTTCGAGCGGCATGCGGAGTGCCGGGCCATATGAGGCGCGCGGGGCTCCGCCCATTAATTTGGATAGATATCGAATCACCTGTTGCCTCCCTGCAGACCGCATTTTACCGGGCGTGCCGCCAGGATCCACAACAACCACTAAATCCTGTCGGTAACCATCCCATGACCCACTACAGGAAGGGGTTAGAGAGGAATGCGATTGCATCAGGACAGGCGATCGTAAGCCAAACGGCGAGCCGCGGTGAGGGCGATGGCGATCGCATCAGCCACATCCGGCGGACTCGGCGGCTCGGCCAATCGACACTGCGCCGCGACGGCCAACTGCATCTGCTGCTTGGAGGCATGGCCATGACCGGTGATCGATTTTTTCACTTCGGTCGCCGGTAGATGCATCACTTCCAGTTGCGCCTGACGGGCGGCCAAAAGAATCACACCGCGTGCATGGCCCATCACGATCGCCGTGCGCGGATGTTTGTAATGCGCATACAACTTCTCCACGGCCATGTTGGACGGGTGCAGTTCCTGAATCAATTCCGACAGAGAACAGTACATCTCGGCCAGACGATCCTCGAGTGATGTTTTGGGGTCGAATCGAAGCACGCCGGCCTCAATCAGATGCGGTTCCACCGCGCCATCCGCCAGCTCGACACACCCATAACCCGTCAGTCGAATGCCGGGATCGATGCCGAGAATACGCACGCGATCAATCTTCCAGAAGAGACGCGGCTGAACCGCGATTGAACAGATGCGCCACCGGTGCCGACAAGGCATACAGCACGAATGCGGCGCACAAAGTGAAACGTGGCTCGACGAAAAGCGGGATACCAATGAACACCACGATCACAATCGATCTGAACCGCGCACGGCTGCGCACATAACGATTGATCACATGCACATAGCGCAAGGTCGACACCATCGCGAGTGCGGCCAGCAGCGTAATGACGACCATCCCCACACCCACCGTGGTGGCCCATGACGCCATGACCTCACGCGATAACAGGCTCTGGTGTAGCAGCACAAAGCTCGCCACCGTGCCCGCCGCCGCCGGCGAAGGCAACCCTTTGAAAGACATGTGATCTGATTCTTCAGGCTGATCGATTTCGATATTGAAGCGGGCCAGACGCAGCGCACAACACGCCGCATAGACACCTGCAATCAACAGAACAGCGCGATCAAACAATGTGTCGGCCCGCGCTTCACCGAAAAACGGGGCTCCGATGCCGGCCAGTTGAATCACCAGAAAGGCCGGCGCCACACCGCACGTGACCATGTCGGCCATCGAATCCAGTTGCTCACCCAATTCGGAAGTCTGTCGCGTCATGCGCGCCACGCGTCCATCGAGCGCATCAAAGATCATCCCGACAAAAATGAGACCCGCAGCGAGTGTCAACGGACTCAGATTCTGTAGAAAATGCTTCGCATCCGGATCGCGGCTCGCATAAAAAATCGCGGCAAAACCACATAGAAGATTGCCCAGCGTCAACATGGATGGCAGCACCTTGATCATCCGCTGCCCCACACGACGTCGGCGCGTCGGACGCGGTGACACCCGGCCTTCGACAGGCACGACCGGCGCTTCGGTTGAACTGGAGGTCTCGGTCCGAATCATGGCTGATCCAGCTTAGGCGGGGTGCCGGAGCTTGATCCTTCTTCGGGATCAATGCGCAACAACATGACGGCCTGAACAGGCCGATTTCGCCGATAACCACTGAGCAAGGCCTCGGCCAGATGCACCGTGCGGTTTTCTTCCACCGCAGGTTCGGGCAGATCCGCCCAGAACACCCATGTCTGCGACGTTAGCACGGGGGTGACCAAGCGCAGATCCATGAAAGCCGTGCCATCGAGGATGCGCTCTTGGGGCGAACGCGGCACCAGCTCGGATGCCGGTCGATGGTGCTGAGGCATCAGATCCAGTCGCACCGTTTCACCCTCCGCATCCAGTTTCACCAGAAATCGAAAACGCCCCTGATCGAATTGCCGTTCGCTGATGCGCCCTTCGGCGCCGCTGATCCGCACACGGCGCGCCGTTCGCGATGCACCTGTCAGTTCAAGCGGCGTGTAGGCCACCGCATTGAGCACGGTGTATCCGATCGGATGCATTTCGGTATCGAGTGATCCCGACAGATTGGCTTTGAACAAACCCACACGATGATTGTCGATCACACCCAGACCAAACCCATTGGCTGCCCAACGTCGCCCCGTGGCACCATCGACCGGCGCGGGTTCAAGCTGTGCGGTCAGCAATTTCAATGGCGCTGCCATTCTCGGGAATACCATCAATTCGGCATGCAGCCGATAGCGTTTGAGCACATCGAAATCAGAATGGCCGCGAGACAATGAAGCCTGCGCCGCAGGCTTGAGATCTTTGAGGGTGACACCTTCGCGCTGAGCCAGATCCCAACCGCGCAGGCGCTGATCAGGCGCGCAGGCCCATGCAGTGAGTGCCATCCACACTGCAAACCCGCTCGAAATGGTACGCCTGATTTTCACGCGCCCAGCACACTCCCGAGAATCGTCAAGCCCCGATCCAGTTCTTCTTCAGTGACGGTCAGCGGCGGCGCGAGGCGCAGCACATTCTGCTGGGCCGAACCGATCAGAAGACCATGCTCCATCAGACATTGGGTGACCAGGGCACCCGCGCTGGAAACACCGGCTTTTTCCAGATCGAGCTGCGCCCCGATAAACAGACCGACACCCCGCACTGAAACAATCGCGCCGGTCTGACTGGCGATGGCATTCAACCGGTCCATGGCATATTGGCCCATTTTCACCGCTTGTCGCGTGAGGCCGTCGCGTTCGATCACTTCGAACATGCGATGCGCCACCGCCGTGGTCACGGCATTACCGCCCAGCGTCGTGGCATGCGGTACACCGCCATAATGTTTGGCCGAAAAATATTCAGCGGCACGTTCGTTCGCACACATCACACCCAGCGCCAAACCACATCCCACCGCTTTTCCGAGCGTCATGATGTCGGGATCGATTCCCCAAAGCTGATAGCCGAAGTAATGACCGGTCCGACCGCAACCGGTCCAGACTTCGTCGGCGATCAACAGCAGGTCATGATCATCACAAAGTTGGCGCAGGCCCTTCCAATAGTCAGTCGCCGGCATATTCACGCCGCCCTCACCCTGAATGGGCTCGGCAATGATCGCGACGGTTTGATCGTCGATGGCAGCCTTCATGGCCGCCAGATCGTTGTACGGCACGTGCGTGAACCCCTCGACAAAAGGGGCGAATCCCTGGCGAACCTTGTCCTGGCCGGTGGCCATCATGGCCGCGAAACCCCGGCCGTGAAAACTCTGGTGCGTGGCAATGATCTTGTGACGCTTGCCCCGCCCGTAGAGCCGGGCCAGCTTGAACGCGGCCTCATTCGCATCCGAACCACTGTGGCAGAAAAAACTGCGCCCGCCGAACCCCTTTTCAGCAATCTGCTGAGCCAAAAGGGTCTGCGGTTCGGTGTGCAGCAAATTGCCCACATGCCAGAGCTTGTTGATCTGCTTGGTGGCGGCAGCGATCAAATCCGGGTGGCAATGCCCCAGAATCCCCGCCCCGAACCCGCTGAAGAGATCCAGATAGGTGCGCCCCTGATCATCGGTCAGTGTGCAGCCGCGCCCCTCGACCATATTAATGGACCAACGGGGATAATTAAGCGTCATATAGCGATCATGGCGCTGGATCGCGGGCGACTGAACTTCGGACTGCGTCTGGGCCACGTGACGGCTCCTCCCCAAGGCTTAGACTCCATCGGCCCGTCCGGGCCGCGGAGGCCAATGATCGTACCCGCCCCGTCGGATCGTGGGAAGTTTTGTGACTGCCTCAACTTGGCAGACCCACCCAGGCGATGTATATTTGCGGATTCCGGCTGGGTCGGGCCGGACCTCGGTTCTACCATGAGGTAGACGCGCAGGGAGGAGAGATAACACGAAGTACCCAAGCGCCCTTTGGGCCAGCGAAGTGCTGTCGATCGGTCCAATGGACCTGCCGCAGAACTGACCTCGTTCGCTGTGCCGGTGTCGCTGAAAGGATTGAGTCATGTCCGATACACTCGTCAAACGCCTGCTTGAAGCCGGTATTCACTACGGCCACAAAGCTTCACACTGGAACCCCAAGATGCAGCCGTACATTTACGGCAAGCGCGGGGGCATCCACATTGTGGACGTGCGCGAAACCGTCAAAGGACTTCTGCTGGCCAAGCGATTTCTGAGTCGCACCGTGGCCGGCGGCAAAGACATCCTTTTTGTCGGCACCAAACGCCAGGCCCAGGAAACACTGATCGAACACGTCGGCGGCGCAAATATGCCTTACGTCACCGAGCGTTGGCTCGGCGGCATCCTGACCAACTTCAGAACCATCCGCTCACGCCTCAAGCGACTCGAAGAACTTGAAGCACTCATGAGTTCGGATGAATGGCAGCACTACTCCAAGAAGATGGCCAGCCAGCTCACGCGCGAACGTCGCAAGATCGAGCCGCAACCTTTCGGGCATTCGCACGATGACCCAACTTCCGGGCGCCGTGGTCGTGATTGACGTGCGTCGCGAAAACAACGCTCTGCTCGAAGCCCAGAAACTCGGCATCCCCACCATCTGTCTAATCGACACCGATTCGGATCCGCAACTGGCCGACCTGCCGATTCCCGGCAACGATGACGCCATTCGCGCCATCGAAATCGTCGTCCAGGAACTGTGCGGCGCCATCGCCGAAGGCAAAACCGCCCGCGCTCAGCAGCAGTTGCAGCGTAAAGAAGGTGATGCCGGCGAAGGCGACCGCCCGCGTCGTCGATCCACCCGCGCGCAATTCCGCGCGGTGGGCGCTGAAGCCGAAGAAGCCGGTACAGAAGAAACTGCCACGGAAGACGCTTCAGCCGAAACCACTGCAGCCGCACCCACTGCAGGCCAGTAAAACACTCGCTTTTGATTTTTGAACGATCACGATTGAACCGCACGATCTGAAATGTGCGGGTAGGAGTCGAACCCATGTCAGTCAGCGCTAAAGACGTGATGGCCCTCCGTAACCGCACCGGCATGGGCATGATGGAATGCAAGCAGGCTCTCGCCGAAGCCAATGGCGATACCGACGCCGCCATTGCGATTCTGATGAAAAGTGCCAAAGGCAAGATGGACGATCGCACCGATCGCGCCGCAGCCCAGGGCTCCATCTCCGTGGTCACCGCCCATGATGGATCCGCCATTGCGATGGTCGAACTCAACAGCGAAACCGACTTCGTGGCGCGCAACGACCAGTTCATCGAAGCCGCTGACAAAGTCGGCCAGCTCGTCCTGAATGGTCCGGCTGGCGCCGCCTCAACCAACGATGAAATCAACAAACTGATTGACGCCGTGCGCGTCGCCACACGCGAAAACGTCAGCCTCGCACGCGGACACAAGTTCGAAGCCGCTGCCGGCCAGAAAATCGGTTCCTACCTGCATCACAATCGTCAGGTCGGCGCTCTGGTTCTGGTCGAAGGCGAAGCGGATGACGAACTGCTTTCAGGCCTGTGCCAGCACATCGCGGCACACATCCCCACACCCGAAGCCGTCGATCAGTCGGGCCTGAATGCCGCCGAGATCGAAAAAGCCAAACAGGAATTCATCGAAGAAGCCAAGGCTTCGGGCAAACCGGCTGAAATCGCCGAAAAAATGTCGACCGGCAAACTGCGTAAATGGGTCGACGAGCGCACACTGGTCGGTCAGAAGTATGTCCGCGACATGACCGGCAAAACCGCCGTTGGCGATGCCTTGACCAAGGGCACCCAAGTCCTGGGATTTGTCCGTTTCGCCGTCGGCATCGCCTGACCCATCGCCAACCACGCCACACCCAAGCCGCTTACCGTCATGTCCATCCGGAAACGACGGCAAGCGGCTTTTTATGTCGATCGACAGGATTTCACTGCCGACCCGGCTCCTCGATCACCCGCCAAATGCTAAAAAACAGCGATAAAGACGCGAACCGACCTCCGATCGAAGCGTCAAACGCGGTAGACACTTTTTACCGGCCCTCATAGACTGAGCTTACCCGGAGAGGGCCCTACCGCGGAGGCTTCCATGCCCAGATTCACCGCTCCTCTCACCACTGTCGTTGCGTTCGGCGCCATCTTGATGTCGTCGGTGGCCGTTCAGGCTCAATCGCTCAACGACCGCATGAAAGAAATCAGACGACAGCAGCAAGCCAGCGAAGCCGAAAAAGAACGGCGCACGCGCGTTCTCCTCGAAACCGGCATCGGCACCGTCAACCTGCAGGACGTCAGCGCACGTGAAGCCTTTGAATGGGTTTCAACCGTCTCGGGACTTTCAGTCATCGTGAACTGGAACAAGCTCGAAGCCTACGGCATCGACCCGGATCAGACCATCAATCTCAGCGGCCGCGGCATGACCATCGCGCAGGCCTTGAAACTGATCGTGATGCAGATCGGTGTCGACGGCAGCGAAATCGTGCTCGACGTCACACCCTGGTATGTCCAGGTTCTGACCAAGGAACAGGCCAATCGCGATCAGGTGGTCATCGTGTATCCGATCGGCGATCTTCTGCACAGCATTCCCAGCTTTGATGACGCGCCTGAATTCGACCTCTCGGCACTGCTGAGCACCGAAGCGGGTGGCGGCGAACTGTTTGCCGATACCTCGGAGTCCGAGCCGAAAATATCCAAAACAGAACAGGCCGAGCAGATCATGACGCTGATCCGTGAAACCGTCGAACCTTCTGTCTGGCGACAAAACGGCGGCACAGGCGGCGCGATCACCTATTGGAATGAAAACCTGATCATTCGCGCTCCACGCTATGTGCATGAACAAATCGGCGGCGGCCGCTCCGGCCGCGTGGCCACCGGCGGCCTTGGCGGCGTGAGCGCCAAACCGCAAGCGGCAGGCGAAGACCGACTGGCCCGCGCCATGCGTGAAGCCGAACGCGGTACCGGCCTCAAAACTTTTCACGAAGAAAGTCGCACAACTTCCATTCCCGTGGTGAACCTGCCGATCAAGCACGTTGACCAGCACCAATGCCTCAAGCGTTCGCACACGCTAATTATCCTGCACACTTTGAATTGAAAAACCGCCCGAGCTTCTCGGGCGGTTTTTTTGTGTCATTAAAAAACGGGCGGCCTCGCAAAGAGACCGCCCGTTGGCGCGTGACGTAAGCCGAATTCTGTTTCCCGAAATTCGGGAAGCGACCATTTCTCTAGGCCCGCCGTTACCGACGGGCTCAAGCAACCTACCCGCGACTCAAACGGATCGGACCAATCCATCGTCGCTTATTTGGTCTTGCACGCGGTGGGGTTTACCGTGCCCGCTTCGTCACCGAAGCGGCGGTGCGCTCTTACCGCACCGTTTCACCCTTGCCTGTTTCCCCCGATTGCTCTTTCCCATCGGCGGTCTGTTCTCTGTGGCACTTTCCCTCGATCCGCTTGCGCGAACCGGGTGGGCGTTACCCACCACCGTGTCCTGTCGTGTTCGGACTTTCCTCCCGTTCACCCGAAGGCAAACCGGCGATCGCTTTCACACGCGCCACCTTCAGTGTAAGACGGCCCGTCCATCGCGGCCATCGGCACCCTGAGACCCTTCTTCCTGCACCGATTAACCTACCGATCTCCCTATGCCACCCCCATGGACCCCAAGCCGAAGCCGTGATCTGGACCGACGTGGAACGCGCGGCCCTGATTGACCGTGTCATCAAGCAGCTTGATGGCGTCCATATTCTGGCGGCTCGGTGGCGCGGCGCGTCCTTTCTGATCTTGGCAAAGAACTTCATGCGCGGTGGTGGATGATTTTCCGAAAGATGCTGGTCGACCATCCGGCCGAATATCTTCTTCTGGGGCACCGCCGAGGCGTACTTCCCGGCGACCTCGATACCGCACGCCGCACGCAAATGCGCATCCTGGCCATCGAACCGCCCGATGCGCAGATGGAAGGCCTCGACACCCTCGATCGCGGTCGCGACGAAACACTCGGTCGAATCGTTCTCACGCCGTGGATTCGCTTGAGTCCGGCATGGTTGTCTGCGGCCGAACCGCAGGAAACGCTCGGTCAGATTCAATCGGTGGATATCG
>CALOAZ010000098.1:0-32642 GCA_942491355.1 uncultured Phycisphaeraceae bacterium
GCAGCGGTTCTATCCAATCAAGGATTCACGCTGGGTGCCTATCTTTGTTACGCCCTACTCGATCCGCCCGCTGAAGCGCTCGGCTACGGCATGGCTTTCGTGATGGCGATGCAGTTGACCATGGTGCTGGTGTTTTATCCGGTGGCAGCGCACCACGGACCCGAGCGCCATCCTTCCATCATCAGCCTGATGGTTCGAAGCCTGTTCACCGTGCGCGCGATGCCCCTGGCCGCCATCATGCTCTGAGCCACGCTGAGTCATGTGCATGTCGCCACACCTGCCATGGATCGAAGGGATCGGCGGTGCTGGATGCGCTGTTTTATCTCGGTGGCGGATCAGCTTATTTCGGCATCGGCCTGCGCCTGCGCTTCATGGATGTGCTACGTGATCCAGGCCTGCATCTCGGCGTCGCGATCATCCAATTCGCCGTTCAGCCGCTTCTTGCGTTTGGCGCCGTTTATGGATTGGGCACACTGGGCTGGCCTGCCACCGAATTGCAATCCGAAGTCACTTTGATCGAAGCCTTTTCGCCCGTCGCCATCAACACGGTGATTGTGGCAAATTTGTTTCGCCTCGATGCACGACTGGCCGCCGCGCTCTGGTTGAGTAATACCGTTTTGTTCTGTGTGATTCCTCTTCCCGCACTGCTTTGGTATTACGGCTGATCGCCATTAAAAAAGATGGCGGCCTTGCGGCCGCCATCACTGACAATCAAGATCGGAAACTTTGTAAACGGCGATCCGTCCCGTTTATCCAAGCAAAGCCAGCGCGCTTTCCGAAATCGTATTTGCAATGGCCAGACTCTGCGTGGACGCTTTAACTAGAATTTGTGATCGCGTCAGATTCGCCGTTTCTTCCGCAAAATCCGTGTCACGGATGGCGCTTTCGGCGGCAGTCACACTTTCCAGGGTTACACCGAGTCTGCGGATCGTGGTCTGAATCTGGTTGGACTGGAAAGCGCCGAGCCGACCGCGAAGACGCGCAACGAAACCAATGGATTCCTTAATCACAGCCTGTGCATCATCCAGATTATCCGAAAGCGCGTTATTCGTACCGCCGGAAGCCAGCGATGACAGCACGCCTGTTTCACCACCGATGCGACCGGTGGTCAACGTCGGCAAAGCAATTTCGGCTTTCGCACCTAGATTGATATCGGGACTGATATTGAAGACAGCGCCTCCACCCGCCTTAACGAGGAAGCCATAGGTGCTTCCTGCCGCAGGCGAGCTGAGCGTCAAATTTACATCCAGAGTATTCGAAGCGATATGCAGTCGATTACCACGCGCCTGAGCATTCACGCCGTTGATCGAGGCTACCGCATCAACACCTTCGTCTTTCGAGGCCGAATCACCATCAATCGCAGTGGCGTAACCACTGTTACCGCTGATATAAGTTGCAGAAACAAACTGATCTTTACCCACTTCGGTGGAGATCAACTGGACGCCGATGGCACACTGGCTATCGCACTCACGCCGGTCGAATCGGTCAGTGTGTTGATCGCGGCGATCACGGCTGCCTGCGACGTGGAACTGGCGAACGAGAATTGCTGAATGCCTTTGTTGCCCGCGATTTCAATGGTCAGGCCGCTGGCATTAATGGCCGAGTTCGCTATTGACGCTGACGGTTGCCGCTGATCCGACCGAGGCCACCTGCACCAAGACGCTCAAATCCGTACTCGGCCCAATTTTGGCCGCGTTGACTTGAACCCGATTCAACTGCGTACTGGTGCTGTTGACGATGTAATCAAAGGTCCCGTTGAACAGCTTTGACCCCAGAAAACTCGTGCTGCTCGCAATGCGATCGATCGACTTGAGAATCTCGTCGATCTGAAGCTGATTGGCTTCTTTTTCTTCGGGCGTGATACCTGCTTCGTTGGCATTGGCACCCACGAGACCTTCAAGCTGCTGAAGCATATCACTGACTTCAATCAGCGATCCTTCAGCAACGTTGATCACTTGATCGGCCCGTTCACCATTGCCGATGGCTGCTGCATTAATGGCCGATTTTTCAGCGCGCAGAAATTCACTGGCGACCAAGCCGGCTGGATCATCGCCGCCGCGATTAATCCGGAAGACCTGTACCTTCAATCGCTCAGGCTTTTGCTGATGGTCACGTCACATTCTGATTGGAGAATGCGGCGACCTGTCAGCGAAACCACATTGTTCTGCACACTGATGCCACTCATGTTTAAATCTCCGCTTCCTTCGCCACGCGAGCGACGTCCCGTGGCCCCCTACAGACCTCAGACCGCCTTCACACCGGAACTCCCGGCGCAGGGTGAATGGGTCTTCTCTTCCTCGTGTGCATCGACGATTCAGAGGGTCGGATTAACCACAGCTGTCAGAAATCTTTAATTTTTCGCTTTGGAGTTACCGGACGTCTCGCGATGGATCGCTTAAAAACTGCGACGCCATGCGAAAAAGATGAGGGAGAGAGTTAAACAAAAATCGCTATACGCTCATCGGCCATTCAACCCATCCACTTCATGAGCTGCGACAGGTTTGAATCCAGATGCATCAACGACACATCATGCCACTCAATTGAATTGATCGAGATCAGCATAAAAAACAGCGGCCTCCTTTCGGAGGCCGCCGCTCGGGGCCTGGACACACTCAGGCCGGATCAGCGATCGGAAGTTCGCTGCGTGCGAATCGGTATCGGGGATGAATTACCCGAGAAGTTGCAACACATTTTGCGGGGCTGAATTCGCCAGAGCCAGTGAGGCACTTGCCGCCTGAACGAGAATTTGATTGCGTGTCAGATTGCTGGTTTCCTCAGCGAAATCCGTATCTCGGATGGCACTTTCAGCCGCTGCCGTATTCTCAAGCGTGATACCCAGCGAGCGGATGCTCGGCGCGATGATGTCCTTCTGGATCGACCCGAGTCGACCGCGCAGGAGCGTGACGTCTTTGATGGCGTCACTAAGGATATTCTGTGCCCTGATTCGATCGCCCGTGACCACATTGGCCGAACCACCCGCACCGATTTCGAAGAGTCGCCCGCTTTCATTGGAACCCAGACGACCGGTTGAGACCGAATCGATCCCCACCGATACGCGGCCGGCGAGATCCACGCGCGGCGAGAACTGGAAGTTCGCCCCGCCACCGTTAATGCTGAAGTTCGTGGTCGCACCGACCGTATTCATGGTGGTCTCGTCCAGCAGGACGGTCACATCCAGAATTGGCGAGGTCACGCGAGCTTCCAGACCATTTACCTGTGCAGCGATACCATTGATATCAACAGTCGCATTGCGACCGAAGTCCTTGATCCTTTGTTCGCCGGTGCCCGTGGGCGTGTCATTCACACGCGTGTCGTATGCGGTGGCACCTGAAATCTTGCCCACGGATACGAATTCGTTGGACCCATAGGCACGCGATGTGAATGTGATGATATTGTTGCTGACCGTGGCACTGATGCCAGTCACTTCCGCAAAGTTATTGATCGAAGTGACCATGGAGGAAGCCAGCGTGCCGGAGGCGAACTGGAAGTTCAGAATGCCGTCGTTGCCTGCGACTTCAATCCCCAATGTGGTACCCGACACACGTGCTGCACCTGCCGACGCCGTGACATCCAAATAAGCCACCGCATGCTGAGCACTGACAAGCGTGTTGATATCCAGTGCGAGACTGCCCGTGGATGGAATTTTCGCGGCGTCGACCTGAACATCGGTCAAGCGCGAGCTATCCACACCCGAGGTCACATAGCTAAACGTACCGTTCAGAAGCTTAGAGCCCTGGAAGGTCGTCTGTGATGCGATGCGATCGATGGAGTTGAGCAGCGAATCGATCTGGAGCTGGTTGGCATCCTTTTCTTCCTGACTCAGACCCGCATCATTGGCGGTTTGAACCACCAGCGATTCAATCTCAGTCAGAATCGTGCTGATCTCTGCCAGGCCGCCGTCCGCGATGCTGATCACTTGATCGGCGCGTTCTGCGTTGCCGATCGCCGCCGAAATTGCGACCTTCTCAGCTCGCAGGTTCTCGCTGGCAATCAAGCCTGCCGGGTCGTCCTTGCCCCGATTGATTCGGTAGCCGGTACTCAGCCGTTCAAGTGTGGTCGTCAGCGATCTGTTGTTGTTTCCCAACACCCGCTGCGCCAGCAATGACGGCACGTTCGTGATGATCCGACTCATGGTGTGTCCTCCATGAACTGCCCCGAAGGGTCTTTACGGCTTTCTGGGCCTTCTCGAACGGAGCCTTCGGAAGGTCGCCGTTCCTGTGTGTCTCTCTCCGTGAGCAACGTGCCCACCGGGTCCGGCCGTCCTGGCCTGCGGGTGCCTCCCCGAGTTGGGCACCTCTTTCGAGCGGCGTCGGGCTATCAGCCCTTTTCCACCCTGCAGCTTCAAATCTCCGGACTCCGCCGGTTGCTCTGATTCGGCACTTGTTCCGCTTCATGACCAACCGGATTCCAAGAACACACTTATCGGACGTCCGAAAACTTATTTCCAGATCGCCGCCCCGAAAACAGACCGCAAAAAACGATCTGTAATGCATTTATTTTCAATGAGTTATCGAATTCGACGCGAAGAGGGCTACCCGAAAGGCCCGTCTCGGACGCCACGCATTATCGGCCAGTTCAGACAGATGCCTTCCCGTCAGACCATGCTGGAGGTTGTAAAAAAACCGGGCCATGAGCCCGGTGGATCGAAGCACGGCAACGCCCGCCATACCGTTTTCAGTGCTACTGCAGCAATCCGAGTACGGCAGATGCCGAGTTGTTGGCGATCCCCAGCATGCTGGTTCCCACATTCACCAACACTTGATCCCGTGTCATGCGGCTGGTTTCCTGCGCAAAGTCCGTATCGCGGATCCGGGATTCACTTGCCGAAAGATTTTCAAGCGCAATCTGAAGGCTGCGGGCATTGGTCTGAAGCGTATTGCGCTCGAACGCACCCAACCGGCCTCGGATCACCGCCACTTGTGTGATCGCTTCATTAATGATGTCACTGGCCTGCCGATCCCGATTCTCAATCAGCGAGTTGCCTTTGCCGGCCATCACCGAACTCAAAAAACCCACCACGCTGTTGCCCAGTCGGGTGGCGGCGACGGATTGAATGCCGAAGCCTGCCTGCTGATTGGCCTCGACACTCGGTCCCAATTGGAAGGTCGTCCCGCCTCCGGTCACGGTAAAGTTGCGCAACGAACCGGTCGTCGTCTGCGCATAGGCCTGCGAAAGTTTCATGTCGAGTTTTAATTCCGGCGAATTAAAGATCAGGTCGGTCCCCCGGCCGGTCGCCAGATTGCCGTTGATCAGAGCCGTGACATCGGCACCTTCGTCACGAATGCGCGGGCCGGAACCCGCCTCGTCGTATGTCTCGAAGAATGCACCACCAGTGCCGCCAATCTTGCGCACAGAGACAAAGGCTTCGGTGCCGAATCCGACAGATTGGAACCGCACCGCCGACAAACCGGCGGCCGCACCACTGACCATCGAGGCCTGCACGCCTGTGGAGTCTGAGTACGTGTTGACCTCTAAATTGATCGCACTGAGCGTCATCCCCGAAACAAGCTGAAGTGCCGTCACGCCATCCAGCCCCGCCACCTCAATCGTCACCGAACTGGGAATGGTCAATGAGCCGGTCGAGAGGACCAAGCCCGCCTGCTGGCGCTGGCGAGCACCTCCACTGAAATCGGGAAAGTCGCATTGGTGCCGAAATTGACCTGATGCAGACTGACATCCAGCAGCTCCGAAGTCGGAACACCGGACGTGATGAATTCGATCGAGCCATTAAGCAGTTTCAGGCCCGCAAAACTGGTGGTGTTCGCGATGCGCGTGATCGATTCGATCGCAGAATCAATTTCGAGCTGATTCGCCTGGACCTCTTCCGCACTGAGACCGGCATCATTCGCCGACGCAATCGTCAGCCCTTTGATGCTGAGCAGCAGATTCGAAACTTCGTCCAGAGCGCCTTCGGTGGTGGCAATCACGTTCGAAGCGCGTTCCGCATTTTCGATCGCAGCCGTCACGCCGTGAATTTCCGAACGCAGCCGCTCCGAAATGATCAGACCGGCGGGATTATCCGCACCGCTGTTGATCTGCAGGCCCGTACTCAGGCGCTCAAGGCGTGTCTGAAGACTCTCATTGGTACGATTCAAAGCTCGCTGAGCAATCAGCGATGAAATATTCGTGTTGATTCGCATGACAATCCTCCTGCGTTTGCTGCGCAGAATCAGGCCCCGGGATCCGCTCCACCTGAATTGCCCCGCGTCTTTTTCATTCGATCTTCAACGCCGGCGAGGTCCTCGGTTTTCACACGGGAAGCCTCGCGATTTTCACGTTGAATGGCTTCATAAACCTCTTTGCGATGGACCGGCACCGACGAAGGCGCCGCAATCCCGAGACGCACCTTGTCACCACGGATATCCACCACGGTGATTTCGATGTCATCACCGATCATGATTGTTTCGTCCCGTTGACGGGAAAGGACCAGCATGTCGTCACTCCTTCCATGGACGAGCCCCACCGTGGGCCCGGCGATCTATCGACGCGCTCCGCGCCGATGTGGTCCGACGGATGTACTCAGGCCGACGCGGCCTTGAGTTTGTCTAGATGCAGCAGTTCAACGCGTGTGTGCCAGCGCTTGTCGGCCAACACCAGTTGCTCTGCCACGCGCGTCGTCGCATTGACGACCAACGGGCCCTGCAGGTTGCCTGTCAGCATGGCGCCGCGACGATTCACAATCACAAACACTTGGGCATCTTCGATTTTTTCAATGCCCAACGCGACCTGCTGCTCCGAACGCAAAGGCACCCGGTAATCTGCGAGGAAGATCGCGGGATCGGTCACGATAAACGCGAGATCCGGCGCATCCATCGACTGCAGCCAGAAGAAGCAGGCGTCATCGGAAGGCTGCAACAGCACATAGCGATGATGCTCTGGAAATCCGAGCAAGCCCTCGGCAAAAGTAATGACACGTTGTTCGTCGACCTCAACCGGGCCGAACTTGGTGGTCTGGAGGATCATTCCGTATGCTCCCTTCGGATCATCCTTCCGGATGTTCGGCCTCCTGCCGAACGATTCATGCATGCTTCGACCCAACCGTGGATCGATGCGCCCTGCGGCGAAACACTCACCGCAGAAAATCCAGCAAAGTCAGCTGCGTGAGCCGGGCCCCGGTCGCGAGGTTGGCTTCGAGCTGTTGTTGCAATTGCGTGAAACGAGAGATCGCCGCAGCCATGTCCGTGTCCTGAACACCGGACAGCAATGTCTGCGCCGCGAGCTCCTGATCTTCAGTCTGTGTGATCTGACGGTCCACCCGATTCACACGCACGCCCACCTGGGCGCGCACGGTGGCCATGCGCTTCACATCCGTGGTGATGCGCTCGCCTGCGAGCGTGATCAATCGATCATCATTGGCCAGCAGCGCATCACGCAGGTCCAGCAAATGCGTGAAGACACTTTCGGAATAGATCGTGGCGCGATCATCGCTCGTGAGCGTTCCCGTCCCGCCATCGGTTTTGAGAATACCCAGATCCTGCGCCGCAAAACTCTGGTTCAGTGCGGTGACTTGAAACACACCCGCCCCGCCCGAGCCATCGATCAATTCGAAACCGTTGCCATCGGCAGCCAGACCCACCGCCAACGGCGCGACACCGGCTGCGGCGGTGATCGCATTCAACACGTCCTGAACAGACGCGGCGCCGTCAATATTGACATCGATCTGCGTGCCGTCACTGAGTGTGATACGGAAATCATCCGCACCCGAAACATTTTGCACGCCCTTACCACGATTAAAATCAGCCAGTGCCGTGGTGGGAGCAAACGACCGCAAGCCCAGAGCCGTGGCGGTCACCCCACCGGCGTTTTCGCCCACGCTCAATGGGGCGCCGCTGACTTCGTTCACCAGATCGAGCCCGGTGCCGGCGGCATTGATTTCCATACGCACACCGAGATCAGCCAGTGCTACCCGGTTAATCAGATCTTGAATGGTTTGAGCACCAGTGAAATCGACGATGCCACTGGCTGAACCGTTGCTGATGTTCAGGCCGCCCGTCAAATTGGCGACACTGAAGCCAAGCAACTGATTCAGCTGTGTCACCTCGGTCAGACGCGCATCGATATCCAACCCCCATTGAATGGCCCCGAAACCTGCCGTTAATCCGTCAATGCCGAGGTCTTTTGCCGTAACGCCTGTATCAATATCTGCAATGGTGATGGTTTCTGCGGGGCCCGAATCAATGCGCAACATATCCGGGGCCAAATTCAACGCCCCCACGCCACCTGCACTGGCAATACCCTGATTAATCAAATTTCGCACATCACCGATGGAGTCTGCAGAAGACAAATCCACATCGACTGCAGTGGCATTGACCGTCACGCGAACCGTACCCAGCGTTACGCCTCGATTGCGAGCGCCATTGATATCACCTAGGCGTGTGAGTACGTTAATTCTTGGATCCAAATCCACTGTACCTTCAACCCGTGTGGACAAGGCGCCGAAGGCCTCCACGCCGTTGGTATTGATATCGATGGGGCTTGAACCGGTACCCAAATTCGTGCCCAGATTCTCGCGTGATCCGACGTAACGAATGCCGCCATTCGATTCCACGAACGGCATGGCATCGCTCGCCCGACCGGCAAACAGATGGACACCATCAAACGAACGATTCGCAATTTGCATTAGCCCATTGATCATGCCATCGATCACCGTCGCCATGCTCGCACGCGTATCGGGCAGGGCCGGCAGACCGATCTGACTGGTCGCGATCGACTGAGCTTCCAGCAGCATATCCGTGGCATCAGACATGGATTGATCGGTCAGATTGGCGACTGAAGACGCATGCCCCAGATCATTGAGTTGCTGATCAAAACGGCCGAGCGTGGCGCGCAGCAGCGTGATGGTGCCGATCACGCCCGAATCATCCGACGGACGATTGACCATCTTCCCTGTCGAAATCGCCGTCTGCATGCGCAGCATGTCGACATTCGTTCGCCGGAGATTGTTCGTCACGAGATTGGACGCCATCGCCGTGCTGACGCGAGATAGATTGGAAGGAATCGTTGACACGTTGGTTTACCGCAGGAGGTTGATCACAGTTCCCATGAGCTCGTCGATCACCGTGATGAAACGAGCAGATCCTTGAAAGGCCCGCTGATAACGAATCAGGTCGATGGCTTCTTCGTCGATATTCACACCGCTGACCGATTGGCGCTGCGCTTCCAAACCTTCGCTCACCAGAGACGTTGCTTCCACATCCTGGTTGATCTGCGCCGTTCGGCTTGCAAAGGTCTGGACGTGATCGCGCCAATTATCTCGAAGGCTCGTGCCGTTGAAGACCGGCAGAGGCTTGTCAATCAGTGCATTGATCGCCAAAGCATTGCGGTTGTCACCCGGCAGATGACCCTGCGCCGTCGCCAGAAGACGCTGATCATCGATCAGGCGTTGATTGACGGCGATATCACCGGATCCCTTCCCCACGAAAAACGTATTGACGCCCAGCGCCGTCAGCACATGCGAACTGTCGTCCGAAAACGAAAATTCGAAATCCGCCGAATTGGATGAAATGGTCAACCGACCATCGGCGCCCACCGAAGCCGAGACATTACCCACCGCATTGATTGCGGCGGCAAGACTGTTCAGTGATGTATCCGCACCGACCCCATCAAGGTCGATCGGAATCAGCGTGGTCTGGCGCGTGTTGGTTGAAAGCTGCGTGACGTGAAGCTGAAACGAACCATTCACCGGCACGAAAGGCAGGTCCGTGATATTCGTCCCGGTATTGAGCGCGATGGTCGCATCTGATATCGGCGTAAAGGACGTCACCGAATCAAACCCGTTGAGCCCTTGCCCCGACGCATGCAGATTGTTCAACTCGAACATCAGTTGGCGCGTCAGTGCGTCGAGATCATCGATCGCTTCCTGAATATCGCCGTCGCGGCTGGTCATCAGCTGGCCGATGCGCCCGTTGTCGGGCTGCAGCGAAGAACCATCGGCCGTGATGCGAATCCGCGGTTCGAGTTCATTGTTGACCACTTTCAATTCGAATTTCAAACCACGGGACAACCCCGCCAGCACCACCGGTTGCGACTCGACGAAAATATCGACCGACCCGCTGGGCTGCTCCACCACTTGAATTTCAAGCAACTCAGACAATTGACTGAGCAACTGATCTCTTTCATCGCGCGGACCGCTGCCCCCGCCACCGCCAGCCTCTCCGGTGACGACGGCGGCATTCAATGTGGCGATCTGCGTCAGAAGCGAATCCGCTTTGAGGACGGATTCTCGCAACGCGCTGTCCACACGCGTGCGAATATCATTCATGCCGTCTCGAAGATCCTGAATATATCCCGTCAGCGAAACGCCTTCGTTGATCACCAGAGCGCGAACACCCGCATCCACCGGCGTGTTGGCCAGATCGGACCATGTATTGAAAAATTCAGTCAGGCGCGAAGACAAACCGTAATCGCTCAAATCGTTTTCCAGCACTTCGAGGCTGGTCAATATTTCCTGACGCGCTATCGCGGCATGCCCATCCGAAATCGACGAACGTAAGCGGGCATTGAGCGCCTCATCCACATGGCGCGCCACCGTCTGGAGCTTGACACCCAACCCCACGAAGATGCCTGGGCCGAGCGGCTGCGAAGCTTGCGTGGCCAACACCGCAGAACGACGCACGAATCCTTCAGTGGCCGCATTCGCCATGTTGTTGCCGACCACATCCAACGCCGCCTGCGAGACAGACAGCCCTGTGTATCCGACAGCCAATGCACCGTTGAGTGACACGTCTGAGTCCCCTTATCCTGTGACTGACAACACGCTGGTGGCCAGTTCCGGCCGCTGCACCACGCCGCGCCGTCCGTACGTTCCACTGTGATTCACCGCCCGGGCCACCACCTGCATCACGCCGCGCACGTGATGGAGCAGGCTTTCAGTCGCCCGCTTGGTGACACCGTTTTCACGACGGCATTGCTCGATCAGATCATGCAATTCGGATCGCAACATCAGCAATCGCCCGCGAGCCGGCTCACCCACGCGGTCTGCCAAAATCGAAAGTTTCATGGGCATGTTGGATCCGGGCTCAAGCGCCACCGTGATTTTGCGAACGGCCTCGCGGCGCTGCCGTTCGATTTCACCAATGGCGCGAACGCGTTCGGTCTCCAGCACGGAAAGCGACTCCAGTTCCAACAGGTCCATGCGGCGCAAGGCATTTCGGCGACGCGCAATCAGCGCCAGCAGCGCCTGATGCTCTTCGCGCAATCGCTTGAGCGATCGTTCAAGTTCCTGAATGTCCTTATCCATGGCGATCCACTCCTGCGGACAGATAGCGCGTGATTTCATCGACGAGACCGAAGTCTTCGCGACCGACCATGCGATCCGACAAAATCTGATTCAACTGCGGCATGAAAGCGTTCTCTCCCGCTCCGCCGTGAAACAGGTCCGATCGAAAAGGATCGTCCTGCATGGCATTGAGCATGGGTTGAATCAAAGCCGTGGCCACCAGTTGTTCTGCGGCCTCGCGTCCGGGAGAAACCTGACCCATGGCGCGCCCAAGCACTTCGTTGAATCCCGCCAGCGGGCGCTCGGAAGCCCGACGCACTGCCGCATCGGTGGAAGTCATCGAGATGGCGCCGATCCCCTGCATTAATCTTCCTCGATCAATTGGGCATGCAACTTGCCGCTGCGATGAAGCTCGCGCACGATCGCCACACGATCGCCTCCTGAGGCTCGCACCGCTTCAAGCATGGTGAGCAATCCGCTCAATGTGGGAGGCGCCGTATTCGCACCCGTGGCCACACCCACGTTGATGCTCACCCCTTTCGCCGAAACCACCACCGGCGAAATCTGCACCTCACCGGTCAACACAATCGTGTCGGCCGCTTTGTTGATCACCACACGAGCACCGGTGCGAATCAGCGTCGGATCAATCTGAATTTCGAGTATCTGGCTGATGAAACTGCCGGGGTCATGTCGCTCCGGCATCGGCACGGTGACCAGAATGTTTTTCTGATCGAGCGCCCGGGCAATGGGCGGACCGTCGGGTGCCATCAGATCATTGATGCGCATGGCCATCAGATTCGCCATGGGCCATGTGGCATTGGGGCCGTCGAGCACAAGCGTCATCGCACCCGACTCATCCAGATAACCGGGCTTGAAATCGCTGCGCAAAGTGGCACCGCGCACGATGCGCGCCGTATTGGGCGCATCTTCCGGATTGGCGACTTCGAGCATGCCCTCGGCATAACCCAGAATGTTGCGCTGCGTGACCGGGTCAAGCATGGGCGCGAGTACCAATCGCCCCCCCACCAGGCTCTGTGCGAAAGGCGCGGCCAGATGCACATCCACTTCGTCACCGACCCGCGCGCCGCCGGATGGGATTTTGACGGTCAGATACACCACCGCCACATTCGCGGATTCATTGATTTCGCCGGGCGTGACCAATGGATCACCCAACTTGTTGAACATGGCGGCGAGACGACGCACCGTGGTCTGGGATTTTTTCCCATCCCCGGTGTTGTTCAGCCCTATCACAAGACCCATCCCCGTGAGTTTGCCGGCAGACTCGGCCCCGCGAACGCGCACCAGATCCTGCACACGCGCTGCTGAAACAGGCGCGACGATCACTCCGAAGAGGATCATCAGAACGAGGTATCGAAGGCGTGTCAGTCGGACCATCCGTGGTCGCTCCATACCGGCCTGTCCCAGGCCGGCTTCAGGTCAGAAATTGAAAATGAACTCCAGCAAATTCGTGAAGAATCCTTTTTGCGTGGCTTTTCGAAGTTCGCCGTCGTGCAGCTTGGCCACACGCAGATCGAACAACTGCGTGCTGAGAATGGTGTTGCCGATCGCGATCGCATCCGGGTCACACGAGCCGGTGACCGTGATGGTCTGAACTTCCTGGTCATTGGTGATATTGGTGCGCGCTTCGAGGACAAGCACGCCATTGGGCTTGATATCCACCACTTCCGCCGTCAGGCGTGTGGTCATCTTGTCACGGCGAGCATAATCGCCTTCTGATTCATACTTGTTTTTGGTTTTGACTTTGACGCCGGGATTGTTGGCAGCGTTGCCGGCCAACAGTTGGCCCTCGAGAAGTTCTTTGAGATGCAGATGCGGGAATTTCTGAACATCCACATCAAAATCCAACTTCTTTTCAGTCGTGAGTTCGGAATCCGAACGCGTTTCACTTTCTTCCCGGATGATGATGGTGATGTGATCGTGAATTTCGAAAACATGCGGCTCTTCGGACGACACCGCCGTGAGCGACGCCTGCTCCAGTGCCGGATTCGTGATACGTGATTTGAATTTCGCGGGCGACACCGGATCCACCGCATAGAGCGAACCGGAGGGCGATGCGCTTTCGTATCCCACCATGCGCCGTACGGGCGTCGCACTCTGACGCACCGGCGCTTCCATCGCCGTCGACGCTGTCGAGGCTTCATCCACACCGCGCACCACAATGCCGCTCGACGATCTCACTTCAGATCCATCCTCGGCATGCAACGCTCCGAGCGACAAGCACAGACACAGGGTGAGATGCCACCTCATCGCGATCCCTCCTGCACCACCGGCACCACACCGGCTTCCACACGACCGGGGCCGATCACGCGTGCGTGGAATGTTTCGCGTGTCGAATCATTCCGAACGGTGATCCAGGCACCCTGCTCGCCGGATTCCATCGCGCGACCATCCAGACGGAGCGTCACCGCATCGCGCGTCATCACCACTTGAACGCGCTGGCCGCGCCGCACCAACTCATCCTGCTTCAGGTCATTGACATCCAGCCGCTGACCCGTGATCAGCGAACCGCGGGCCATCTGGCCCACCGCTTGACCGGCATCGTTCAGCAAACTCGGCGCATCGTTTTCAAGCCAGATCACTTCGGTGCGTAAATCTTCATCGGCAATGCGCTGACCCCGTCCGATGGGTCGAAGCGTGATCACCACCGCCGAACGACGCTGCACCGTGGGCCGCACAATCACACGATCCACGCCACGGGCGCGATGCCGCAGCACGGCAATCGGCACGCGCCCGAGAGTGTCACGGGTCAACGGCATGAATTCAAAGCGATCAGCGCCCATCGGCTCTTCGATGACCGCGCGATCGGCATCCGAAAAAACCACGCGAACGTCACCGGGATCGCCCCCCAGCCGGCCCATCATCCAACGCATCAAATGGCGCAACACGGAGGATTGAGCATCGAGCGGCTCATCGCCCGCGCCCTGATCACCACCCACAATCAACACCTCGACGGGATTTGCTTCCACCACCGCCGGCTGCAGATCCGCAGGGACCTGATCCGGCTTGGCCGTCACACTCACGCTGCCCGCACCGCGCAAGGTCAGTCGCCCCCAATGGGCTCCGAACTTGTCGAGTGTGGTGCGCAGCGTCGATCGATCCACCGTGAGATTGCCACGCGCCGACAAAGTCCCGATCGGTGTTTCAGCCAGATCGGTCGCCGCATCACCGGTGAGCTCAGCCACATCGACCAGACGCACCGGACCGGGCTCCATCACGGCACGTTCACGCAATGTGATGGTGGCCACCGGTGTCGCCACCGCGGCGAAACCCGCGCCGGCAAGGAGCATCATCAAAATAAAAACGTTACGCAGCAGCATCATGAATCAGAACCGCCTCAAGTTTGCAACGACCTGCAGCGCCTGATCGGCGGCCTGGATCGACTGACTGTTCATTTCAAAAGAGCGCTGTGCCTTGATCAGCTCGACCAGTTCAGTAACCGGATTGACGTTGGAGGCTTCGAGATGACCTTGCAACACGCGGCCCACGCCGTTTTCGATCGGCTCGGATTCCACCGGATCGCCCGACGCATCGGTTTCGACATAAAGATTGCCACCGATCGGTGACAGACCGCGTGGATTCACAAAGTTGTAAAGCGTGATCTGACCGACTTCGGTCTGCGTGCCGCCGGGTTGCGTGACAAACACGCGACCGTCATTCGAAATCGTGA
Organism: uncultured Phycisphaeraceae bacterium; assembly: GCA_942491355.1. Taxonomy (GTDB): domain Bacteria; phylum Planctomycetota; class Phycisphaerae; order Phycisphaerales; family Zrk34; genus CALOAZ01. The sequence continues at coordinate 14,907 of CALOAZ010000098.1, forward strand.
CATTGAGCGTGTCATCCGGAATCGAAATCGCCGGCTGAAGCAAAGGGCCATCCGAATTGCCGAGCACCACATCGCCGTCGCGGTTGACGAAGAAATTACCTGATCGCGTGTACCCCATGCCATTGCGTCCCAGATCATCCGGGATGCGCACGCCGAAGAAACCCTGGCCATCGATCATCACATCCAGCGGCCGGTCTGTGACTTTCGCCGATCCCTGCGTGAAGTCATGATCGGTGCCGGTGACGCGCACGCCCAGACCGATATGAATGCCTGTGGGACGCATATCTCCCTGAGCGTTTTCCACACCGGGCTGCGCTTTTTCCTGATAAAGCAGATCTTCAAAGTTCGCGCGTGATGCCTTGAAGCCGTCGGTGTTCACGTTGGCCAGGTTGTGCGCGATCACATCAATCTGCGTGGACAGAGCGTTCAACCCTGTCGAAGCCGAATGCAGTGCGATGATTGCCATAGGCTTGTTCCCTTACTCGTTCGCTCAGGCCACTCGGCCCAGCACGTTGGCGGCCTTGTCCATCACCATGTCGTGGTAACGAATCATGTTGGCGTTGGCCTGAATCGCCTTGGTGGTATCGATCAATTGCATCAAGGTGTGGATCGGATCCACATTGGATTGTTCCAGATATCCCTGTTCAATCGCAGCATTGGTGGCCGGTTTCGGCTCCATCCCCTGAGTCACGAACATGCCGTGACCGAGCGCCTTGAGACGATCGGCCGGCGCATCCAGCAATTGAATCTGAGCGATCGGCGCACCGTCCTGAACCATCTGGCCGTCACGACCGATGTTCACTTTGCCTTTTGCCGGATCCACCACGATCGGTGCCTGATTGGTGGCCAGAATCGGATGACCGCCATCGAGCGTCACCAGACGCTGTTGAGCGTCAAGGGTGAAACGGCCTGATCGCGTCATCTGCGTTTCGTTGTTCACACGCACGGCAAAAAAACCCGGCCCCTGCAAAGCAAGGTCCAGATCACGCTCTGTTTTCTTCAAGGTGCCTGCGGATAAATCAATCCGAGAAGGAGCCAGCTTCGCGCCGCCGCCCAGTCGCTCAAGCAGACCATGGACATCCGCGATGCCCAGTTGGTCTTCCAGCACTTCAGGGTCGCGCTGCATGAGTGTCGACAACGATTGCTTGAAACCGTCGGTACTCGCGTTGGCCAGGTTATTGGCGTGCACATCCTGGCGATGCATGTTCGTCAACACACCCGAAGCCGACAGGTAGAGACCGTAATTCATCGGCTCACCTCACGATCACAGGACACCGCCGGATGATGCGCACGATGCAGATCCTGCGTCGGATCCGCACAGCGTCTTGCGTTTTCAGCAAGATGCTCGGCGACGGCCATCTGCGCCAGCCGCACAAGCGACACACCGGTCGTCTCCGCTTCACGCCGCTTCAAGATGTCCATCCATGGACGATTCACGCGTGGCCTCCTGCACTGCGTTCGGACATTGGCCCTCCGTGGCTCATGCCGAACGACGCTCAAGAAAGGCAACGGACGTGCCGCGCCATATTCTGAGCGTGCCGGAAGTTTCAAAACCGCGTTTTCAGACCCGATAATGCGTTTCAATCATGCCAGCGCATGTTGCCCCGAGTTTCGCGCCTCTTTTCAAAACGCGCAAAAATGGCCGAGAACCGCATCAATTGCGCCGCACCTCTTGCGCCTTGGGCGCGCCGAATGGCTGCCCCTACAATGCCCACCCCGCATGTCGGAGAGATCTCCCGGAGCCTCATGTGCCCTTCAGTCCCGTCCATGAAATCCTTGAAGAACTGCGTGCCGGCCGCATGATCGTGCTCGTCGACGATGAGAAGCGCGAGAATGAAGGCGATCTGGTTTGTGCCGCAGAACGCATCACGCCCGAAGTCGTCAATTTCATGGTGACCCATGCCCGCGGACTGCTCTGCGTGGCCATGGATGGTCCGGACTGCGATCACCTTGAACTGACACCTCAAGGGTCGGTCAATACCGCTCAACTCGGCACCGCCTTCACCATCAGCGTCGATGCCCACGAGCGATTCGGCATCACCACGGGCGTGAGCGCCACCGATCGCGCCACCACGATCCGACTGCTGTCTGATCCGACCACGCAACCGGCCGATCTGAATCGCCCCGGTCATGTGCATCCGCTGCGCGCTCGCGCCGGCGGCGTGCTGGTTCGCACCGGCCAAACCGAAGGCGGCGTCGATCTTTGCCGCATGGCAGGACTGCGTCCGGCCGCGGCTATCATCGAGATCATGAACGCCGATGGCTCCATGGCGCGTCGACCGGAACTCGAAGCCCTGTGCTCAACCCATCACTTGAAGATGTGTCGCGTGGCCGATGTGATCGCACACCGTCTGCGCAGTGAAAAACTCGTCGAGCGCATCGGTGTAGCCCCTTTTGCCTCGGAATACGGGGATTTTCGCCTGATCGCTTATCGCAGCCGCGTCGATCCGCTACCCCATGTGGCGCTCTGTCTGGGACGCGTGGGTGTGGAACCCGTCGAAGAACCTGTTCTCGTGCGCGTACACGCCCACAACCTGCTGGGCGATGTGTTTGCAGATCGCGCCTCACCCAGCGGGCGCATTCTGCAACAGGCGATGCAACAGATTCAGGCTGCAGGCGAAGGCGCGGTGCTTTATCTGCGTCAGCCCGGCGCGGGGACCGGCCTGCTCAAGGAACTGCAAACCATGCATTGGTCAGGCGGTCCACCCCGCAGCGATATCGCCGCCGATGCCACCACCAATGTGGGCATCGGTTCACAAATTCTGCTGGATCTGGGAGTGCGCCGATTGCGCCTGCTGACCAATCATCCATTGCCCTATGGCCTGGATGGATTCGGTCTGAGTGTGGATGAATTCGTACCGATCGAACTCTGATCCACGGTCTGAATCGACATTGACTTATCCGGCCGAAGAAGCGTCCGCTTCTCCATCAGGCTCATGATCGGATTCACGATCCGGCTTTCGCTCAGCCCCATGGATGTGAAAATCATCGTCCTGATCGTGTCGCGGATCGTAATCCGGATGGTCCGGATCGTAGCTTGATTCATAAGGGTCGACCGTCACCGCGTGAGGATCGCCGTAACTGAAATCGCCCCGGGCCACGGCCTGCCGGCGCTGTTCCTGAAGCTGTCTCATCAGGCCCAAGGGGACCGCCGGACCATGCTGCGGAGGCCATGGTGGACCATGAACTTCCCGTGGAGCGTGGTACCAGTCGTCATTCCACGCAGGAATTTTTTCCGGAGGCGGATGCGGCAAGTGCTTTTCAGCAATAGTCTTACCAACCTTCTCTGCCGTATCTATCGCCGTAAATAAAATTTGACGAAAAAACCGACGTCGATCTGCCGATATATCTTTATCGGAGGGGTCAGGCACAAGCCGGCTCCAAAGAGGTGCAGATATGATATCCACCGCCCACAGGCCCTGACAAACAGACGAGGTCATCCATGCAACGTTTTATTATCGCTAGTCTTGCCGTTGTCATACTCCCACTGGTCGGCTGCGGTGACCCCGGTCACGCCAACGGCTTCCAGTTCCCCGCATTGGGTCTGGGAGGCTCGAGTACGCAGTTCTCGACCGGCGCCACGATGGATAAGCACGTATTCCAGTCGACCACGCACATGCCCATGACGGTGGTCCTGATGGACACCTTTACCCGCCGGCCAGTCTGGGAATTGAAAATCCCTGTGAATCACAAGGCCGTGGTTCAGTTCAAGCATGGTGCGGTCTGGACGGCCGGCCTGACGGGTTCCGATCCGCCGACCGAATTCCGCTGGGGTGTGTTTGAAACCAACTCTGAAATTGCCCCCGGCGGCCTGCAGAACGTCCAGAAATTGCCGGGCAATCCGGTTCTGATTCAGATGTTCCGTCGCGCCAATGCCGAAAGCCCCAACGGTGACTGCTGCCCGCAAGGCACGTGAATCAGCAGCTGATCGTTCACTTAAAGCCGTGGCCTCGCGCCACGGCTTTTTTCTGCGCCGGACCCGCTCCATGGCGCGCAGCCTATGATGTGTACCGGAGTTGCCGCATGAGTTCGACCCACCCTCAATCCGAAACACGCCCCAAGCCCCGCCTGCCTGGTCCGCGCCCATTGCCGCGATGGCGTGTGCTTCTACACAACGATGATGTGAATGACATTCACGATGTGGTCCATACCGTTCAGGCCTTGGTGGCCTTGAATCTCGAAGACGCTCAGCGCTGCACACTCGAGGCCCATGTTTCAGGTGTGGCCCTCCTGACAGTCACGCACCAGGAACGCGCCGAACTGTATCTGGACCAGTTTGCCAGCAAGCAACTGACCGTCACGATCGAACCCGAAACCGAAGATTGATCTTTGCACGGCAAAGAGGATGAAGCCTGTCCGGGCCTGAATCATGATCAAGCTGGATTGTCCCAAATGTGGTACCGGCCTGACCTACGGCGATGAACTGCGCGGCGGCGCGGCGCGGTGTTATCAATGCGGCACCATGCTCACGCTACCCCGGGAACTTTCACATGTCCCCGGCAATCCACCCGACATGCGGGATCAAGTTCAACCCCTGCTGCCGGATCGCGAAATCGATGATGCCTCGATGACCACCGTGCTGGAACTCGCCTCGGCCACGCGCACACTCAGTCTCACCCGACATGCCCGCGTGCAAGGCGCGACCACCGGTTTGTGGATGGTGGTGGCAGCCCTGGTGCTCTCGGCCGGCATGCTCGGCGCGGCGGCCATGATCGTTTCACATCTTCCCGAACGCATGTCGACTCCTGCCACCGATTCAAATCCTGTTCAAAAACCCGCTTCGCTGCCGACCCTTGAGATGTTCCAGGCAGCCATTCCCGAAGCCGACGGCGATTTTCTGATCGGGCAGATGTCGCGCGGCCGAACCATCGAACAAGCGCGAGCTCAATGGCTGACACACAGTCGGCGGCCGCGTTTCACCATCGAAATCGGCTTGCCTGCCTTTGTGATTGAAAGCGACCAGCATGCCACGCAGCAACCCAACCTGCACCGCCTGTCATTCTGGAGAGATACCACGGCCTTCGCCACGTTCGACATGCCGCGCAGCGGAGCCTACGAATTGACACTCAGCGCCTCGGGCCCTGCCGTAGAAGGCGAGTATCCGCGCATCAAAGCGTTTTTTGACGGCGTCCAGATCCTGGACCGGCATTTGAGTTCCAACGAACCTGAATCCCTCACGACACGCCTCGAAATCACAGAGGGTCAGCACATCATCGGTGTCGGGTTTGCCAATGATCTGTACGACCCCGAGCGAAAACTCAATCGCGATCTCTTCGTGCATTCAGTACGACTCGTTCCCATCGAAGACTGACGCCATCCATCTGTCATGATCAAACTGACCTGCCCGAAATGCGAAGCGGAACTGACGTACGGCGATGATCTGCGCGGCGGTGCCGCACGCTGCTATTACTGCAAGGCGCTGATCACACTGCCGGAAGAACTTGAAATTGAAATCACCGAACCCGAAACCATCACACCCATTCTCCCTGATCGCAAAGCCGAAACCGCCGAACTGACCTCGATCATGGAGATTTCGTCGGCCACACACACGTTGTTCGGCACGATGATCGCCACGCGGCCGCGGCGCAAGCGCCGTCGGCACGGTGCCTATCTGGCCGTCACATCGCTGATGGTAGGCACCGCAGCGTTGATTCTGGCCGTGGTCGTCTCTGTCACGCGCGACACATCCGAGCCCACGCCATCCACCGCCATGGCTTCGAATCCGATTGTGCCTCTGCCGACACCAAGCGTCACCGGACCGACGCGCCGCCCTGTACTCGGCGAACCCATCCGAATCAATCTGTATCGATTTGAAACCGCCAATACCAGCATGAAGGTTTTCTGGGAAACCATGAAAAGCCGCCTGGCTTGTGAATCCGGCGGCAAAGTTTCATTTGATGCCGTCATTCCACAAGATGGCGAATACGAAATCGCCGTCACGGCAGCCGGATCCGAAGCACTCGGCATCTGGCCGCGCTTCACCGTGCTGTTCAACGATGAGAAACTGACGCAACACGAAATCGATAGCCCGGCCCCCACCGTTTTCAAATATCGCAAGCACCTTGCCTCAGGTAAACACGCACTCGCCATCTGCTTCGACAACGACTATTTTGACAAGCTCAAAGATCTTGACCGCAACCTGTATCTTTATGCCATCCTTCTGCGACCCTTGCAGTAGGCCCGAATTCTGGAGCCCCCGCGTGATCGTCGACCAAGTCAAAAAACAGCGTATGGATGCCATGAAGGCTCGTGACGAAATCACCAAATCCATTCTCGGTGTCGCCTTGGGTGATATGCAGCTCCAGGAAGCGCGCGATGGAAAGCCCACCAGCGATGAATTCGCCACACAGGTCATCCGCAAGCTGATCAAATCGAATCAGGAAACCATGGCTTCATCCCGCGATGACGACACGCGCCATCGATTGGAAAAGGAAATCCAGATTTTGTCGGTGCTGCTGCCGCAAACCCTCGATGTCGATCAGATCATTGCGGCACTGGCCCCGGTGACCGACGCCATCAAAAGCGCCGGCAATGATGGCCAAGCCACCGGACAGGCCATGAAACATCTCAAATCAAATGGCGCTGTGGTCGAAGGCAAAGACGTGAGCGAAGCCGTCAAACGCATACGCGCCTGACAAAACCTCAGCGATTCAGACCAGATCCCATTCGGCCAGAAACGGATTCTCGGCGCGTTCGCGTCCGATCGTGGTTTGAATCATATGGCCGGGCAACACACGCGTTTCATTCGGCAGGCTCAGCAGTTGATCGCGCAATGACGTGCGCATCTGCTCCGGATCACTGTGCGGAAAATCCACGCGCCCCACTGAATCATAAAAAAGCGTATCGCCCACCAGAGCCACTGCGTTGTCGGCCTGATAGAGCGTGATCCCACCGGGACTGTGGCCGGGCGTGTGGCGCACTTCAAAACTCACACCGTCCAGATCCAATCGCTCGCCGCCTTCGAGCAGGCGCTCGGCGGGTGCCAGACGAATTTCAGCGAGTACCGCGCCGAACAGACCCGACAAATTCTGCATGGGATCACCCAGAAAATCAGCCTCGGCCCGATGCAGCCAGACCGGTGTTCCCGGCCAAGCCGCGCGAACCACATCCACACCGGCGATATGATCGCCATGCGCATGCGTCAGTACGATGGCCTCCGGCGTAAGACCTGCTCTTTGAGCGGCATCGATCATGGCGCCCGGCCGTTGTCCGGCATCCACGAACCAGCAGCGAGACGAACCTTCGGGCCGCACCAGATAGCAGTTGGTCTGAAAATCACCCAGACAAAAAGATCGGATTTCCAAGGGTCGGCTCATGGCCCGATGGTACTCCGGAAGCACACGCCTTGTCGCCGGGCCATGGCACGGCTATGATGCCGCCCGACATGCGTAACGCAATCATTATCATCGCCAACATCATCATTGCCGACCGGAACGTCCGGTAAGGCTGGCGATCGTTCGTGACGAACCACTCCCAGACCCTGCCGGATGGCAGGGTTTTTTTGTGGCTTGATCAGACGCTTAAAGACGATTTCAAGACGACGGCAAAGAGGAATTTCCGATGAGCAAGCAAAACAAACTCCCCGATCGCGTCGAGATCTACGACACCACACTGCGCGACGGTACGCAGGGCCAGGGCGTGAACTTGTCTCTCACTGACAAGCTCAAGATCACGCGCGAACTCGACACGCTGGGCGTGGATTACATTGAAGGCGGCTATCCGCTTTCGAATCCGAAAGACGTCGCTTATTTCGAGAAAGCCCGCGAACTCGAACTCACGCATGCCAAAGTCTGCGCCTTCGGCATGACGCGGCGCAAAGGCATCAAGCCCGCTGAAGACACCGGCATGAATGCGCTGGTGAATTCGGGCGCGCCGGTCATCACCATCGTCGGCAAAACATGGGATCTGCACGTGGATGAAGTGCTGCGCGTGGATCGCAACGAAAATCTGGCGATGATCCGAGAATCACTCGCTTTCTGCCGTGATGCCGGTCACGAAGTGTTCTACGACGCAGAGCACTTCTTCGACGGCTTTGCCGCCAACCCCGACTACACGCTGCAAACCCTGCGCGCCGCGCTTGAAGGCGGCGCCACACGTCTGATTCTCTGCGACACCAATGGCGGATCGTTGCCGGAACACGTGGCTGAATCGATCGACGCCGTGCATGCCGCACTGGGCGCTGACGTGAAACTGGGTATCCACACCCACAATGACAGCGGTCTGGCCGTGGCCAACAGTCTCGCCGCCATCCGCCGCGGCGCGGTGCAGGTGCAGGGCACCATCAACGGCGTCGGTGAGCGTTGCGGCAATGCCGATCTCACCACGGTCATCGCCAACCTGCATCTGAAACTCGGCGTGGCATGTCTGCGTGATCCTCAAGCGGTCAAACGATTGACCGCCGTCAGCCGCTACGTTTACGAACTGGCCAACATGATCCCCGTACCGAATCAGCCGTATGTCGGCTCCGGTGCTTTTGCGCACAAGGGCGGCATGCACGTGCATGCGGTCAACCGGCTCGCCAGCAGCTACGAACACGTCGAACCTGCTACCGTGGGCAACGCGCGGCGTGTGCTGGTCAGCGAACTCAGCGGTGTGTCCAATCTCGTGGCCACCGTTGGATCCAAATTCGGCATCGCCGAAGACCGGGAAGTGCAGCGCCGTGTGCTAGAGCGCGTGCAGGATCTCGAGCATGCTGGCTACGTCTTTGAAGCCGCCGATGCGAGCCTTGAGTTGCTGGTTCGACGCGAACTGGGCCTGCGCGCCGAATACTGGACGCTCGATCACTACCGATGCGCGATCCTGCGCATTAACGGCGATCCCGCATCCACCGAAGCCATCGTCAAAGCCCGGGTCGGCAGCACGATCGAACACCGCGTGGCTGAAGGTGATGGCCCGGTGAATGCGCTCGATGGCGCGCTGCGCAAATGCCTGGCCGACCATTATCCGGATCTGAACCGCATCCACCTGCGCGATTTCAAAGTGCGCGTGGTCAATGCCACCGAAGAAACTGCCGCCAAAGTACGCGTGGTCATCGACTTTGCCGTCACCGCGGGCGAAGGCGCTGAACGCACGTTCTCCACCATCGGCGTGAATGAGAACATCGTCGACGCCTCGTGGGAGGCGCTGATCGATGCCTTTGAATATCACCTGTTGGAATCGGAAGTTCGCCCGGCTGAATAATCAGTTCACCAGGTCGTCGCTCGGAAACAATCCCTTGGCGAAAGCCAGCACGCGATCGCGCGCCGGACTGAAATCGTTGAAGTGGACACGTTGTTCATCCACGTAAAATGCCCACTGGCTCGAATTGAGATCGATCAACACGTCGGCTGTTTTGCCGCCTTTTTTGAATCGGATCGCAATTTCAGGCGCAAACAAGCGGCCCTTGGTCTGCGCCCAGCGATGACTGCCGCTGTCGTAAATCAGATCGAATAATTCTCTGACGCGACTGGAACCGAGTCGTGGCCCGTGACGAATCACCTTGTAAGCCATGAACAGTTCACCTGTCTCTTGCTCGCCTTTGTCATACACACTCAGAAGGCGATAGCTTTGCCCCGAACCCACCGTGCGCAACACTTGGGTGAAATCCGGGCCAAGCGCTGATTCAGCATCGGCACAACCCGCCAGACAGCCCGCCCACAAGCCAGCCAAAAATACCCAGCTAAAAAGTCGTGTCATGAAATTTCGCCTTGTGGGGTGGATGGAGCGGGCGCGGGCTCAACGTCAGGCGTGAGTGTAGCATATCGAATCCATTCCAGGCATAAACCTGACGCTGAGAGCGTGCGCCCGGCCCGATCGCGATTGGGCTCTGCCAGCAGATCCGCGACACGCGATACCGTCCATTCGCCCGGTGATCCGGAGCCATAACGTCGACCGATTTCCACCAATGTGCCGGCAATGATGCGCACCATGTTGTACAAAAAACCATTGCCACGCACGACGATGTGAACTTCGGGCGCCGTACCCAGGCGCGTCGGTGGCACCTCTTCAATATCGCATGCAAAAATGGTGCGCACCGTGGTCTGCCGACCATGGTTCACGGATGCGAATGATGCGAAGTCATGCGTGCCCACCAACAGAGCTGCCGCTTCGCGCATCGCAGACAAATCAAGCGACTCATAACAAGTATGAACGCGCGAACGCAGATCCAGCGGACGCATCGAACTCATCCAGATGCGATAGCGATATTGTTTTTCCTGCGCATCAAAAATCGCATCGAAAGTGAACGGTGCTTCTTCCGCCTGCCGGATTTCAACATCATCAGGCAATCGGTAATTGATGGCGGATGCCAGTCTTTCCACCGGGATCCGCGTGGCCAGATCCACATGAGCCACCTGACCGATCGCGTGCACACCGGCATCGGTGCGCGAAGCGCCCACCACCTTGACCGGATGACCCACCGCCCGGGCCGCTGCTTGAGCGACCACCAGTTGAACGGTGCGCAGCGGCTCGGCATCGGGGCGATTCTGCGCCTGCCAACCGTGGAAGCTGCTGCCGTCGTAGGCTATCGTCAGTTTGTAACGCTGCATCGGATTCACGCCGCACAGTGTACCCGACACCTACGCCGCAACTCGCCCCCGGGAGACCTGCCTTGACGACCTTTATCGCACTGCTCAACTTCACCGAAGAAGGCTGGTCCAACTTCCGACACACGTGCCAGCGAGCCGATCTGTTCTGCCAAACTGCCGGTAAGCTCGATGTCAAAGTGAAAGATCTGTACTGGACGCTCGGCGAATTCGACGGCGTGCTGGTTCTCGAAGCACCGGATGCTGAAACCGCCACCGCGGCCATGCTGGGGCTCTGGTCTGCAGGCAATGTGCGCACGCATACCTTGATGGCCTTGGACAAGGATCAGATGGAGCGGATCGTCAGCCGGGCGCCGTAGAACTTATTCGTCATCGGCCCAGCGGAGTTCATCGACCAGTCGACTCAATCGCGTCGACTCCCACAACGCTGCGCAAGCGACCGTGGGTGTGGATTGCACCAGGCGCAGGAAACTGCCGGTATCGACATAGACCGCGCGATAGATACGACCGCGCTGAATCGCTGACAGAGCTTGCTGGGAATCGTCGTAAAGATCGACGTCGTACCGATCGATCAATTCATCCGGTACGGATTGCGCATTCGTGGTCACCACCGCGATTGCCGGGCGCTCATACACCATGGCCCACCCCTCCCATCCACCTTTGCAGGCGGCTCAAACTCCTCGGTGGCATTGCGAGCCATCACCAATCGCTCGCATGCCCATTTCCTCCACCGGGCCTATTCTAGGCTCGGGCCGAAACCGTCTTCCACGGGCGTGTTCGCCTTCCGAGAAGATCCGATAAGCAAAGCCAGATCGATCACGCGCACCGGACCGTGACAGCGCACCCCCCCTCCGGGCGTCGCCGGACCGAAACGCAGCGGCAGCACGGTCACGCGGGCCCGATCTCCATGATCATCCAGATGGACCACCGTGCGCCGGTAGGACTCATGGGCCGAATCGCTTTCATGACCGAAAAAACACTCGATCAGCGAGCCGGTCAGCGTTTCACGCAGCACCTCCAGATCCTTCGGATCCCGAATCCGTTCTCGAAGAACCTTGAGGACCGCAGTTTCCGTTTCAAGGATATCCCGCAAACGGTGTCGCAAAATCAGAGTTTGAGTCGCATCCAACATGGCCTTCATCCCCTCCAGGACGGCGACAGGCTGAGCCCATCACAAGCATCCTTGGGGAGAACCTATCCCCGCTGCCATGCGGGTTCACCCGATCTCGATTGCGGTCTTCGCTTATAATGGCGGCCCCAGAGATCAGCCCACCGACGAGGAGCTCCTGCCATGCGCACCCTGCTGATGATCACCGTTCTCGCTGCCGGCCTGGCCGCCTGTGCTCCGGCCACTCGACCCTATGCCCCCTTCACCCAGTTCGCCTCGGATTGGGATCAATACCAACAGTGGGATGACGACAAAGTGCTTCGTGTCTATTTTCTCGTCAAACCCGAGCGTGAACGGGTGGTCAGCATTCTCGATACCTGGGATGAGAATCTGCACCACGAAGAGAACAAGCCCTGGCACCGGCGCTATCTGGCCTGGCTGACTTCCGCGCAAAAGAAACTGAAATTCGAAATGATTCGGCGCCAACTGACCAAAGCCTGATTCGAGCGCTTGATCTGATTTCAACCCCCGCTAACGTGGCTTGATGCTTCGAGCTGCGCTGAATTGGTTTCATCCTGATCGCCTGCCGCCCATGGCACGGCCGACCTATCGGCGCGAGCTGGTCACCGCCGCAGCGCTGCCGATTGTGGTATCGCTCCTGGAAGGCAATGTCGTTGGTGTTCTCGCGCGCAAAACCTTTCATGTGAGCGACCTTGAGCTTGCCGCCATCGTGGGCGCGCCGATGTTCGCCAATCTCTCCAGTTTTGCCTGGGCACATATAGCGCGGGGCCGGCGCAAAATCCCTTTCGCCACACTGCTGCTGATCGCCACATTCATCTGCGCCATCGGCATTGCCGCCCTGCCGACTGCCTTCCCCGGCCCCCTCCTGCTGACCGCCGCCGTGGTGCTGTCGCGATGCCTGATCGTCGGTGTGCTGGTGGTGCGCAGTTCGCTGTGGCGACACAACTATCCCCGCATTCAACGTGCCACCATCACCGGACGGCTGGCCATGATTTCGGGCGCGATCACCATGACGGCGCCCATTCTTGGTGCCTGGCTGCTCGATCATGATGCCGATGCATTCCGATGGTTTTATCCCGCCGGCGTGGCCCTCAGCGCTTATCGGTGCCTGGTCTTTTGCCGGTATCCGCTTTCGACAGGAACGCGAACTGCTGCGCGAAGAGGCTCGGCCCATCCCCCGCGCCGGCACCGGCGCCACGTGGACTTTCGCGGAAGAACCCGAAGCCCCGCGTCAAGGATTCATGGCCATTCTCCGCACCGATGCGTTGTTCAGACACTACATGATCAGCCAGTTTCTCGGCGGCGTGTCCAACATGATGCTCGCTCCGGTGGTCATCCTGGTGGCCATCCACCGCACTGAAGGATTTGCAGCGGCTTATTTATTGAGTATTGGCCTGGCTCAGGCGCTGCCTGCCCTGCTGTCGATGGTCACGCTTCCACTCTGGTCCATCCTGCTCGACAAACAGCATGTGGCCACTTTCCGCTGCCATCAATCCGGCATCTGGGTGCTGAGTTTCATCTTGATGGGATTGGGCGCCGCGTGGACGCAATCCACCCTTGGCGGCCTGGCCGTCTTTGCGCTGGGGCGCGCCGCACTGGGTGTTGCACAAGGTGGCGGCGGACTCGCCTGGCAGATCGGCCATCACGACTTTGCGCCCAAAGCGCAAGCGAGTGCCTACATGGGCGTGCATGTCATGCTGACGGGCATGCGCGGGGCCTTCGCGCCTTTTTTCGGCGTGGCACTTTACGAAGGATGGTCCGCACACCGCATCGGCGGTACGACGCTGCCGGGCTTTGACGGAATGGGTGCCGGTGTTTTTGCGGTTGCCACGCTGATCGGCATGGGGGCGTGGCTGGGATATGCCGGTGTGGCGCGGCGCGTCAGGCTGTCTGACGCGCCGCGGTAAATCACAGGCCTTCGTCGATGCGGCGCAGCACTTCCAAGCAGATCGTCTCGTTGGTCGGATCCACGCGGGCATCCACCAACGTGATGTCGGGCGTCTGAGCCTCAAGCGTCACATACAACTTGGTGCCGTTGGAGAACTGACCCACAAACCGCGTGTCGGTTTCACTGAGCACTTGCACCTGCATGCCACGAAGCACTTTGGCGGTCGCGGCCGCTACTTTTCCTGAGGGCGATCCGTATCGGCGCTGGTAGGAGCCGAAAACCAGAATCGAACTGTCTCTGGCCCCGGCTTCGCCGATCGGGCGCAAGGGTGCCGGCGCGCGATCCGCACCGGGCTGCATCTGAATACAACCTGCGGCAACCAGAACCAGAACTGTCATGGCGATTTTTTTCATCGTTGTGTCCTTATTAATCAGAGACCTGCTCGAACGCGAACACGCAGCGTGCCGCGCTCCGCATCGGCCTCGGCCACTTCCACCGGCAAGGCACCTGCTTTTTCTTTGAACGCGGCAATCACCGCAGCGGCATCACCTTGGTGGCGGATCGTGAAGGCCCCGCGGCCGTTTTCATAGGCGTCGAATTCCACGCTCTGTACACCGGGCACACGATCGCGCACGGCATTCATGATCGCAAGCACTTCGCGCTGGCTCTTGGCGCTTTCCACACCCACCAGCAACACACCGGCCGCAACACCATCGCCCTTCGGAGCGGCATCAGCCTGCTTCTCCGGCGGAGCTGCGCCCACCTGCAATGTCAGTGTGCCACTGGCGGCATCGGCAGCCTCGAAGGCTAACCCCAGATCTTTGCCTGCCGTCTGCATCGCATAAACCAATTCGAGTGGACCGCCCGTATAGAGTACGCGCAGCGTGGCGACCGTGGCATCTTTGCCGGCACTGAAGCCGCGATCATTGACCGACTTCACGCCTTCGAGTTTTTCGATGGCCTGCTTGTACTGCACCAGTGATCCCGCATCGGGCACGCCGAGCAGACGCACGGTATACGGCCGCGCAGGTCGTTCGCCGTCGCCATACCACGCCGCAAACTGCTCAATGAACTTGCGTGAGATCTGTTCGGCGTAGCGTTTGATCATCCGGCTCTGCGTGCTTTCATACCAGTCGAACGAAAAGCCGCCGATCTTGCGGCCGCGCGCCGGTTCAAGCACATCCACATTCACGCGATAATTCGGCGTCGGACCGCCGCGCAGCTTGGCCGGCAACGGCAGCATGCGAATCGCGAGAACCAAATCCGCATTGAGCTTGGTACTCATCAATCGCAAAGCCGTCGCGATCATCACGCTGTGCGAGCAGATCGGCTTCGCGCCGATCCGCTTCGGCCAGCGTGGAGGGATCCACCAACTCGACATTCTGTGCGGTGAGCAGAATCTGTTCGATGTCACTTTGCAGTTTGGCTGAGTCGCCCGTGGGATCCCACAGACTGATCTTGCGACCGGCATGCGCATCGTTCTTGCCGACATCGCCCGTGGCTTCCTGCTCGCGCTTGACCAGCGTACCCGCCTCGTCGATGGCATCGCGGATCGCCTTGCCGTCGCGGATCACCCATGCGGAACCCCAGCCCACCCAGGCCAGACGATCGGCTGCCGCAGCCTTGGCCAGCGCCAGCGCGAGTTCCTGCGGACGGCTGTCGACACCGCAGATCACCATCAGGCGCGGTGCGCCGGCTGTTTCGTAGGCTCGTTTGAACAAGGCAATGTCCGGCGCCGTTTCAGCGCCGACATTCTGAGCCGGCGGTAGATCCGGTTTGCGCTGAGCCATTGCGACCGTCGCGCCACTGAAAACCAGAATCCATACAAAATACGGTTTGAGATTCATCTTGAATATCCTTTGCTCAGCGGGCCGGACGAATTTCGAGACGCCAACCCACCGCATTTGTATCGGTGGCCGCGCTTTCAGCGGTCACGGACGACTTGCCTGCAATACGCACATAACGCCAGCCGGGCTGATCGCGCGTCGGGCGATTTCGCGCATCGAAAAATTCGAAGCGATACTGCACGTTGAGTTCCTTATCCGTCACCGACCGGACCGGTACGCTCACGCGCATCGGTTGATCCGCGGTGGGCTCGTCCACGACCGGACGGCCTGTCACCACGCCCTTGTTCAAACCTTCGAGTACCACCTGACGCGGATAAGCGCCTTCAGGCAACGGGTCTTGGCGGGCCGCATCCGGGGCCTGAATGGTGTCGCACCCCGTCATGATCACAGCCAGCATCAACGCAAATCCAGCAACAACACGCATCTTTGAATCCTCCGACGTTTATGGCTTTACCGGTTCAGTAGTGGTCTTGAGGCGCCAAGGTTCGGCAGCCTTTTCAAATTCACTGGTCTTGGGTTTGTAGGGAGTATGAAAGCGCCCGAACAGCCTGTTGAAGCCCAACGACCCGGCCATCGGCGCAATCATCGACGTGCCGCCATCAAGCACATGCAGGCCGATCGCGCCACCGTTATCGCGGGCATCAAAAAAGATGCCCTCCATGCGATACACTACCAGCAAATCCTGGCGCGACATGTTCGTCAGATGACCCGACTTTTGATACGACTCAAACACATCTTCGGTCGGGTGACGCACATCCTGTCCGCCGAGAATGTAAGGCAGGTTCATCGCATTCGGCGCGACGCCGGTGACATCATTCGAATAGACGATGCGATCCGGTGTCATCCAAGGCAATCCCGGAATCAGACGCACATAACGTAACTGCGCGGGACGCCCTTCCGGAGGCGCCTGAAGACCGCGCAATACGGTCCGCGTGCCTGGTGCACCATCGATTTCGAGCGTGATGGCATCGTCAGGACCACGCACCATGGCCGGCACCACAAAAATGCGCTGGGGCAGCGCTTCACAATGACGGGTGTCTGCGTGAGCGGCGGCTTTTGCAGCCATCCCTGCGGCCAAGAGGCCCAACGCCACATATTGACTATTTCGACTGTTGGAACTGGCGGCAGTCACAGCTGCTGCCGTGATGAGCGCCGAACCAATGTAACTCTTGGCCAGACGCACATCCTGGAGATTGTTCCACATGTGATTGGTGGCCATGGCGTTCACGTCGCAAACCCAGGGCCACGAAACCGATCCCGACTCGGTCTGCACGCGCACGGTGCGACTGTCGCTCGGTGACTTGGCGATGAACTTGGCCACTGCGTTGTCACGACCCGTCGCGATTTTCTGCGGGCCGCGCCCGTAATCCACGATCAGAATCGTGTTGTAACCGCGCGGATTCTTCAATGCCTCGCCGAGATCCTTCAAGTCTGCCTTGATCGTGGCGGCGGCATGAAAATGATCCGAGGCTTCTTTGATGCGGTTGTCGTCACCGGTTTCCACGCCGAGCTGCAGATTGGTCACACCACTCATCACATGGCCCAGCGCAAAATCGCTGGGCTTCGCCACGTAGCCGTTATCCAGATAAGTATCACCGCTGCCTTTATTGTCGGTTTCCATCTGGCCGGCTTTTTCAGCCAATTCGACCGTGTCTTTCACACCGTAATCGCGCAGGTGAAATAAAGATCGGCCGATGGCAGCCCGCGCATTATCCCAACTGCCCTGAAGCGCCCAATGCACGGCGACATAATGCAGCGTCAACGCCTGCTCAAAAGGCTCGCCCTTCCAAATCTTGACGTCCTCATTGATCACCACGGAGTGAACGGTCTTATCTTCGTTCAGTCCCTGCGTGGTCAGCACATCGTAAATATCGCCGATCAGCGCATCGTTTTGAAAACTGCCGGCGGTGATCGTACACTGCGTCTATGCTGGGGGCGGGTGATACGGTGGATGCGAGCTGGTTCGACGGAACCAACGGCTGACGACATTCCACTTCGGCGATCTGGTCCGATGCAAACGGCGAGCGGGCCCTGGAGCACGGATCGGCGCCCACGGCTTTCCTCGGCCTGCAGCTGCGGGCTTGGCGACGGGACCCATTACGGCTGGCTGGAGGTGACGCTGCGGCGGCGCCATCGTGGGCCAGATGGGTTATCAGACCACAGCCAACGCCGGAGCGGCGGTCGTTGCCCCTGCCCGCCGCATTGCCGCTCTTGGCTTCCGGCTTTGCCGGTTTGGGTTTGATTGCACTTCGCCGCCGCACGCGCAAGGCTGCTGACAAAACTTGACACCGTGCCGCTGCATAGTCGTCTGCCGCCAAACCGTCACCCCCGGTGCCCCGGTGCAGGCTT
>CALOAZ010000099.1:0-93654 GCA_942491355.1 uncultured Phycisphaeraceae bacterium
CAAACACATTAGCGACGCCTTGGTGGCGCCCGGCTGATCCGGATTGTGGGGTTTGTATTCGCAACCGAGCCAGCCGGTAACGCCGAGCCGATCCACCAGATCAAAAACGAAGGGATAGTTGATTTCGCCCTCGTCCGGCGGTGTGCGGCCGGGGTAGCCCGCGATCTGCACATGGGCAATGGACGGCAAATGTGTGGCGAAGGTCTTGGACAGGTTGCCTTCCATGATCTGGCAATTGTGGAAATCGAACTGGATGGCGATGTTGTCGGCGCCCGCCGCCTTTACCGCATCAACGACGCCCTGGGCTTCGGCCGTGGTCTGCACCAGATAGCCTGGCCGGGCGATGGTGTTGATGGGCTCAATCAGGGCGATCACCCCGGCATCAGCCAGCACCGGACAGGCCCATTTAAGGTTTTCGACAAACCGCTCGAAGCCCGCATTGCCGCCAGTCACCGGGCTGGTGCCCCGCCAAAATGTGGACGTACTCAGCTTTCAACGCCTTGGCGTAATCGACAGCACGGCCGATCGTGTCCTGAAATTCACCCTCGCGGCCCGCAAGCCCCGCAAGGCCGTATTCGTCTTCGCCCGAGCCAGGGGCGAATTGAACATCAGGAAATCCAATCCCGCCGACAGGTAGCCTTCGGCCAAATCTTGGGCAGCGTGGTCATAAACATCAATGGGACATTCGACCGCCGTGAAGCCAAGGTCACGGACTAATTGGAAGCGTTCCATCATGGGCACTTCCTGGGCCATCCAGCCGATGTTAGCAGCAAAACGGGGCATGACGGTCCTCGCCGGTTAGATCAAAACTACAGGGCGTCGTCGTCTTTTTCGCCTGTACGGATACGCACTGCCGAATTCAGATCATAGACGAAGATCTTGCCATCCCCGATCTTGCCGGTGTTGGCGCTGGTCTGGATCGCTTCGATGACTTCGGCCAACTTCGCGTCCGGGACGGCAACCTCAAGCTTAACCTTGGGCAGGAAGTGGACCTGATATTCCGCCCCCCGGTAAATTTCCGTTTGGCCCCGTTGACGACCGTATCCCTTGACTTCGGATGCGGTCATGCCCTCGACCCCGACACTGCTCAGGGCTTCGCGGACGCTGTCTAATTTATGCGGCTTAATCACCGCCATTACGAATTTCATGACTAGTCTCCCTTTTGGTCGGGGCGGTGCCGGGACCCGTCGGTGGGGCCCCGCACTCCCCTTTATACCATGTCAGTCCAGGCGATAGGCGGTTTCGCCGTGAGCGGTGATGTCGAGGCCTTCCACTTCGTCGTCTTCGCTGACCCTCAGGTCTCCGACGATCCCGCCGACAACTTTGACGATGATCAGACTAGCGACCGCCGACCAAACAACCGTGGCAATTAGGCCCGTTGCCTGCACGCCAAGGGTTGAGCCAATCGTGGCCCCCTCAGGCAAGCCGAGACCGCCCAGAGCCGGTACACAGAGCACCGCCACCAAGATTGTGCCCAGGCAACCACCGACACCGTGGACCGCAAACACATCCAACGAATCATCTAGCTGCCAGACCTGTTTGACGACCTGCACCATCTTGTAACAAACCAGACCGGCAGCGACGCCGATGATCAGCGCGCCGATGGGGCCAACGAAACCAGACGCCGGGGTGATCGTCGCCAGACCGGCGATGGTGCCCGTCACCAAACCGACCAAGGACGGTTTGCCGTAGGCTTTCCATTCCAAGGCCATCCACACCAACGATGCAGTTGCCGCCGCGATATGAGTGACGGTCAAGGCCATACCGGCCCCACCATTTGCCGCAAGTGCCGAACCGCCATTAAAGCCAAACCATCCGACCCACAGCATGCATGCCCCCATGGCGACCATGCCCGGGTTGTGAGGCGGAGAGATTTCCCGCGGAACCCGCGCCGTGACCCAGTGCCTTGACAATCACGAGCGATGAAATCCCGGCCGTCGCATGCACGACCAGGCCACCGGCGAAGTCCATGACCCCCATGTCGGCCAACCAGCCGCCGCCCCAAACCCAGTGGGTCACCGGCGCGTAAACAAAGATCAGCCACAACGATGAAATCCACAGCACGGCGGAAAACTTGATGCGTTCCACGTATGCACCGACCATCAGCGCCGGCGTAATCACCGCAAATGTCATCTGGAATGAGAAGAATACATTCTCGGGGATTGTCCCGGAAAGCGTATCCGTGCCGACACCATTCAGGAACAAGCGTGAGAACCCGCCAACGAATTTGTTGGCCGCACCGCCATCGGTGAAAGCGAGCGAATAGCCGATGATCAGCCACAGCACGCTCATCAGGCAGGCGATCGCGATGCAATGCATAAGCACGCTCAGCACATTCCGCGACCGGACAAGCCCGCCATAGAACAGCGCTAGTCCGGGCAAGGTCATAAACAGGACCAAGGCGGTTGCTGTCAGGATCCAAGCCGTATCGCCGGAATCCAGCTTATCAGCCGCATAGGCGACGTCAGGAACAAAGGTGAAAGTAAATATGTCGCTGGCAAGAGCGGCGGCGCGGCCAGCCGGCAAAGACACGTAGACATTCCATTCCCCCATTGGTGGGTTGCGTCATTGCTGAATTTCTACGCGCCTAATTGAGCTGCTTTTCGTTCATCCACCGGACATTTTCATCGTCTCTTGTGGAACGCAGCCTCTTGTTGCGGTCTCATATCGCCATCACAGGTTGGGTTTCAAGACAAAACTTTTTTTCTTGTTTCTGATCACCTGTCCACCGTTTCCCGGTCATTCAGCCCCGTACGTTTTTTCTGAGTCGTAATATCTCGCGGAAAGCCGACGATATCCCGCAGATTTTCAAAGGTCGACTGATAGGCGACCGGCTTTCCGTCCCGCAGATTGCGCAAGGCATCCTCGGTCGCCCGGATCGACGCCAGGATCAGGGCCAGGGGATAGATTGCGATTTTGTACCCCATGGTCCCCAGGGCGTCGGCCATCAGATAGGGCGTATCCCCCTGTTCGACCATGTTGGCCATTTTTGGACCGTCCACTTCCGAGCAATAGCGGCGCATCTCGTCCAAGTCACGGGGTGCCTCTAAAAAAGTAATATCAACACCAATGTCACGGAATGCCTTGCAGCGGTCGATTGCTTCGTCCAGACCGTCGGTTGCGTTGGCATCGGTCCGCGCCATAATCAGGATGTCCGCGCCGGCGTCGCGGGCATCGCAGGCCGATTGAATGCGGGCGAAGGCTTCATCCCGGCCGACCACGGCCTTACCGCGGGTATGGCCGCAGCGCTTGGGCGAAACCTGGTCTTCCAGCATCACGCAGGCAAATCCGGCGGCGGCATAGCCCTGGACCGTGCGTTTGACGTTGATGGCGTTGCCGAAACCCGTATCGCCGTCACCGATGATGGGAATGTCCGTTGCGTCGCACATGTTGCGCCCCTGGTCGGCCATTTCCGTATAGCTGATCAGGCCCGTGTCGGGCATGCCGAAGCGGGCCGCCGGAAACCGCGAAGCCGGACATGAAGGCGGCCTCGAACCCGGCGCGCTCGGCCAGCTTCGCCGACATGGCGTCATAAACGCCGGGCATGGTCAGGCAGCCGGGCTTGGCAAGCAGGTCACGTAATTTCTGAGCGGATGACATGGGCATTTCTCCAAATTAGATGATTTCGGTGCTGGTTACAGAATAGGGCATTGAGCCGTTTTGATAAATCCCGGCCAGACGAACTTTGATCGTCGCTTAACGACACTTGAAGTCCGGTTTTTCCTTTGCCAGGAACGCTCGCACGCCTTCTTTGTAATCCTCGGTATCACACAGCGCATAGCCGGATTGGATCTCGGCATTGGTAAGCGGCTCTGGCCGCATCAACCGGCGCAGAAATTTTTTCGACCCCCGACTGGCCAGCGGCGCGCCCTTGAGCGATGCGCTGGGCGACCGGCGTCTGCCTCGGCTCATCCAGCAGGTCAGGCGGGGACGATGCGGGTCACCAGGCCCTTGGCCAAGGCTTCGTCCGCGTCGAAGATGCGGCCTTCCAGCAACAGTTCCAACAGGACCGGCGCCGAAATCGCCGACAAGGCGGCCGCCATTTCCGGATAGGCGAAGGCATGGCCCAATCGATTGATGGGCACGCCCAAGCGCGCGTCCGCCGCCGCGATGCGCAGATCGCAGCAGCACGCGATTTCCAACCCACCGCCCGTACATGCACCACGAATGACGGCAACGGTCGGATGCTTGAGCTTGGCGAGCTTGTCCAGGGTGTCTGCAACCAGGGCGCCATAAATCTCTGCCTGACTCGCACTCATACGTAATGCGGGAAATTCGGAAATGTCCGCCCCGGCAGCGAAATGATCGCCTGTCCCC
Source organism: uncultured Phycisphaeraceae bacterium (assembly GCA_942491355.1). Classification (GTDB taxonomy): domain Bacteria; phylum Planctomycetota; class Phycisphaerae; order Phycisphaerales; family Zrk34; genus CALOAZ01. The sequence continues at coordinate 4,318 of CALOAZ010000099.1, forward strand.
GGTGACCAAGACACAACGCAGATCGTCGTCCGCCTTCAAGCTCTGCGATAACGTCGCGCAACCGTTCCCATGCTGCGAACGTGAGCGCGTTGCGCTTTTCTGGATTATTGATGGTGACGGTCGCAACCGCGCCGTCGCGATCTAACTTGATGATATTTGGCCCCATGGTGCCCTACTCCGCCGCATTCAAGACACGCACCGGGGCACCGTCAAGCCAGGCCTGGATACATTCGACCGCATCCGGGTACATGGTTTCGTAATTCTCCTTCATCACGTAGCCTGTGTGCCCCGTCAACACGATGTTGTCGAGGGACCGCAGCGCATGATCGACGGGCAAGGGCTCGACATCGAAAACATCAATGCCCGCCCCTTTGATGCGGTTTGCCTGCAAGGTCGCGATCAACGCAGCCTCATCGACAATCGGACCACGCGACGTGTTCACCAAGTAGGCGCTGGGCTTCATCTGCGCCAACTCTTCCGCGCCGACCAATCCTTCCGTCCGCTCCGATAGCAAAACATGGATGGTGATCACGTCCGATTGTTTGAACAATTCGGCTTTGCTGACCCGCTTCGCCCCACATTCCGCTGCTCGGCCTTCCGTCAAATTTTCCGACCAGGCGATAACTTTCATGCCAAGTGCCGTACCAAGGGCCGCGGACTGCGCGCCCAGTTTTCCGAGGCCGATAACGCCGAGCGTCTTGCCGCGGAGACCGACCGGAAAGCTTTGCTGCCAACCGCCCGATTTCATGCAGCGGTCTTCCTTTGGGATTTCCTTGGTCATGGCGAAAATCAAGGCCCAGGCATGCTCAAACGCCGGGTACGGCAAAATTCCCGTACCACAGACCGTAATACCGAGCTCGCGCGCCTTCGCCATATCCCACGCCAGGTTGCGCATGCCGGTCGTCACCATCATTTTGAGGTTCGGCAGTTTTTCCAATTGTGAGGCCGGAAAGCGCGTGCGTTCCCGCATACCGACGATAACATCGTACCCGGCCAGCGCCTCAGCCACGCGGTCTTCATCGGTCTGCAGGAATTCATTGAACGACGTGACCTCGACGTCCGGGCCCAAGCTGCCCCAATCGGCGAGACTTTGAGCGACGTTCTGATAATCATCCAGGATGGCGATACGGGTCATGATGGAAATCCTTATATTCAACAGGACGGCATGGCGCCGATTCGGATGCGCGCACCATAAGGGCAGTTGCCGCAAAATCTAGCAAGACTTTGCACACTGCGACTCATGAACAATCTCCCCATAGGTTTCAACTTCATGCTAAACTGCAAACAACGACCGCGTCCGACGAGAGAAAAATCTCGATAAACGATGGGTGCGGCGAGATCGATTCACGGCCGGCGGTGCGACGAACCGCGCGGTCCCAAACTTTTAGTGTAGCATTTCACCGCAAATTCTTGCTAGGAGCAGCGCCAGTCGGGTCCCGGTTCGAGAGGAGTTTAACGGATACATCGGTCGTCGGGACAAGCCCGGTTGGCTGAAACCGACAGGTTTTGCTGTGCCTTTCCCGCCCCCACCGGCAGCCCGCGATTTGGCCTTCGGCACCGTTCGGGCGTGTGATCGCGTTACTGATCGGGCATGTCGAGATACGGGTCCTGGCCCATTTCGATGTGCATCTTCTTGCGGTGTTTCTCGTGGTACAGCAGTATTTTACGGCCGCGAAAGTGGCGTCGTTCAATTTTTCGTTGGGCCCGACGAAGATATCCGCGACGAGGTGACCGACGTCCAGGCCTTGGCCGCAGACCGAAACGCGGCTGGCCATTTCTTTTTCTCGGCTTTTTCGGGGCCCGTAGGCCATCGAGAGGATCTCGTCGTCCGGCGCCAAGTACTGTTGAAAGGACCCCAGATCGCCCTGCCGCCCGCAGCGGCCTGCCAGTTGGCGGTCGATTCGGGTGGAGTCGTGCATTTCGGTGCAGATCACGTGCAGTCCGCCCAGGTCGGCCACTCCCTCGCCGAGTTTGATGTCCGTGCCGCGGCCGGCCATGTTCGTCGCGACGGTCACTCGGCCGTATTGCCCGCCTCGGCCACGATTTCGGCTTCGGGAGCGATCTGCCGGGCGTTGAGCACGCGATGTTCGATCCCCGCTTCGTCGAGCAGTTCCGAGAGGAGTTCCGACTTGTCGATCGACCGGGTCCCGATCAGCACGGGGCGGCCCTGGTCGTGCAGCTCCCTGACCTGCTTCGCACGATCGCCGCCCATTTTCTTCGGCCGTGGCGTAGACGCGGTCGGCCAGCCGCTTCCGACGCACGGGTCGGTTGGTCGGAACGGTGACGACGTTCAGCTTGTAGATCTTCTTCAGCTCGCGGGCCGACGAGGAAGCGGTGCCGGTCATGCCGGACAAGTACTTGTAGCGGCGAAACAGGTCCTGCACGGTGACGCGGGCCGCGTGGCCTGTCTCCACGGTCACTTCGATGCCTTCCTTGGCCTCAACGGCCTGGTGGATGCCGCCGCTCCACTTGCGACCTTCGGCCATGCGCCCCGTGAATTCGTCGACGATGACGATCTCGCCCTCGTGGACAACGTACTGGCGATGGGCGTGGAATTCCCGCCCGACCTTGATGGCACGTTCGATGTACTGATAGATGTCGACCAGCCCGACCGGGCCCATTTCTTCCGGTTTGGGCAGCGTGCGGGTGAGGTGACGGCCGGCGAAATTCAGTTCGACCGTCTTCTTTTCGTGATCGTAGTCGTAGTGTGTGTCGTCTTCGAAGCGGGAGGCCATCTCGGCCGCCCAGCGGTAACAGGCCACGGCCGCGTTTTCTCTGCTTCGCCGGGAATCGCACTGATGATCAGCGGCGTGCGTGCTTCGTCGATCAAAATGCTGTCGGCTTCGTCGACCAGCGCAAAGTACATGCCGCGGTGTACCGGCTTTTCGTCGTCGCTGTCCGTTTCGAGGCGATGTCCTTGATCACGTAATTCACTCGACACGCCAAGCCGTCGCAGCAAGAGACGGTCACGGAGAAAGTCAAAACCGAATTCCTTGGCCGTGCCGTAGGTGACGTCGCAGGCGTAGGCCTCGCGCCGCTGGTTCTGGTTCATCTGGGTCTGGATGCAGCCCACCGTCAGTCCCAGCAGGCGGTACATGGGCCCCATCCACTCGGCGTCACGCCGGGCCAGGTAGTCGTTCACCGTGGCAAGATGTGTGCCCTTGCCAATGAGCGCGCGGAGGTACATGGGAAGGGTCGCCGTCAACGTCTTGCCCTCCCCGGTTTCCATTTCTGCAATGGAGCCGTGGAACATGGCCATCCCGCCCACGAGCTGCACATCGAAATGACGCATGTTCACCGTGCGGCGGGCTGCTTCCCGAACCAGCGCGTAGGCTTCTGGCAGCAATTTGTCGAGTCGTTCACCGCTGCGCGCGCGCGATATCGCAGAGACAAACTGCGTTTTCGCAATTGGTCTTTGGTCTCGGCTTGAAGCGTGGGCTCCCAAGCCGAAACTTCCGCGACCCGGTTTTTCCATCTCTGCAGCCGCGTTCCCACGTTCAACGACCGGGAAACGGTCGGCGGTGCGGCGGTCGCGGGTGGCCCCGTCTCGGCAGGTGGCGAAGGGGCCGCAAGTTGATCGGGCTCGGAAACAGTCGACATGGGAGGAGGTCTTTGCAGCAGGAGTCGTTTTCATGCGGTGCTTACTCCCAAGTCTAACAAATTGCGAAGGAGCGAGCATCGCCGGAAGGGCCGGCTCGAGGCCGTTCACGCCCCCGATGGCCGTCCTCTCCGTCTGCCCACGACGGTCCCGCGGATTGTGACGAGGCGGCGGGACCGCCATGGCCGGACCCGTTGAATCCGGGAACAGGTCCTCTCGGCAGGCGCGATGCCGGTTGGTTGCTGGGAGCAGGCGAAGAGGATATTCTCGGTGGCATGAAGCTTATCATTTACGCGCTGGCGGCATTTCTGGCCTTTCTCGGCGTCGTGCTGATGATCGCGGCGGGCGCGGCGAACGCCGTGATCCGGCTTTCCGTTGGCGGCGTGTTGCTCGCAGCCGGCGTGGCACTTGTGTGGCTCGCCCGCAGGCAGGCTGTCCAGCACACCCACGTGCATCAAATGCAGTTGGACCTCACAGGTGATGTGTCGCTGGAGAATATGATCTGCCGGCAGTGCGGCGCTGAATTGGGCTCTGATTCGGTCAGCGTGGCGGCGGGTGCCGTGTATGTGAAATGTGCCTATTGCGGTGCACAGTACCAGCTGGAGGAGGAAGCCAAATGGTAGCGCTGTGGAAGGCGTTGTGCCGCGACCTCGCCGCCTTTCGCGACTGCCTGCGTCCGGTAGCCGCTCCTTTGCCAGGATTGTACACGTATCGGTATGCCCCGCCTGGCGGTTGCGGCCGCGTGCATTTGCGTGTCGGGCCGGATCTGTCCGGCGTGTTGTTCCTTGACGTCACCGACGTCATTTACCTCAATCAGACCTCCACCGAATTCGCTAAATGGGCGCTGGACGGCACCAGCCTCGAGGAGGCCGAATTGCGGCTGCGGGCGCGGTTGCGAAACGGGGAGGTGCCTCGTGCGGTGGGAGACTTGCGGAGCGTCTACGAGATGGTGGGACGCCTTGCCGAAGGGCAACGCGGTTGCCCCACCTGTGCGTTGGATGCCCTGCAGCGGCGGGACCTCTTCGCGACCGATGTTCAAGCGCCGTTTAAGGCTGATCTGGCCCTCACCTACAAGTGCAACAACGACTGTCCACACTGTTACAACGAAGCGGATCGATGGCAGCTCGATGCGTTGCCGGTGGACGACTGGAAACGAGTGATCGATCGGCTCACCGCGGTGGGAATACCGCACCTCATCTTCACGGGTGGCGAAGCAACTCTCTACGGGGGGCTGCCCGAGCTGATTGCCTACGCCGACATGCGGGGGCCCATCTGCGGCCTGAACACCAATGGCCGTCGTCTGCAGCATACGGAATACGCCTCAGAATTAGCCGCGGCGGGATTGAATCACGTCCAGATCACGCTCGGATCGCACCACCGCGAGGTTCACGATCGGATGATGAATGCGCGGTGCTTTGACCAAACCGTGCAGGGTATCAAGAACGCGATCGCGGCCGGTCTGCACACGATCACCAACACGACGCTGATGCACATGAACGCGACCGGGATCGAAGACACGATTTCGTTCCTCGCGCAGCTGGGGATTCGCACGTTTGCCATCAATGGGATGATCTACTCCGGAGGCGGATTTGACACCGGGCAGGCCATTCACGAACGGGAGATGGCTCCCCTCTTGATCCGCGCGCGGGAGCGGGCCCGAGAATTGGGACTGCGGATGCTGTGGTACACGCCCACCCAATATTGTCGGCTCTCGCCCGTGGAGTTGGAAATCGGTGCCAAACGCTGCAATGCGGGCGAGTATTCCCTGTGCGTGGAACCGAACGGAGATGTGCTACCCTGCCAGTCATATTACGTGGCGGCCGGGAATCTGCTCCGCGATCCTTGGGAGCAGGTTTGGCGGGGCGAGCTGTTCGAGGGTTTCCGCGCGCGGGTACGGGATCCGCGACGATACGGCTTGCCGCAGAAATGTTGGGAATGTCCCGATCTGGCCTTGTGTGGGGGCGGCTGCCGGATTGAGCGTGACGCTGCCGAAGGTGTAAGGCTGGCGGGGCAGGGCAGTGGCGGCCGTTGCGCGGCTGTGGCTCAGACGGCTGTGGCTCAGACGGCTGTGGCTCAGACGGCTGTGGCTCAGACGGCTGTGGCTCAGTCCGGGACCCGGACGGATTTGTGGCCTTGTCAACGGTGCACGCATCGGCCTTACGGCGTGCCTCCGGAACCTTTGAGGTCACCCGGTCGTTTCCAGGCGGCGGCGACGCATAGTGTGAGCGGGTGTCCGAGGCAACCGGAGGCTAGTTGTGCTCGAAAAAGGGGGCAGGAACCAGAAGTGCACAGCACCCGCCGGGTCGTTCCGGCTTTTGGCTCCTGACCCCTCTTTCCGACTCGTGACGTGAGCGGCAACAAGATGTTCAAATTTCCACGGACATGGGAGGATTTTGTATTTCCCCGCCTCGCGGCCGCGCAACCGCCTGGCCTGGTCGAGCCGGGGTTGTACCACTATCAAGAGCAACGTGACGGCGAGTTCGTGCGGTTTCATCTGCGGGTCGACGATGAAGGGCCGGCCATTCTCATCGCCGCGGCGTCGGAAGCGGTGCTGTTGTCGCCGGCCGGCGCAGCCGCCGCTAAAGGCCTGCTGGAGCATGAGCCTCCGGAGGCGATTGCGCGGCGGCTCAAGGTCGCCGGCGGCGCGCAGGTCGTGGAGGACGTCCGACACGCCTTGGCTGATCTCGGTCAGACAAGTGCGCGGTATCCGATTTTTAATCTTGTCGATCCGGCCACATACGAGCGGCCATGGCGGCTGAGCGCTCCTTTCCAGGCCGATTTGATGTTCGTCGATGGCGCCCACGCCCGTGCGCTGCTCAAGCGGTTGTGGTCCGTGCTGATCCCGCACGTACGGCTGCTCACGATGCCGGCCACGGATCGCTCCGCGCTGATCCAGGCGGTCACGTTTGCCGAGGACACCGGCATGATCGCGGGCGTGCGGGCCGCCACGGCAGGATGGATTCGAGAATCCCAGTTGGTCGAATTGGCTGAAGCGGGACTGGACTATCTGGTGTTTCCGTGGGGCGTGACGGCCTCCCATCACGATGCGGTCTTCGGGACCGGCGACTTTGAGTTGGTTGCAGGGAGAATTCGCGACACCCTGCGATGGGAGATGACACCCGTGGCCGAGATCGCACTGACGCCGGAGGTGACCGAGTCGCTCCCAGCAGCGCTGGATCAACTAACAGACGCGGGCGTGCGGCACGCGGAGGTGATGGCCATCGCCGACTTGGCGCCGTCAAATGCGGGGCGGGCGTCGTCGCCGAGCATTCTCAGGCGTGGCTTTGCGGCGCCCGAACTGCGGCAATTAGCGGGCTGGATCGAAGACCTCGCGGACGAGCGGCGGATGCAGTTGATCTGGCTGCCGCCCGCCGCCCGCGTGGCCGCCAGACCCGCCTCCCGTCTGGCACAGCAGGGCCCGCGAGCCGGCGGGGACGTCACGATTCGTGTCGAAACGGACGGGTCCGTGATCCCTCCCCGCGGTCCGTACCGCGTCGCCGGCAACCTGCGGACAGACCCGTGGGAAGAAATCTGGCAACACGAAGCGTTTCGCCGCTACCGGGAGTGCGTGGCGGCAAGCACCCGCTGTGATGAATGCCCCGGATTAACAATCTGTGCCGCGGACTGCCCTTCGAATCAACGCAGCTGGGCACTGCCTGGCCTGACAGAGGTCGGAAAGGTTGCCAAGTCATGACGGGATGCCCCCCCTCCTCGACTCGTCCTTTGCACCACAACCGGCGACGGTGCGGAACACGCCTTGGCGTGTGGGGGCTGTGGTTGGCGCTGCTGATCGCATCCACGGCTGCCGCCCAGGACTATCGATTTCAGGTCGCACAGATGAAGCTCCAGTTGTACCCGCAGCCGGATGGCTCGGCACGACTGGAGTACGAAATCACGTTCCGTAACGCGGCCGGCGCGCACCCCATCGATATCGTCGACGTCGGACTGCCGCACGGAGATTACGACCTCGGCAGCATGCAGGCGTCCTGCAACGACGTGCCGGCATCACGAATTCAGCGCTCCACGTACATCGACACGGGGGTCGAAGTGCATCTGGGGCGGGGGACGATCGGCCCGGGCGACCGCGGCACGTTTCGCTTCTCTTGTCGGATGCCCGACATGGTGTATGCGGACACGACCGACCAATCGCTGGCGTCCGTCCAGATTCGCCCCACCTGGTTTGACCCTTCCCTGCAGATTGGACGCACGAAGTTGCAGGTCGCCATCCACCTGCCTGCCGGCGTGACGGCCGACGAAGTCAAATATCAAGACGAACAACAGCGGTATGCTGAACTGGCCACCTTTGGCGACGACAAACACGTCGTGGCGATCTGGGAATCGGCCAATCATCAACTGAGCAAGAACAACCCAAAGTTCAGCTTGTCATTTCCTCGCCGCGTCATGCAACGCGTGGTCGAGAAGTCAACGCTGGACTTGTTCTTGGAATGGTTCGACCACAACAAGCCGCTGCAGCTCGTATCGGGATGCGGCTTGGTGGGGGCCTTGGCCCTGCTGTTTTTCCGTTTCTCCAACGGAACCGGTTGCGTCGTTTTCTTGATGTTGCTCGCCCTGCTGCTGGGCCTCGTGCTGGCGGGACCGGGTTTGCATTTGCTCTGCTGGCCAATCGTGCTGGCCTTAATCGGCGTCAACGAGTGGTACCTCCGCAATCATCGGAAACGGGCCTCTTACCTGCCGGCCATGGCGACCGTGGAAGGAGGGGGCATCAAACGCGGATTGACCGCCCCCCAAGCCGCAGTCCTGCTGGAAATGCCGCTTTCGAAAGTCCTGACGCTGGTGCTGTTGGGCCTGCTGAAGAAACGTGTCCTGCAGTTGCTCAGCAACGATCCACCCGCGGTCGAGGTGGCCGCGCAGTTCCGCTGTCCGCGGAAGCAACGGCTGGAGCGGGCCGCGCAGATCGGGATCGTGCTGCACGACTACGAGCACTCGTTTCTGGATCGCCTGCAGGCACATACGGGCCCGGTGGAAAAATGCGACCTGAACGAGGCCATGGGGACCCTGATTCAGTCATTGGTCGACCGGATGAAGGGGTTCGATCGCCAGCGGACCTGCGAGTATTATCAGCGCATCATCCAGCGGACCTGGAAAGAGGCCGAGAAGATCGGTGAAATCAAACAGCGTGATCAAGTCGTCGAGCGGAATTTTGAATGGATGATGATGGATCCCGAATGGGTCATCGTGTTTGATGACTGGAACCGGCGGGGATATGACTACCGGCCCGTCTGGTCACGGCCCATGCCCAGTGCGGGCTCTCCCGGGCCGGCTGCGGGATCACCGTCCGGTGGTGGTGGATCGAGCCCTACATTGACCGAAGTTGCGGGCAGCTTCGCGGGTTGGGCGGAAAACACGGCGGGCAGTTTCGCGGGCATGCTCGAACCGGCGGCAATGGGACTTGACGTGCCGGCGCGGGGCGGAGTCCTGGACCTGAGCGGCAACGATAAGGTCACGTCGGACGGCTTCTAAGCCTTGGCCGAGGCCAGCAAAAGCCGCGGCGGCGGCGGCTCAGGCGGCTGCGCGTGTGCCAGCGCCGGCTGCGCGTGTGCCTGCGCCTGCGCGGGAGGCGGCAGGTAATTCTCCCTGGTCGCCCCCCTTAATGTCGTGCGAGGGCGGCAATGACTTCCGTGCGGCTTTCGCTCCGTGGGAGCAAGCCATTCTCCGGCACACTCGTGTCAACCGCCGCGGGATAAACCCAGATCGACCACCCGTTTTGTATCGCGGACCCATCCAGCGGAAGCGACAGAACCAGCCGGCCAGGAACATTGACATTCGCCAGGGAGACGGCTATTTTGCCGGACAGAATTGACTCGACATGGCTTTGGAACAATACGACGCCGCCGCGGCCGAGTACGAGGCTGGAGCCGCCATTCTACGTCGCATGATCGAACAGCAAATGCAAGTCGATCAGTCGACGCGGGACTTGGCAGCAATGCAAGAGGCTGCCGATTCAGCACGTAACGCGGTCATCGCGTTGGGCGACTGGGAGACCCTGCTCGGACAGACCACGGGCGTTCTGCCCGCGATGCTCAACTTGCGAGGACTCACTTTTGGCAAGAAATCCCGTTTTCTTGAGGCTTCTCAGGCAGCGGCAAAACTCACCCAACTCGAACACGTTGACAGCGGCCACTAATACAACGCAGCATGCGTCTTCAGTCTTTGTGCCGCGTCGATCCAGGCCGAAGAGGGAAGTGAGCTGACCACGGATCAGTCGGACCAACGAACGAAATGGATCGGCGAGGCGTTGGCAGCTCTAAAACAGGCCGTTGATTCCGGCTGGAGCAATTTTGCCCACATGCGCGCTCGGACCCCGACTTGGCTATTCTTCATATAAGGAGGCCCACAGGCATGAGTGTATCTTCAGAGCATCGGTTTGCGACCATATTCTCGCTGTGTCTTGTAATTGGCTTCAGCACGTCGCAATTGCGGGCGCAGACGGCACAGCACGAGATTACTTTTGAGGCCACGTGGCACTCGAGCACCCATCCCTATCCCAACGGGGCACACTTCCACGCTCATCGGAGCCACGCACAATGGCGACGCGGAATCTTCTGGCGGGCGGGCGGAATGGCGACGCCCGGTATTGAGCGGATGGCAGAAGCCGGGAGCGTGAGCCCTTTAATCAAAAATGAACTAGGCTGCCGGCGACAACGCATCCATCATTTCAGGTGGGGCCTTGAGTTCACCGGGCAGCACGTCGTTCACATTTGACGCGCCATTGGACCTCCCGCTGATCACACTCGTGACGATGGTGGCACCGAGCCCTGACTGGTTCGTCGGCGTCGACCGAATTGGACCTGCGTGAAGGCGGCCCGTGGCGGCAGTCGGTCGTCGTCGATTTGTTCGCTTACGACGCAGGCACCGACAGCGGCGTCGACTTTACATCCCCCTTTAACCTGATACGAATCCACAGGAACCCATTGGCTTGCTCGGCGATCCCTTCACAGGCACCCCGCCCTTGGGAACCTTTCGATTCGGATTTGATTTCCGTGGATTCGGTCAGCGGGGACTTCGACGCGGACGGCGACTAGCGTGCGCCGACGTCGACGCGCTGGTGGCACAGATTGTCGCGGACGAACTCCCCCCGCATTCGACTTGACTGGAGATCAAGTTGTGGACGTGGATTACCTCGCACAATGGCTGGCGGAAGCCGGTGCCGCGGAACTGGACTCGGGAGATCCTTACCTCTCCGGCGACGCAAACTTGAATGGAGTGGTCGACGTGTCCGATTTCAATCTCTGGAACACTCACCGCTTTACACACAGTGCTGCCTGGTGCCAGGGCGATTTCAACGCGGATGGGGTGGTCGACGTGGGCGATTTCAATTTGTGGAACGGCCATCGTTTTCTATCAGCCGACGGTGGCCTGGCCAGCGTCGCCGGAACCCGTCACCGCCGTGTTGCTGCCGGGCGCTCGCCGGGTTAGGCGGGCTTCGCGAGCTTGCACGCGATCACCTTGACACGGGCCACAATGAACCTTGAGGAGTTCAAGTTCCCTGCACAAACTTTGAATATGAGCATTTCAACTTCGGCACCGGCTGATATCGATCTAGACTTAGTTAGTCGCCGACGCGTCGTGACGCAGGTAAAGCACGAGTGCCTAATTCGAATCAGGATCAGGATCATCTCACCATAGGAACGTCCGAGACTCCAGCTGCTAGACCACGCCAGCGGATGCAGACGGACCGTCCTGCCGCGGCAGATAGAGCGAGGGCGTGGAGTTCCACGGAACCAGGTAGCGATCCGCCGAGCTCCCGATCACCCAGGCGACGCATCCCTGCGACTCATGCGTTCCGAGATTTCACGTCGCCTGTGCTCCACGCGAGCGAAGAAAGCCGCCACAGCCACGATCGCCATCCACGATGTCACATCGCCCAAGCCGTGACGGCGTACACCTGTCCGTCCGTGACGTCCGATAGGCGAACGGTCGCTTAGGGCTGATCTACCCAAGCCTGCATTCCGGGCTGTGGTCGCCGACAAGAGCTTCGGCACGCGAAAAGTTGGCTGGGTGAAAGAACTTCGACAACTAGATCGGGAGCAAGGGCAGAAAGCGTGATTCGTCGACATCATGGACCGCAGGCGGTCTTTCGCCACGAACGCGACTCTCCAGCCAACACCGTATCAGGATTCGACACCAATGGCAGAAAACCAGTCTCGGTGTTGGCAATACTTAACCCACCGGACGTGTTCGACGTGTCTCTGAGCAACCAGGCAATTCGATTTGCCACTCGACCATGACGACCACCGGCAGGTGACATCATCACGAGATTCCCACTCGTAGGGTACGTCACTAGATGTCGGCACTGATCGGCCGTGACGCATCTGAGTTTTACTTCGGTGGGCATGGCGAGCTGTGCTATCCGAACACCGCGATGAGCACCAAACCAGGACCGGTGCGACCCCTGTTCCCCATCTGGATTGAGGGGGGTGCACCCTCGGCGGAGCGACGTTGGAGAACTCGTGGCATGGATGTGCTCGTCGCGATGCAATTGCGGGCCCACCGCAACCGCAGCATGTTTGGCCCATTCTACGTCCGGAGCCACAGTCGCTGTGCGAAATGCGGGTTACTGCCGTACCCGACAGCGGCCCAACCACGCACCGAGCGCCAGGCACACCAGTAGCAGGGCGGAAGGTTCCGGCACGACGTTGGCCCCGGAGGAATCGGCGACCGTGAACTTGTTGGCGTTCCAGGTGTTGAAATCAGAAGCGTCGATCACGCCGTCGGCGTTAAAGTCGCCGCGGGACCAGGCGGGTTGCTGTGAGAACTTGTTGGAGTTCCAGAGATTGAAGTCACTGGTATCCACGACGCCGTCAAGATTCGCATCTCCATAGACGTAGGAATTCTGAGATGGCAAATTGACGCCGCCGGCAAGGGCCAGCCACTCCGTCAAATCGGCCCCATTCACCTGCCCGTCACCGGTCAAATCAAATCCGGGATCAACCCCGCCGCCCGCGATTTCCGCGACCAGCGCATCCACGTCGACGTCATTCAGATTGCCGTCTCCGTTGAAATCGCCGTCCAGCAGCAATTCATATCTCGCTGTGACGTCCAGCTGATACATCTGCACGTCATTGGCTGCCCCCGTGACCCGCACGTAGTATTCTCCCGGGGGGCCCAGCAGCCAGTCATTAATCGACTCAATTTCCCCCTCACCCGTGAGATCCACCGACGTGAGCAAGGTGGTTTGATCAGAATCGAAAAGGGCCAAGGCGAGGTCACTGCGAATCCGGTTGTCCAAGGTTATCTGACTGCCGTTCTGGGGGCCCACCAGGTACGACGAACCGGTCGGGGTCAACTCAATATCCACACGGGAGCGCTCAGAAACGGTAAATGCATAGAAGTCGGTATCTGAATTGTCATCGATGCTCACGAAGTCCGTTTCGTTGGCAGCCACGATGCGGTCGTCGCCGTCAGTCCCGATGCTGACCGTCATCTGATCAAAAACCGTGCCGAGCGAAGTGGCGTTGCTGGCCACGTCATTGCCGGCACCGGCGTTACTTTTCTCGTAAAAGTCACCGTATCCGCGATGGGCGCCGAGGATGTCGTCCAACTGTGGACCGTCAAAATTCAGTTGGATGAAAGGCTCCATAAGGAAACGAGCAGCGTCAGATTCGACGTGTTCCAAACCGAGGCCGTGACCGTGTTCGTGCATCACGGTGTTTCGCAGGCGGATGTAATTGTTAAAGCTGTTGCCGAAAAAGCTGGATTCGCTCGTGTCAATCACCATATCTCCACTGTTGGGAAACTGGTTGAACGCCAGAACTGATCCCGCCGACCCGTCGATGTTGGTGCCCCCGATCCGCAAATCGGCGCGAACGCCCTCAAATCCGGCAAACGAGAGATGCGTCCTTCCGTCGTCGCTGGGTTCATACACGTAACTCAACCCACTTACTTCCGACCAGCGGTTGAATGATTGCTCAAACAACGTAAACCAGGGACGTTGGGTCAAGTCAGTTCCGCCGGGCCCCGCCCCAACCACGTTGTCTAAGAACGAGATGACATTACTGCCGGCGTATCCCGGAATCGCCGTGCCATCGGGTATGAAGCCCCAGGTCAGCGTGATCGCATCCCCCTGCGCCAACCCCGGGCCGTCAGTTGCCGTCCGCGTCCACCGACCGCCGAGAATGAATGCGTCCGCTGAGCCGTGCATGCTGCAAAGGCACGTTGCCCATATGATCATCGCCCGCAAAACCCTCTTCCGATACTTCATCATCAGCGCATGCCTCCCTAGTGTCTGTCCAAGCCTTGGCCACGAGACGTGTGGCCTAACAGTGTCGGGGGGTACAGCCCCCCCCGATGATTGCAACCAATCTCTGGTAGACTCGTAGGGTATTTGTTGCTTGCAAGTGAATCAAGCGTCGTGCTGGGCAAACACGGTCGATTTAGCGTATTTCAGACCGTGAGGGCACTTCTTTTGATTGTGCCGGCCAGCTTTCGAGAAACGGTGCAGGCAAGCGCGGCGATGGTTTCACTGCCTGGCAGACGTGCTCAAGTTGCGAAATCATCGAGCGAGTCCAGCAATTCGCCTGCCCGCCTGAGCAGGCTCAAACCGGAAGAGCTGGACAGGTCATCGGCGCTCTCGGGATCCCGCGCATCAAATTCGCCATGGCAATGCCGACATTGGAGACGTTTGCCCAGGTACTGGACGCGGACCTGTAGCATGCGTCCGCAGGTCGGACATGGCTGCACAAAGTATGTGGAACGGGTCATCTCGGTACCTCCTGTCACCGTTTGTGGCCCAGGTCATGAAGAGGACCTATACGCTACCATGATTCTCTGGATCAAACAATGAAACTTTGCCGCGGGGCGGCACCAGGTTCCGAGGCCAGGCACGCAAATGCTTTGCTGGTGCAGACTAACGCACATTCTGACGATTTTGGGCGAGAATCAACGAGCGGGCTCATATGCCGAGTAGATACGGGCCTGCCGGACCGGCAAGGTTGTGTTCCGACGTGTTGTTTGGGCCTGCTTTTTTGGCACCGGCCCTGGCCGGCAGGTCTAAAATATGCCGTCGGTGGTCGACAGCGCGTGTGCGAAATGGTGGGCAGAGGTCGTGGTCTGTGGGCACCCTTGCAGACACAACATGGCGGGGCCGGCTCCCGCGTTACAGCACCTGACAGGAGGGAGTTTCGGTCAATGTCGAGGTTGTTTCCATGCGGGGTGATTTTATGCTGGCTGTTGTCGATGGGGTGGCTGATCTCGACGAAAATCGTGCCGCTTTCGCTCGAGGGACCGCCACCCGACCAGCGTATCCTGGGTCCCGGGACCGAAGAGGCGACGACTTTGATGCGCTGGAGGATCCGCTGGAACGATCAAGACATTGGCTCGGCCCGCACCGAATCGCAACGTGTTCCGCGGGGACGCGGGATGGTGCTTAGCGAGGTGAGACTGAGGGACATTCCGGTTGCGGCGATCGCCCGCGACCTGTTTGGGCCATTGTCCGCCGTCGTCGGTGTCACCGCGGAGAAAGAGGCGGACGTGCGGGTCTCGCTCCTTGCAGCTACGGAAATGCATTTCGACCCCAGGGGGATGCTCGAGCGCTTTTCGTCAGCCGTCCGCATCGACGGACTGGGAGAGCTCTTTCGACTGGAGGGGGCCGTCGGGGATCGCCGCCTGCGGCTGATTGTGCGGGCCGGGAAGGATTTGCCCGCAGCGGGCGTGGTGACCTCGCCCGTGTTATATTCCCACGAGTATGAGATCGACCCCGAGGTGACAATTGCGGATTCGCTGTCACCGCAACCACGTCTGGCGAATCTTCACGTGGGTCAGACATGGACGTTTCCCACGTTTCGGCCCTTTCCTCCGCATCAAACGATGCGGCTCGTTCAAGCGCGGGTGCTACGCCAGGAAGTCATGGTGTGGGACGCGGACGTCGAACCCCTGTTTGTCGTTGCCTTCTCCGAACTCGGTGGCAGCGGGCTCACCGCGGCCGCGGAGCCATTCAGCCATCTTTGGGTCCGCGAAGACGGGACGGTTGTGTTACAACGTGTGAAGCTGGCCAACATGCAACTCGAATTCCGCCGCACGACGTCTTTGCAGTATTCAGAGCCGGAACCGCTATGATCGAGCTTACCGGCATCACACGACGCTACGGCCAAAAAATTGCCGTGGACCGATTAAGTCTCTCCGTCAGGGCCGGCGAAGTGTTCGCCTTTCTGGGACCTAACGGGGCAGGGAAGACAACGACCATCAAGATGTTGGTTGGTTTGCTCCTGCCCGATGCCGGACGGATCACGCTCGACGGCTACGACATGGTCCAGCAACCGCGGCTTGCCAAACGCAGGCTGGGCTATGTTC
This sequence comes from uncultured Phycisphaeraceae bacterium, assembly GCA_942491355.1. Classification (GTDB taxonomy): domain Bacteria; phylum Planctomycetota; class Phycisphaerae; order Phycisphaerales; family Zrk34; genus CALOAZ01. The sequence goes on from CALOAZ010000099.1 coordinate 20,225, forward strand.
CTGATCAACCGGAGCTGTACGACAAGCTTTCGGCGCGGGAATTTCTACAGTTTTGCGCTCAGATGCACGGCATGTCGGCCGCCGACAGTGTTGCCGCAATTGAACGGCAGGAATCGATGTTCGAGTTGACGAACTTCGCGAACCAGCTTACTGAAGACTATTCGCACGGCATGAAACAGCGGGTGGCGTTTGCCGCAGCGCTGCTACACGATCCGAGCGTGCTGATTCTGGACGAACCGATGGTCGGGCTGGATCCCCGCAGCATGCGGCTTGTCAAGGATCTGTTACGAGCTCGTGCGGGCCGGGGCAAAACGGTGTTCATGTCGACCCACACCTTGGCTGTGGCGGAAGAGATTGCCGATCGGATTGGTGTGATCGACCGCGGTCGGCTGCGTTTTCTGGGAACCGTGGAGGAGCTGCAGCGGTGTTTGTCGCGCGGGGGCTCCTCACTCGAGGACCTTTTCCTGGCACTCACCGAGAGCGACGCGGCCGGCGAGGCAGATCTCCCTCCGATGCCTGAGGAGGTTGTGTCTCCCGCCGCCAGGGATCCCAAGCTGCCATGAGCTCGAGCGCGCTCACCGATCAACGAATTCCGCTGGAGGTCGAAACCGCATCGGCCGCCTTGCCGACGCCGGCCGCGGAAGCGCTCACGTTCTGGCGATTGCGGACGCGCCTGCTGATTACCGGCGTGCGACAGGCTGTGCGTACGGCGCGCCTGCGGACGGGCCTCGTGTTGCTGCTGAGCATCGCTTTCTGGATTGCCATGTACCTTGTGTTTGCGGAGGGTTTCGAGCTGCTCCGGACGATGATCTCCCACCGGGGTACGCGTGCCCAAACAGTGCACGCAATCTACAACGTGTTTTTTCTGTCGCTTCTGATCATGCTGACCATGTCGTCGGGGATCATTCTCTACAGTGCCCTGTTTCGCAGTCGCGAAACCGCCTTTTTGCTCACGATGCCCGTTTCGGTGCGGCGGATTGTGCTCTTCAAGCTCCAGGAGACATTGCTGTTGAGCAGCTGGGGGTTTTTCCTGTTGGGCACGCCGCTCCTGGTCGCCTATGGCCGGGTGGCGGCCGCACCGTGGTACTATTACGTTGCGTTCTTACCCTTCATGATCGCCTTTGTGTGCATTCCCGTCGGTTTGGGAGCCGTCTTATGCATGCTCGTGGTGCGGTTCATTCCGCGGCTCCGCTGGCATCTGCTGGCCGCGGTGTTGGCCGCGGGCGGCATGGCGCTGGCGTCCTATGCCTGGCTGCACATGAGGGATTCGCCAGCCCGCGAGGTCCTGACCTTGGAGTGGTTTCAATCCACACTTCAGCGATTGAAATACAGCGAGCAGCGGCTTTCGCCGAGCTGGTGGCTCAGCACCGGTCTACTCGAGGCAGCGCACCCCGCCCGGTCGGGAGCGCAGACGTCGTGGCGGGAGAGTCTGGGATTTCTGGCGGTGCTGTGCTCCAACGCCATGCTGATGTTCCTGCTTGTGGCGTGGGTCGGGGAACGATGTCTGGTCCGCGGCTACAGCCGCTTGGCCGGTTTGGGACGCGCTCGCCGTCGTGCCTCGCTCCGCGGAATCGATCGCTTGCTTGCCACCGCCCTGCCGCTGCCGCGGGCCATGCGCTTGTTGCTGGTCAAGGATTTCCAGGTCTTCCGCCGGGATATTCTGCAATGGTCGCAATTTGCAATCTTCTTTGCCCTCCTGGCATTCTACTTCTTGAATATCCGCAGGCTGCACTACGGCCACGCATTCTCAAATTGGCTCATGATTGTCGGTTACATGAATGTGGCGGTCATTGGCTTGCTGTTGGCAACCTTCATGACGCGCTTTGTGTATCCTTTGATCAGTCTGGAAGGACGCCGATTTTGGGTGCTGGGGACGTTGCCCATCAGCCGTGCGTCGATCTTGTGGAGCAAATTCGCATTTGCCGTGGGTGTCAGTGTGCTGCCGTGTGCCGCGTTGATACTGTTGAGCGACATCATGCTGGAAGTGCTGCAGAAAGCACCGTTGGTGGCCGGCATGCATCAGCTGTCATGTCTCATGCTATGCCTGGGTCTCTCGGGCATCGCGGTGGGATTGGGGGCCCGCTTCCCGAATTTGCGAGAGACCTCTCCGGCCAAGATCTCGGCCGGATTTGGGGGCACCTTGGCGCTGGTGCTGAGCGTGTTCTTTATCCTGGCGACGGTCCTGGCCACGGCGGTACCCACGTGTTGCTGGCTGGATGCGAATGCAGGTGCTTCGAGTGTCCGGGGGGCGATCCACGCGGGCCGTATGCCGCTGCGTCTCGGTTCATTTTCCGCCGTCATGCTGGGTTTGGCGACCACCGTCGTGCTGGGACTGACCGCCACGCTCATCCCCATGTTCAGCGGGATGCGCATGTTCCGCCGCCTGGAGCCGTGAGGCAGAACCGGGCGTGCAACTTAGAATCGGAAGCCGCCACCGAACCCCGGCGAACAGATCGTCGGCGTCGTCGGTCAATCCCCAGCCAATGCGAACGTCGAGCACGGCGTCGTTCGATACGTAGAAGTCGACGCCGATATTGAAGACGCCGACCGTAAAATTGGGATCCGCATTGCGGGAAACGACCTGATAGTATTCGAAATAGGACGTGACCCGCTCCGTCAACGCCCTCCCAGGGCGGCGACGAGTCCAGGAGAGAGCCCGGCCGCTGGCGTCAGCTACAGTTGATACGTCCTCTCGCGCAGCCTTCGGCAAGGGACGCGAAAGGAACGCCGGAGGTAGCCCCACCCCCCCCCAAGCCACCAGCAGCCCCGGTTTGGCGGTACGGAAGTCTCTGGCGTTGGCGTCATGGGACCGCCAGCGACAAGTCGTTGCTGAGTCCGTGGCCCATCCCGCGTCGATCCGGCTGGGCCGAGCGGGTCCGCGAGCCACTGACGCCCAAGGAACAGGAACGGCTGCAATGGTGCATGAAACGCGGAGCACCCTACGGAGACGAAACTTGGGTAGAATCGACTGCTCGCCGCTGCGATTTAGAGTCGACGCTGAGGCCCAGGGGACGACCACGAAAGCTGCCTAATTAGCCAAAAAGGTACCTGGTCAGGATCTCGATCCCTTGCCGCTCGCATTCCGCGAGCACTTCCGGCGGCAGCTCATTCCGCTTGGGCGGATCGGGCATCTTGTCGGGCATCCCGTGGACGCTCATTTCAATTCCCAGCCCTTTGCCCATGCCCGGGATTTCGTCGATCGTGTAGCGGGTGCCCTGGGCATCCACGAAGAACGGTTTCGATCGTTCGATCCATTCCAGGTCGTTCGGATCGGTGCCCTCGGGCAGCTCATAGAAGTTGCGCTGCCCTTTTTTCCAGTTGGCAACTTCCTCCGCGGTGAATTGCGCCGGCTTCGAGCAACCCGCCAAAACTACCAACAAAACCAATAGCGTGCGTGTCATGGTTAGAACTTTCCAGGATAGAGTCTTTGAGCGGCGCCCCTACGTGATCCATGGGGTTGTCATCGTAGGCCGCCCCGTTGCCGCACTTCAGCCGCAGGTGCAAGAGGTGCGTGCCAGGGTGGACGTGAATCACGTTGTAGCGGTGCACGTAGCATTCGGCCCATTGACTAGCCGGCACAATGCAATCGATGCAATGCGAACCGAAAAACCACTCGCCTTCAATGTTGAGCCACTTCATTTTGCAGCACTCATCGATATGCCATCCGATCGGTGCGTTGCTGGGATCGCCTCCGCCACAACAGCCCGGGGCCTCACGCGATTGCTCGGCGCGTATCGGTCTTAACGGCGGATCGGCAAGAGCCGCAACCAGTGCGGCAGACAACAAGAGAATTCGAAACATGGTTGTTCCTTTCTGCCCAGAGTAGGCAAAAGAACAACGCTGGCCACCGGTGGCTCTGTCAGGCGGTGCAAGCCCGCCCCGGGTTTGTTACCTCCCCCGGAACCCTCGATGACCAGCGCTCTTGTTTCTTGCATTGTTTTGACCCTTGCATGCAATCAGCTTTGACTTCTTCATTATGGCAAAACGGCCGGCCGGCGGGAATCAGGGGCTAAAAGGCCCACTGAATCACAATTGCCGTGCACCAGCGGACTGCCTCTCTCAGAGGTGATTCGCCTTTGTGTGCAGACGGCGAGGTGCGGCCTCAGGCTGACGACGGCTCACCCACCGGCTCGCGGACGGGTGATGCGGCCGGCGTTGCGGAGCGGGCCCAGAAGAAGCGGATCAAGCCATGTTTGGCATCCATGGTCAAACTGAACAAGGAAGGCACGAGGAACAGCGTGAAGACGGTGGACACGACCAGACCGCCCAGCACCACGCTCCCCAACCCGCGGTACAATTCGCTGCCTGCTCCGGGAAACAGGACCAGCGGCATCAGTCCCAGCACGGTGGTGGTAGTGGTCATGAAGATGGGGCGAATTCGCGAGCGGACGCTCGCAAGAATGGCGTCCCGAGGCGTCATGGCATCTTCCCGCATGTGATTTAGCGATTGATGCACAATCAGAATGGGATTGTTCACGACCGTCCCAATCAGGATGACGAAGCCGAGCATGGTGAGCACATCCAGCGGCTGCAGCACGAACAGGTTGAGCACATTCAGCGCCAGCACGCCGCCCACGGCACCCAAGGGTACGCTGAAAATAATCACCAGCGGATACAGCCACGACTCGAAGAGGGCCGCCATGAGCAGGTACGTAATCAGCAAGGCCAGCACCACGTTGAATTGCAGTGCCTGCCACGTCTCCCGGAGCTTGTCGGCGGTCCCCGCCAGATTCACCTGATAGCCGGCCTCCAGCCGACCAGATTCTTGCAGCGGTTTGACAATCTCTTGTGAGATCTTGGCCATCGCATCTTCCAACGCGACTTCCGGGGGCGGCGAAACTTCGATCGTGATCGCCCGCACCCGTTCCCGATGATTGATCTGCTCCGGACCGCTACTCAACTCGATGTCGGCCAGCGCGCTGAGCGGCACCAGCTGGCCGAAAGGTGTCGCGACGGGCAGGGCACCAATGTCCTGCGTCATTTCCGCGAAGCGCTCTTCCCCGATGACAGTCAGATCGATTTTCTTGCCGTCGAGGTAGAAATCGCTCGTGTACGCACCGTCGATCAGCGCATTTGCGGCGTAGCCCAATTCCGCGCTGCTGATCCCCATTTCCGCAGCCTGCAGCAGTTTGGGCCGCAAGTGCACTTCCGGGCCGGACAAATCCAAACTCGGAACGGGACGCGCCTGTGCCGTGGGCAATACCCCGCGGACTTGTCCGAATACGTCTCCTCCCAGGGCCACCAGTTCACGCAGATCAGGGCCCACGATTTCAATGTCGATTGTGCGGCCAGCCGACAGTCCTTGTTCAAACAAGCTGGACTGTTTGGCGACCGCAAAGGTCCCGGGCAACTTTGATCCCACCTGCATGATCAGGGGGACCAACTCGGCGGCCCGCGACGGGTCGTGCGCTCGCAGACCCAGAAACACCTGCCGCCCCCGGGCCACGAAGAAAAAGTCGGCGATGACAGGAAAGTCGAGCTCCGCAGCTTCAGCACTGTCCGGATCGACGTTCCAGTAGGGGCGCAAGTCCGTCTCGACGGTTTCGCCCAGCTCCATCAACTGGTTCAGGTTGTAGCCGGGTGGTGGCAGCAAGATGCCGAATACGAGATTACGATTGCCGGTGGGCAGGTACTCGACTTTGGGCCAGAAATACCAGCTCAGGCCCACGGAGACGATCACCAGCGACACGACGGCCGCGAGGCGGCGTAGTGTGGACCGTTGAAGCCAGCCGTTGAGTCCCACGATGCCGTGGACCACATGGGCCGCCAAGACTCCCAAAGGACGCGCGATACCGGCTGCATCGGCGCGGTGCGGGGTACGCCGCTTTCGGTATTTACCAGCGAACCGTCGTCCCCACAGCGACTGTCGCGGAGGAGCGGGCGACCGCTCACCCGACTCGGGGGACTTCAACAAGCGGGCCGAGAGCGTCGGAATGAATGTGACCGAGACAACGAGCGACAGCGAAACGGCGGACGCAATGGCCAAGGCGATATCCCGAAACAACTGGCCCGCCTCTTCTTGCACGAACACGACAGGCAGAAACACCGCGACGGTCGTCAGCGTCGAGGCAATGACGGCCCCCCACACCTCTTGCGTTCCCTTGACGGCCGCCACGAAAGGCGGTTCCCCGAGGCTGTTGCGGCGAAAAATATTCTCCAGTACGACCACGGCGTTGTCGACCAGCATGCCCACGGCGAACGCCAAACCGGCCAGACTGATCACGTTCAAAGAACGACCCAACATGCCGAGCATCAGGAACGTCCCCACGATGCTGGTAGGAATGGCCAGCCCGACGACGAGGGCACCGCGGGCAAACCAGAAACCGCTCCGATGACGATGAGCCAGGCAGGCCACAAAAAACCACGGTGAAACATACGCGGCGGCCACGGCCGTCACGACGATCAAGGGGATGGCGAACAACGTTCGCACGCCCAGATGCAGGAACAACATCAGCACGATCATGGTCAGCGCGCCGCCGATGAAGATGTTCTGCTGCACGAGGTTGATCGACGAGTAGATGTATTCGGTTTCGTCGTAGACCTGCATCAGCTGCAATCCCCGCCGCTTGAGCAGTCCCTCGTCCAACTCGCGGGTGGCTTGACGCAACCCCTCCATGACATCGAGCACGTTGCTGCCCGTCTCGCGCAAGCAGTTTAGCGCAATGCTCGATTCACCGAAGCGGCGCACCAAACCATCGGGCTTCTTGTGTCCCAAGCGCACTTCGGCCACATCACGGACGAAAACAGGGGCGCCGTCACGCACGGCCAGCAACTGGTTCTCAACCTGCGCGGGATCGCGAAACTGTCCCAGGGCCCGTACGACCCACCGGCGTTTGCCTTCCCAGAAATCGCCGGCCGACGTGTCTTCGTTCTGTGCGTTGAGCACGCGCCGCACGTCGCTGAGCGTTAAGCCCCGCGCCGCGAGCTTCTCCGGATCGACGATCACCTGCAGTTCGTCCTCCAGACCACCGATCACGTTGGACTGGGAGACGCCGGGCACGCGTTCGAAACGGGCTTCGATTTCGTCTTCGGCGAAGCGCCGCAGCTTGGTGACGTCCAGATCCGGCGGCAGCAGTTCGTCGAACTCGGGATGCTCCTTGGCGAGCAACCGCAACCGGAGCATGGCCAGGCCCACATTGTGCGACTCGCGAACCGTTTCGCGATTGTTCGGCCAGTTCGGGATGGCGCGGCGAACTCGTCCAGTTCTGCCGGGCGTGGGTCGCGAGCGCTGAGGATGAACCAGGCAATCGGACGGTCCGACGCATTGGAGGTGCTGATGACCGGCTGATCCGCGTCCTCGGGGTATTCGCGAACCTGCTGCAAACGGCTGTTGACCTTCAGCAGCGCCTCTTCCATGTTGGTGCCGACGAGGAACTCGAGCGTGATCGTGCCGCGGGAATCGGCGCTTTCCGAGGTCATCTTCGTGATGCCCTCGACGCTCTTGAGCTGCTCCTCCTGCTCGATCATGATCTCCTGCTCAACTTCCTGAGGGCTCGCGCCGGGCCACCGTGTTTCGACCGTGATGGTGGGCGTCTGGACTTCGGGTGTCAGCTGCATCGGCATAGAGAGCACGCCGACGGTGACCTTCACGGGATTCCGCACAAAGGCGTCAACCAGTTGCATACGGCTCAGGGGTTCGTGGTTAGGTGTCTCGGGGATGGCAGCGGCCGTGGAGGACGCCCCACGGGGGGCGTGCCATGGAGGAGGGATTGGCCCCTCGCAAAAGCTCGCGGCGTCCTACCCAAGTGCAATTCAAGACCGGGTGGTGGCCCGCGGTGACCGCGGTTTCCCCGCTCAGGTGAACATCTCGTGATTCACGGTGCCTGTCCCCCCGGCGATTTGAAGTCAGAGTCCAGAAGTTGTGCAACGGTGACTTCCTGTCCGGGACGCAGTCGTTCATTGCCCATGACGACCAACAGCTGTCCTTCTTCAATCCCTCCCTCGACGGCAATCAGCTTCTGATCAGCGACGCCCAGCTTAACGGGGATCGGTTGGACGATCCCCGTCGCGTTATTATCTGCGTTCGGTTGAATCACGAAAACCGCAGGTTGTGGCCCTCCCATGACCAGGGCATCCTTCGGCACCAGCAACGCTTGCTGAGCTGGACCTCTCGGCAGGTGAACGCGCGCTAACCTGCCGGATTTGAGGAGCGGAGTGTCATCCTCGATGATGTTTCTTACCCGGACGATCACGGGAAACGTGCGGGCACGTTCATCAGCCTGGGGCACGACATTGGCCACTCGTTCCCAGCCCGGAAAAATCACGGTTTGCCAACGCGGGAATTTCCACAGCAACTTCCGCGCCGATCGTCACAAAGGCAATACTCTGTTCGACGACGTATGTGATCACTTCAACCTCGTCCAGCGCCGCCACCTCCACCAGGGGATCACCCTGTTTGACCCGCCGCCGATTTCCGTAAACTCCGCCGTGGACGAAGCCTCCGAGAACGCGAGATCAGCGCGTGTGTTCCAAGAGTCGATCCCCTGCAGCAGCTGCACGACTGCCTGCTGCATGGCCACGCGAAGGGCATGCCATTCAATTTGCTCTCGTCAGGGCCCGGCGAGGGCCAGTCTGGTGTCCGCAAACGGATTTTCCGTAAGCCTGCTCAGCTGCCACCGCGGCACGAGATGGCCCCTCCTCCAGGGCGTCCCTCGGCCGATGTGGCCTGGCCCCGTAGCGGTAAGCCCCGGCGCAGAGACTCTCCGAGACTGGTATTCGGCGTGCGCTTTCAGTCGAGCATCTCTGCCTTGGCACGTGCCTTCTCCTCAGGACGCGTGCCGTTTTCCAGCTCACATGCCAATTCAGATTGCTTCAGTTCAATTCCTGATTCCGCCCTGAGCAGTTCGAGTTCGATCGTCTCGGTCAAAAGCCGCGCCCCAGCGGCTGCCCTGCTCGACGTTCGCCCAGCCCGTTGACGTGAAACTCCGCCACGCGGCCGTCGGCCGACCGCGCTGCCGAATCGTCGCGGTTTTCAGCGACCGCACCGTTCTTGGCGATACGGATCGCGAGGCTGTACCATGTTGACCACGCGGGTAGCCACTACGGGCGCTGGCGGCATGTTGGGGCGGTTGTGCAGGAAGCTCCCGCGAGCCCTCTACCGAGGAAAACGCGAAGGCCTTCCCGCACGTGACGACGGGGGCGTGACGTGTCAGCCTCCCCCGCGTTGCGGACGCCGGCGGTTCGGACCGCCCTCGCGAACGATGCCGCCTCGCCGACTGACATGGCCACCTCCGGGAGTCAGCCTTCTCAAGAGATGTATCTGGGGAATCGTGACATGCGGGAAATTCTGGTTGTCGAGGCACGGACAGCCCCGGCCCTGCTGACGCCTGAAGTCTCGCATTATAGTCCACGTGGTTCCGCACGCGTCTCGTAATTTTCAGCCCCGTCGGCTTTTGATGTTGCGCACTTGCGTAGGACGAATTGGCCAGGTCGTTCAACGCTTTCCATTTTGCGGCCGATTGCCAACGACATGGTGAATCGTCGCATCGCCAGGACGGATTACCCCATCCGTGGGAAATTTCCTGGGCGAACCACGAGCTTTTGGGGAGGGGGCCAATCCGTCCTTCGCATCGATCGAAGAAGCTGCAACTTCAGAAGTCTGGGTGGAAGGTCGTGAAATCCGCTCATTCCGTCACGATCCGGCGGAAAACGGAGCCAAAACGGGCACTATAGGGCCAGGGATGAGTCGGTGCTGGCCAGACTGCACATGGCCGATGTTTTCAGCCCGGTGACCAACAGCAGCACCGCCAGTGCCCGCCACCTACGGCGAAGCGACATTGCGTCGGCGGCGGGCACAAGTGCCACTAACCACAAGAGGATCAACCAGAACATCCAGCGAAATCCGCAGGTCATTCCCCCGGTAAGGGCGATCGCCGAGCGGCCCGAAGCCAATGAAGAATACGAAGCACCGATCGTCAGCCCCGCGATCGGTGATGCCGCCGCCGCGCACCACTGCCGCCGCGTCCCCCGAAGCTGTGTCCCGCTGCGGCACGGGAGCAACCAGATCGGCGTCAGAAAGACCTCACAGATGCCCGGCGATCATTACGTGGATCCCCCCAGATCAGCTTGAGGGCTCCCCGCGATCCACGCCGCGACGATTTTCAGGTAGCCAGTAGCTGTTATCGTACACGTACCAGTTGTCACCGCGCCAATCCTCACCCTCGGCCCGGTGGGCGTACGGCAGTCGCCAGCTGTCGTGTGCCAGGTGGTTGGTGAAAAAGAACGCTGCAGCGACCAGGAGGACAGGTAGCAAAAACCACCGGAGCGTCCGGGAAGCGCGCTTACCATAACAGGCCCCCTCCCCGACGCCGCGAGAAACGCCGCGCCGCGGAGGTTCATTCGCTGTCGCGGCTGCGGCCGGCTAGTCCCGCCACCGCGAACAGACCGCCCCCGCGGGCCCGTCGTACCAAATCCGTGCGCTTGCGTCATGGGCCACCATTGCCGCAGCGGCTGCGGGCAGATGATTATTGATGACCATGCCAAAGGTGGGCTGAAAGGGTGCTCCCGTGCTGCACGCCATGACCTCCGTCTGACCTCAGGAGTTAGCCGAACCCCAGCGGCGGACACTCAGCCACGGCAATCCAGAGCAATGCCAACAGGGTTCCGTTCGTCAACAGCATCAACCGTCCGACGCGAAACGGGTACTCGGTGCCAGTGTCCAGCCCCGTGAGCTGTTTGATGACCCAGTAAACGCCGTGGCAACACGGCAGTGCGATAGAGGGGCGGTTACTGGAATAAAGTGCTGTGACCGTCTCGTCCTCGTGAGAACACCTTGTCAATCGAATTCCAGCTCTTGTCCGCAATCACGTTATCAATTTCGTAGGTGCCTTCGTCCACGAGTACTCGAGACGTACACCAGCGACTGCGATCGTCTGGCTCCCAGGAAGGGCAGGTCACCGCGGGCGTTCGTCACTTCCAACAGGATGCGGACGGCCAGCATGATAAAGGCAAACGTTACCAGTGCCGAAACAACGCGCCCGTTGCCAAGGCGATTGCACCGTGTTGGTCCGTCATGACAGTTCCGCCGGTCGCGGCTTTCAGGTAGCGGTTCGAAAGCCGTCACGTTGGCGGCCTGGGAGACGCTTCCTGGAGTTGAACGCGAGCGGCGCACCGTGGATCCGCCGCCGCCATCCATGCGTGCAGATCCCCGCCCGCTCGAGGATGGAGTACGGCGCCCGGACGGTGCGGCCGTTACCGTGATCAGCTCCGCCAGAAAACCCACCGCCATGAACTGTGAGCCTAACAGCAACGCGGCCAGGGAGAGTAGAAGAACAAGGCCCGCTGGTGCAAGTGGACCGGCTCCCAGCCGAGCAAGGCGCGGACAAAAAGGCCACCACCCCGGTGTCAACGTGGTAATTCCCACCGGAACCTGCCACGAAGCCGATCAACCCGATCGACGAGCGGTTCGCCCGTTGCCATCTGGATATTTATGAATCCATGCCAGATACAAGTGAGCAATAACGGCTTTTATGATTCCAACGCCAACACTATTTAATCCCTCTTGATGAATACCGAGATCATCATTAAGCCAATCGATTAATCGGCCAACCAGGTAATTACAATCCTCTCTTGGCACAGCCCTGTATCCACCAACAGTCAGCGGTCGGCTAGAAACACAACCCGCCATCTCTCCCTCAAGCGGAATTCCATCAAGCACCAATTCATTGAATATGTCGAATTGTCGATCTGGTATTTGAAATACAGAAGCGGCGTCATTAAAAACCTGCTTCACAATTTTGCCGCAGGCCGCCGTTATATTTTGTACTTCTTTTTCTAGATACTTTTGGGGAGTCCGGAAGCTCTAGCTGGTTCTGTATACTCTTTTCTACGTCGTCTTCGCTTAACGTATTTCCCTCAATCGCAGTTGTCGCCCTCACCCCCTTGGCCAGATAAAGATAATGCATCTTTCTGGCATGCTTAGGCTTCAACGGGACCCCAGACAAATGCTCAACTTTTGATTGGCACTCGCCCAGCATTATCCAGAATTTATGAGAGGCCAATGTTAAATCCAGTCGAAAATCAACATGCGGATGCGTCCTCTCATATGGCCTTATAAGTGTCCCTGATGCTGTCATTGCAACCCCTTTATATAAAACATATTGCAGATATCAACCTGCTTTATGATCGCCATCTGTGTCCACAATTATACCACATATCCATGGTTTTTCTGATCTTTTTTATTGACACTGATGTTGCGTCATGTATAATGATCGTGTCAGGAGCGAAGCATGGCCAAAGAACAAGCAAAAGTAGCCGAGAACAAAAGCGACATAGTGCGTGAAATACCAATGGCTTGCGCCGATGAATCCGCAGCCGTTGAGTTCATGGAAAAACAGCGGTGGGGCGATACGCCGTGCTGCCCGCACTGTGGCGACACCGACGTTTACCAGATGAAGGACCAGCGAACCGGCGAGCGGAACAAGCGGCACCTGTGGCGCTGCAAGGGCTGCAACAAGCAGTACACCGTTCGGATCGGCACCGTTCTGGAAGACAGCCGCATCCCGCTCCGGCACTGGTGCTACGCCTTCTGGCGTGCCTGCACATCCAAGAAGGGTGTCTCGGCTCTGGAGATCCAGCGCCAGACCGGCCTGAGCTATAAGTCGGCCTTGTTCCTGATGCACCGCATCCGCTTTGCGATGTCCGAAATGGCCGGACCCGCAGACCGCTTCGACGGGACGGTTGAGGTCGATGAGACTTTCGTCGGCGGCAAGCCCCGCTACGTGGGGCGGGGCAACCGCGAAAGCTGGACCCGCAAGACGCCGGTCGTTGCCGTGGTTCAGCGTGAGGGAAAATGCCGCGTCCGCGTGTGCCCTGATGTCACGGCCAAGAACGTGCGTCGCATCATCCGCGATCATGTGGCCCATTCCGCCCGTGTGATGACCGACGAATCATCGATCTACAACGACTTGGGTTATCCCTTCGAGGGCGGGCACCACACCGTGAATCACCGACGCCGCGAGTACGTTCGTGGTGAGGTCACGACGAACACGGTCGAAGGGTTTTTCAGTCTGATCAAGCGCGGCATCTACGGCGTTTATCACAACGTCAGCAAGATCCACCTGCACCGATACATGTCGGAATTCGAGTTCCGCTACAACACACGCAAAATGGAGGACGGCGCACGGACGGTCGAAGCCATCAAGGGCGCTATCGGAAAGCGATTGATGTACCGGCGTCCACCAGCAACGGCGTGAGCGATCACGCCCGTCTGTATAATCAGTTCGATACCCTGCTGCATCCGCGCGAGCCGGAGCAGCTATTATTGTTTGAGACCAGCTATGAGCGAAAACAAGCCAAAAAAAGATGGCAAAGACAAAAAGCCCGGGCCAGACGAAGAAAGGCTCAAGCTTGATGGTGTCGATTGGGAAGATGCGATTGGCCACGCGCTCAAAAAGAAGCGCCCGGCTGATGGCTGGCCAAAGAAAAGCGAAGAATCAGAAGACGAGAAGGACGGCGATTAACCCACCTTTTCCCGCATGGTCCCACAAAATCCCACTTCTTGCGTTAGGTACATACTTCCGAGACGTCGCGGAAATGCGTGAGGTGCGTCACATCAGAACGTTATGCAGACAAATGCCGTTGTTAAAGTGGTTCCTGCTCACAAGGCTTTTCATAGGAGTATGCCGTGGACAAAATCACATTGATAAACAATCTCAACAAAGATCTGGCTGGTGAATTGGGGGCCATTGTTCAATACATCACGTATGCCGCCAAAGTCACTGGTCCCTATCGTCCTCAATTGACACAGTTCTTTCTCGCTGAAGTTGCAGACGAACAACTGCACGCTCAATATTTGGCTAACAAAATCGTGGCATTGGGCGGAGAACCCACGACGACACCGCGCCCCGTACCTGTGGCAAAATCAAACCTTGAAATGCTTAAAGCGGTTCTGACTGCGGAAAAACAGGCAACCGAAGATTATTCTCGGCGCGCAAAAGAAGCCGACGCGTTTGGCGACAAGGGTCTATGTGTTCAATTGGAAGATATGGTCCGAGATGAGAGTGGGCACGCCGATGAAACCGAGCGAATATTGCGAGATTGGCCTCTCTGAGTGTTCGGCATAACTAGGTCCTGCTACGGACGCGCCTGGCCAGCTTCATCTCCATCGGTGCGCTGCATGCCGCAAAGCTGAAAGATGTTAGAACGTTAGAAGGATAGTAGATCAGTAGATCAGCGAAACAGCCTGCTCGACTGTTTCGACGACTTGGCGCGCCGTGACCGGCTTGCGGAGACATGCCGAAAAACCGAAGCGCCCAAGCTGCTTGGCTTGTCCGTCGGTGAGCCGGGCGCTGAGGGTGATGATCTGAGTGCCCTGAAGTTCATCCGAAGCCTGCACATGACCGAGCATCCGCTGTGGATCGACATCGGCCAGATCCACATCCAGAAGCATGGCATGCGGACGGAATCGCTCGCACTCGATGCCGGCGGCAAAGCCCGAATCCACACGGCGCACCTCGTAGCCAGCTCCATGACTCAGTTCCTGTTCGAGTGCAGCAGCAAAGGCGGGATCACCTTCCACGATCAGCACGCGTGTCCGGCCTGATTTCAGACCATCCATCGGAATCTCGTGCTGCTTCATGAATTGAATCAGGGCATTGAGCGGGATGCGCCGGTCTTTCGAGCCGGGAATGCGATATCCCTTGAGCTTGCCCGAATCAAACCACTTGCTCACGGTGCGAGGCGCCACATTGCAGAGCTCGGCGACCTCACCTGTTGTCATTACGTCTTTGCGTCGAGCCATACGCGTGTATCCCGAAAAAATTCGAACCGGTGGTTTAACCGGCCAAGGTTGATATCGGCTGGCCGCAGGGGGGGGTTAACCACGTCGCGAGAAATTTGAAAAAAATATCGGACTCCCGCTCTCTCGACGGGCGCACGGCAATCAGGGCTTTTCGAATCACAGGTTATCGGTCGCAAGATCATTACAATGGCCGCGATAAGGAGCTTTGCATGCGTGTGATCGCTGATTTCTGTCTGGTGCCTCTTGGCGTGGGGGTTTCAGTCTCGCCCTACGTGGCCGCCTGCCAGAAAATCCTGCGCGAAGCGGGGCTGGATCACACGCTGCATGCGTACGGCACCAACATCGAAGGCGAATGGAATGCGGTCTTCGACGCCATTCGCCGATGCCATGACACGGTGCATGCCATGGGGGCCCCGCGCATCACCAGCACGCTGAAATTCGGCACACGCACGGATCGAGCGCAGACCATGGACGACAAAATCAGCAGCGTGGTCGAAAAACAGGATCCGGCATGACGGCCTCTGCGGCACAACCCGGTGGCATCGGCGGCGGCCTGCACGAACAGCCCGAAGAATTTTCGGTGGATGAATTGCTCGATGCTGATCCCGAAGGCGTTGGCGATGTGCTTTATCTGTTGATCGAGAAACGCCATCGCTCCACCGCCGAAGTAGCGACCGAACTTGCGACAGCACTGGGCCTGCCGCACGACGCGGTGCGCTACGCCGAACCCCTTGAAATCCAGGCCACCGCACGACAGTGGTTCAGCGTGATCGGCGCCAGCATGTCTGATAGTGAATCGATCACACTCGCGCAGGCCCTCATCCTTGCCCGGGATCAGCACGATGTGCCGATTGCCGAAGCCTCGCCCGGCAGCAAGCGATACGTCGTGCGCGTGCGACAAGTCCGCGCGACCGATGCGATCCGCGCCAAAATGATTTTGGATCAACAATCCGAACTGCTCGAAGCCTCTGCCAGTGGCGGCGGCGACGAACGCGGTCCTTATGTGGAATTGCGATTCGAGTTGCCCAGAGGCGGCGACTGCGGCGCCGTGCTGCGCGCGATCATGGGAACGGATGTGACACTCGATGTCTGACCTGATGCGCGGCCATCTCAAGCGTTGGTGCCTGGCACCGGCGCGTCCCGAAGCCGAGGCGCTCAGTCGCTCGCTACACACCAGCCGGTTGATGGGCCAGTTGCTTGCCGCTCGCGATTTGGTCGATGCGCCCAGCGCACACCATCATCTGGACCCCAAACTCACGGATCTACATGATCCAGCATTGCTGCCCGGAACGGAGCGCGCGGCGCAGCGCCTGGTCGATGCCGTGCGCGCCGGCGAAAAGATCGTCATCTACGGCGATTACGACGTCGACGGCGTATGCGCCACCGCGATTCTCTATCACGCCATCAAAACCGCAGAGCCTGCGGCCAACATCTGCACCTATGTGCCGCATCGTCTGGATGAAGGCTACGGCCTGAATGACCAGGCCATCGAACAACTTTGCGACGAGGGCGCGCAGGTCATCGTATCGGTCGATTGCGGCGTGACGGCCGTCGCGCCCGCCGCCATCGCCAAAGCGCGCGGTGTGGATCTGATCATCACCGATCACCACGAATGGTCTGACGAAAAACCCGATGCGTATGCCATCGTTCATCCGCGTCTGGAATCCGGCTATCCCTTCGGTGAACTCTGTGGTGCGGGCGTGGCTTACAAAATCGCCTGGCAGATCGCGCGTACCTGGTGCGGTTCGGATCGCGTCTCCGATACTTTCCGCACATTGCTGATCGATCTGCTGCCATTCGCCGCGCTGGCTACGATTGCCGACGTGGTGCCGCTGGTGGATGAAAATCGCGCGATCGTGGTGCATGGCTTGAAGCGCATCAAGCAGACACCTTTCGAAGGTTTGTCGGCGCTGATCAGCGCCTCGAATTTGGATGGCGAACAAATCGATGCCTATCACGTGGGATTCGTGCTCGGCCCGCGCCTCAATGCCTGCGGGCGCATGGGCCACGCCGAACGCGCCGTTCAACTGCTGACGGTGGCTCGCGGCGACGAAGCTCAGGCCTCCGCCCGCTTTCTGAATACTGAAAATGAAAAGCGACGACGCGCCAGCCAACAGATCTTCGAAGAAGCGCATGCCATGATTCAGGCCACCGGCGGCCTTGATCCCGCCGTGCGCGCCTACGTTTTGGCGCACGACGACTGGCATCCGGGTGTGGTGGGCATCGTGTGTTCGCGCCTGGTCGAAGCCACCGGTCGGCCCACCATTCTGCTCGGCGACAACAACGGCGAACTCAAGGGCTCGGGCCGATCCATCGACGGCTTCAATCTGCATGAAGCGCTGCATGCCTGCGCCGCGCCGCTGCTGAGCTTCGGCGGCCACGCCATGGCCGCAGGCTTGTCGCTCGAGCGCGATCAACTCGAAGCCTTTCGCGCTGCGCTGACTTCGTATGCAGCAAAGCGCATCAGCGCCGACGATCTGATTCCCGCACTCGATATTGATGCACAGGCCGACATCGCCGAACTCACGACGCAGGCCGTTGTGGATATTCAGCGCCTCGGGCCTTTCGGTCGATCCAATCCCGCGCCGCGCCTGCTGCTGCGCGACGTGCGCCTCGATCGCGCCGCCACCACCATGGGGCAGAATGCCAAACATCTGAGCTTCATGATTCGACGCGATCAAAACGCCATGCGCTGCGTAGCGTGGGGACTGGGTGAACTGGCTTCGAAATTGCCCGGCGGCACCGAACTCGATGTGGTGGGCGAAGCCAAGCTCAATACGTTTCGCGGCAACACCACGGTGGAACTGATCGTCGACGACCTGCGCTGGCGATGAGCTTTTAAATCGGCAAGGCGCGCGCCATGCGCGCGACACCTTCGTGAATATCTTCGATCGATGGCGTGCCGAAACTCAGGCGGATGCAATTCGTCGGTGCCGTGCGATTCGGATCGGCCGGATAACAGAACACACCCGGCACGTAGATCACACCCTCGGCCAGACATTGCTTGAAATACGTCGCATCCGGGCCCGTATCAATCGCCTCGGGCAGCGTGAGCCAAACATAAAGACCGCCTTGCGGGCGCGTCCACGTAGCGCCACGATCCGAAAAATGCTGATCGAGCGCCGCCAACATGGCGTCGCGCTTTTGCGCATAGCGTTCGCACAAACGCTTCACATGTTGTGCGTAAGCGCCGCTGATCATCGCTTCGTGCAGAATCGACTGGCAGAAATTCGGCGAGCCGAAATCCTGCGAGCCTTTTTGCAGTAGCACCGGCTCGATCAAATCATCCGGCAACAAGCCGTAGCCTGTTTTCAATCCGGGTGAAAACGGCTTTGAAAACGTCATGGCCAAGGCCACCGTTGAATTGTCTTTGTCGAGCGATTTGATCGTGGGCGGCGCCACGCCGTCGTAAGTCAGTTCGCGATATGCCGCATCTTCGAGCAACAGAATGCGATGCTTTTTGGAGTAGCGCTGCACGGCTTCGAGCACGCGCGGCCGGCGCGATGCATGCAGCGTGCGCCCCGTCGGGTTTTTGTGATACGTCACGGTGTAAACGATTTTAACGCGATCGAGTCGGCCTTCGGCTTCGATGGCCGCGAGCATCGCTTCGAGCGATTCGGGAATCAGGCCGTCGTCGTCAGAGTCGACCGTGCGCACTTCGGCGCCGAACGTGCGCAGCGCGCCGGTGTACACGAAATAACTCGGCCATGCCGTGATCACGATGTCACCCGGATTCACCAGCACTTCGGTCAGCAGATAAAGCAGTTGTTGCGACCCGGTGGTGACGACGACATTTTTCGCCGTGGCGCCGTAATGATCGACCGGCACGCCATCGAGTTGCGCCAAGTGCGCCAACAGCGCCGAGCGCAAACCGGCGTGACCTGCGGTGGTGCCGTACTGCAGGGGTGGTTTTGCGGCGGGCGACTCCGGGGTGAGCAGCCGCGCACTCAATTCGGCCACTTCGCGCGAAGGCAGCGTCGGGTAATCGACCAAACCGGCCGCCAGTGAGATCAGCCCGGGGTTTTCCACCGCCTGAGCCATCAGATAGCCGATGGGCTGCTGTACGGTGCGCTTCTGGCGGTCCGATAATTCAAATGGGGGCGGCGCCTCACTCATCGCCCGGACGATAGCAATGAAACCGCCTTCGGGCCAACATCGGAATCCGTGATCCAGGCATGATTTACGCATTCTCGGCGTTGGGTCGTGTCTAGATCCGCCCTAGGGAAGGGACATTCTGATGGATACAGGGCCGTTGCCTGTGTTCTGCGTCGCGGGCCTTTGCCCAATGCCTACGATGCCGATGAGTTGGGGTGGCTGAGGTGCAGGGAGCCCCCGTGTCGAATGCATGGCTGTATCGCAAGGACGGGCGACGAGGTGATGTGGTCACCCTGGAGCGCCTGCGCCAAATGGTTTCCAGCGGCATGCTGGGGGCCGATGACGAAATTTTCGTGACCCAGCGCGATGCCTGGGTGCGCGTCGCGAAAATCCGCGATCTCGCCGCTTTGCTGCCCGAGCGCGTCAACGCTGAACCCGCTGCCGAATCACCGGCTCCCGTGCCTGCACCACCCAAACCTGCCAAAGCAAAATCGCCCGCACCTGTTGCTGCTGCGCCAGCGCCGCGCCAAGCCGCGCCAAAAACCAAAACACGATCTGCCGCCAAACCGCGCAAACTCATGTGGGTCGGCGGGGCTGCAGCGGCTCTGTTGATACTCGGCGTGCTGCTCGGCCCGAGTTTGTTTCGTCAGGATGAAGGTGAAGGCGGACTGCTGGCATTCATCGGCGTGAAGTCCGAACCCGATGCCGCGCTCTACAAACAGCAGATCCAACCACTGCTCACCAAATACTGCGAAGGTTGCCACGGCACTGAAAAACAAAAAGCCGATCTGGATTTCACGCAGTTTGCCTCGCGCGCCGATGTGCAGAAAGATCGCAAACTTTGGCGCACCGCGCTCGACATGGTCGCCAACGGCGAGATGCCGCCGGAAAAAGCGAAACTCAAACCCACCACCGAAGAAATCGATCTGCTCACCGCATGGATCGATCGCACGATCAAGGATTTCGATTGCTCGGGTGATATCGATCCGGGCCGCGTGACGCTGCGTCGCCTCAACCGCACCGAGTACAACCACACCATCCGTGATCTGGTGGGTGTGGATTTTCAACCCGCCAAGGACTTTCCTTCAGACGACGTCGACGGCGAAGGTTTCGACAACAACGGTGACGTACTGTCGATGCCGCCGATCCTGATGGAGAAATATCTCAGCGCTGCCGAAGATGTCATGGCCAAAGCCATCGTGGTGAACACAAAGGCCGTGGTAGAGACGCATTTGCTCGATGCCACGCAGTTCAAAGGCTATGGCGGCGTGAACGGAAGCGATCTGGCGATGGGTTCCTCCGGCGAAGCCTTTGCCGAAATCAACATCGATCGACCGGGGCGTTATCAGATCCGCACATGGGCATGGGCGCAGCAAGCCGGCCCTGAAAAAGCCAAGATCGGCGTGAGCCTGGCCGGCAAGCGCCTCAAAGACTTCGACATTCACGGCGAACACGGCAAGCCCGGCAAAGTCGAGTTCGAACACGCACTGGGCAAAGGCACAAACAAGATCGGCATCGCCTTTCTCAACGATTTTTATCAGCCCGAAGCCAAGGATCCTGCGCAGCGCGACCGCAATCTCTTCTTGCGCTCCGTTGAACTGATCGGCCCGCTCGACGCGAAGCCGCCGTCACTGCCCGACAGTCACATCCGCCTTTTTGTGGATCATCCGGATCGCGGCACGCCCAAGCGCGATGCGGCTCGCAAGATCATCGAGGCCTTCGCCACACAAGCTTTCCGTCGTCCTGTGGAGAGTCAGGAAGTCGACAAACTGCTGACGATGTTCGATCTGGCTGATCGCAACAAGGAAACTTTCGAGCGCTCCGTCCAACTCGCACTGACCGGCGCGTTGATCAATCCATACTTTCTCTTCCGCGTCGAACAGGATCGTCCCGGTAAAGGCGAACATCAGGCTTATGCGCTGAACGACTGGGAAATCGCCAGTCGTTTGTCGTACTTTCTCTGGTCATCCATGCCGGATGACGCATTATTCGCTGCCGCACGCGAAGGCAAGCTCGGCGACCCGGTCGAACTCGAACGGCAGGTCAAGCGCATGCTGGCCGACCCGAAAAGCCGTGCGCTGGTCGACAACTTCGCGGCGCAGTGGCTGCAGTTGCGTGACCTCTACACCATCAAGCCCGACGAAAAGATCTTCCCCGAATTCAAAGACGACCTGCGCCGCGCCATGTATGAAGAAGTGGCGGCCCACTTCGAACACGTGATGCGCGCCGATCGTCCGATCCTCGAACTGCTCGATGCCGACTACACGTTTGTGAACGAACGCCTTGCGAAGCATTACGGCATGTCGGGCGTCAGCGGCGAGGCCTTTCAAAAGGTCTCGGTCGATCGCACCCAGCGCGGCGGCCTTCTGACCGCCGCCGGCGTGCTGACGCTCACCAGTGATCCGACGCGCTCCAGTCCGGTCAAACGCGGCAAGTGGGTTCTGATGAATGTCCTGGGCACGCCGCCGCCACCACCGCCACCGGTGGTGCCCGATCTGGAAGAAGCCGAAAAACACGCCGGCGGCAAGAAGTTGTCGATGCGCGAAAAAATGGCCCTGCACAGCACCGATCCGATCTGCGCCTCTTGCCACAAACGCATGGATCCACTCGGCTTCGGTCTGGAAAACTTCGACGCCTTGGGCCGCTGGCGCTCTGAACACGATGGCACCAAAATCGATGCCTCAGGCGTGCTGCCCGATGGCTCGACGTTTAACGGACCTGCCGAACTGCGCACGGTGCTGGCAGGCAAGAAAGACCAATTTGTTCATTGCATCACCGAAAAAATGCTGATTTACGCCCTGGGCCGCGGCCTCGAATACACCGACGCCTGCAGCATCAAAGGGATTACTGACGCACTGGCCAAAGACGAATACCGCTTTTCCTCCCTTGTCCTGGCCATCACGCGAAGCGTACCGTTCGGTTATCGCCGTCCCATGAAAACCGTCGAGGTCACACTCAATGACTAAGCCCTGGATGATTGATCGTCGAACCATGCTTCGCGGCACAGGTGTGGCACTGAGCCTACCGATGCTCGACGCCATGGTGACCCCGCAAGCCCGCGCGGCTTCGAGTGAAAAACCGCCGGTGCGTATGGGTTTCATCTTTGCTCCCAACGGCAAGCACATGCAGGACTGGACGCCCGGCGAGACCGGCGAGCAGTTCAAACTGCCGCACCTGCTCGAACCCTTCCAACATGTGAAGCACAACCTGACCGTGTTCACCGGTCTCACGCACGATAAGGCGCGGGCCAACGGCGACGGCGGTGGCGACCACGCTCGCAATGCCGGCACCTATCTCACCGGCATGCAGTGCCGCAAGACCGCCGGCAAAGACATCAGCACCGGCGTATCGGTCGATCAGATCGCCGCCAATAAATTCGCGGGCAAAACGCCGCTGGCCAGTCTCGAATTGGGCACCGAAGCCGGCCGCCAGGCCGGCAATTGCGACTCGGGTTATTCGTGCGCTTATTCGTCGAATATTTCGTGGCGTTCGCCCAGCACGCCGATGGCGAAAGAGATCAATCCGCGCCTCGTTTTTGAACGGCTGTTCGGAGATGCCAACGCGTTGGCCAACAAGAAAGAAGCCGCCAAGCAGGCAAGCTATCGCAAGAGCCTGCTGGATCTGGTACGCGAGGATGCTCAATCACTCAGCGGTCGCATCAGCGGTGCCGACAAACACAAGCTCGATGAATATCTCGACACGGTGCGCTCCATCGAACAGCGCATTCAAGCCTCCGAAGGACAAAGTGCCAATCGCGTACCCGATGGTATCGAAACCCCCGCTGGTATTCCCCGCGAGTATGCAGATCACCTCAAGCTGATGTACGAACTGATGGCGCTCGCGTTCCAGACTGATACCACACGCGTGGCCACATTCATGGTCGCGAATGCCGGCTCGAACCGTACGTACCCCGATCTGGGTGTGAGCGAAGGCCATCACTCGCTTTCACACCATCAGAACGATGCCCAGAAGCAGGAACACATCAAGAAGATCAACCGCTTCCACACCGAAGTGGCTGCCAGCTTCCTGGAGCGACTCGAAAAAACCAAGGAAGGCGACAAGTCATTGCTCGACAGTTGCATGATCCTGTACGGCAGCGGCATCGCCGACGGCAACCGCCACAACCATGACAATTTGCCCATCGTCGTGGCAGGTAATGCCGGCGGTCGCCTCAAAGCTGGTCGCCACCTCAAGTACGACAAAAACACACCGTTGTGCAATCTGTTCCTGTCGATGCTCGATCGCGTGGATGTCTCAATCGATCGATTCGGCGACAGCACCGGACGATTGCCCGGCCTTTCCTGAACCTCCCGGTTCAGGCACCCTCAGACTCTGATCCAACCCCGACCACCGCGGCCGCAACTCCTTCGGCCGCGGTGGTCATTTTGTGCGCGCATTATTTTTGAATGGGTTTCAGAGAAGACCTCACACGGCCTCTCTCGATGCAACGGACGAACGGCTTACATCAAGACCAAGCCATGCAGCAAAGCGCCCACGCCATAAGCCAAGCTGGCGGCAATGCCACCCATCGCCAGTGTTTCAAATCCGGCGCGCCACGGCTGATTGGTGGTCACATATCCCTTGAGGGTACCCACACCGAAAAAAGCCAGGCCCGTCAGCACCGCGCTGATTTGAAACGGATTCGATAAATGCCAGGCCTCAGGCGTGGCAAGCTGCCAGATGAAGGTCAGCAAGGGCAATGTGCCTACCGCCAGAAAGGCCGCGAAAGTAACCCATGCGGCGCGCAGCGCGCTGGGCCCATCGAGCGCCATGCCCAACTCTTCAATGAGCATCGTATCGATCCATCGCTTCCGATCGGCAGTAATGCGATCCACCGCATGTTCAAGGTCTTCGCCCGTAAATCCTTTCGCCGCGAAGATCTGACGAATTTCTTCGCGTTCTCCCTCGGGATAGCGATCGATGTGATCGGCCTCCATCCGGCGCAAACGCTCGCGCAACTGTTCTTCTGCCCGTGTGCCCAGATAATTGCTCACCGCCATCGAAAAGCCGTCACCAATCAGATTGGCCAGCCCGAGTACGACCACGATGCCTGCAGACAACTGAGCTCCGGCCACACCAGCCACCACGGCAAAGGTGGTCACGGTGCCGTCGACCGCTCCGAACACAAAGTCCCGCAGATAGCTGTGCTGCGTGGCCGCTTCGAGACGATCGGCAATCGCACGGGGCGTATGATCTGCCTTAAGCTGGTCAAGGTTTTGATGATGATCGGCCATGCCTCGATGATATCCCGACATCCCCTGAATGTGTTGCCTCTGCTTGCAGGAGTCTTGTGATGTCTGAAATCCGACTGCGTCCCATGACCGCGCAAGATGTGCATGCCGTGGCGGAACTAATCCACCTCTCTACCAATGTCTGGTATCAGACCCACGGCCGACCGCCTATTTTCGCCGCAGGCCCCGAATCATGCGGTGTGTTCGCAGAAATTTACGAAGACCTCGATCCGGGGCGGTGCCTGCTGGCTGAAGATATCGCGACGGGGCGACTCGCCGGATCCTGTTTTGTGCATCCACGATCCACACATGTTGCGCTGGGCATCATGAATGTGCATCCGAGTTACTTCGGCCGCCGTGTGGCTCGCCGTCTGCTTGAGCACGTGATTGATGAAGCCGAAAAACGCGGCGTGCCTGCACGACTGGTTTCGAGCTGTCTGAATCTCGATTCGTATTCACTCTATACGCGAGCGGGCTTCGTGCCGGTCATGACGTATCAAGACGTCTGCGTGAACGTGCCAGCAAATGGATTGGCTCAAACACCTCAAGGTGCGGAGCATGTGCGCCAAGCCACGCTTGAAGATCTGTCGGCCATGGTCGCGCTCGAAAGAGAACTCGCAGGCATCGAGCGCGAGGCCGATCATCGGTATTTCATCGAGAACCGGCGGGGCGTCTGGCACACAAGCGTGTTCGAACGCGGCGGCCAGATCGAAGGCTTCTTAAGCTCGATTGCGCATCCCGGTTCGAACATGCTCGGCCCGGGCGTGGGGCGCGATCAAGCCATCGCCGCGGCTTTGATTCATGCCGAGTTGAATGTGAACGCCGGTCGATCCCCCATCATGCTGGTGCCGGCGCACTGCGGCGATTTGGTGAAACAGCTTTATGCCTGGGGCGGGCGCAACACCGAAATGCACGTGCATCAGGTGCATGGCGCTTGTCCTGAATTTAAAGGTGTGAATATTCCGACGTTCATGCCGGAGACGGGGTGAGGATCAACCACTTCATCTTCACTTCTTCGCTTCAATCCGCTTAATCGCTTCGTCAAAGGGACGACGATCCACCGGCACGCCGGCGGGAATATCGGTTTTGAGCTTTTTGATCTTCTCGATCGCTTCGTTCAGCTTGCCTTCTTCTTCGAGAGCGATGGCTTCATCGAAGCGGCGCGTGAGCGATTCGAGCAGCGGCTGATATTTTTTCTGTTGTTCGAGTGTGGCGAGGGTGTTCTTGAGGCGCTGTGGCTGCGCGGCTTCAGGGAGCTTCTTTTTGAGGACATTCAACTGCTCGAGGGCTTCGTCGATTTTGCCTTCGGCGGCCAGGGCTTCGGCGGCATCGATCGCCTTGTGCGTGACGCCCATTTCGGGCTGCGCCTTGAGTTTGGTTTCCACGCGACCGATTGCCTCTTCGAGACCCGGCGCATCGGCGCCCATCGGCAACGTGGATTTGGCTTTTTGAAGTTTGGTCAGAGCGCCGGCAAAATCGCCATCGTTTTCATCGCGCGTGGCCGCGGCGAGCAGGCGGTTCACTTCGGCCACGGCTTGATTCGAATCCTTCTGCTGGGCCTTCATCTTTTCGAGATGCGTGATGGATGTTTCGAGACCTGCGGCGCTGAATCCGTTCGGCAGATCCTTCTTGAGTTGATGCAGCTTGCTTAGCGCCGCATCGAAGCGCCCGGCGGCGGCATCGGTGCCTGCTGACGAAGCTCGCGTGCGCAATTCGGCGAGTACCTTCGGGTCGGCTCCCGGCGCGCCTTCGATCTTCACACCGAAAAAGGATGTTCCTGAACCGCCGCCTGACTTCGCACCGGATTTCGGATCATCGGGCGTGAGTGTGGCCTGGGGTTCTTCGTCAGCCGGTGCCAGCGCCGGTGCCGCGGTGGTCGAGAGACGACCGCCGCCGGTGTGTACCACGGTCACGCGGATTTTCTGACCCACTTCGAGTTTCTGCAGCGCGTCGAAAAAATCTTTGTTGGGACGACCACGCTCAAACACATCGCAGGCGAGAATCAGATCCATTGCGTGCTTGGGATCTTTGGCCTTGCTCTGGTCTTCCACTGCTTTCACATCCTGCACCAGGATGAAAAAAATCGGCCCCTTAAGATACATCAGCCGACCATCGAGCGTGGCGCGCAAGCCTTTGAGTTCGGGCGGCAGGGGATGGGGTGAAACGCGGTCGACGGCCTGAGCAGACATCGCCATCGTGAGCAATGCGATCAGGAATCCACACAGCGGGGCACGCAAAACAGGCATGTTCAATTCCGGGAAGACTGCGGCGAAGGCGTGGCAGTATAGACAAACCAAGCCATTTCATTGAGACGCCGCCATGGGGTCCGGGTTCCAGTGAGCCTACAATTTCTTCATTCGCAGCCACTTCGGAGTACCGATGCCATGGATCTTTTTTATCACGCCAGCGATCCCGACAACAGCTTTGCCAACACGGCCGCCGGCATCGATGCGGCCGCGGCGCGCAATGCTGCACGGGAGGCAGCCACCGATACGGCTTTTCTGCGGCAGGAAGTCGATCGTCTGGCCCTCATCAGTGAAGCCCTGTGGCGATTGCTCAAAGAGCGCATGGGGTATCGGGACGATGAACTGATGGCCGAAATCGCCAGTCTGGATCTCGAGGATGGCGTGGCCGACGGTCGCAAAACCCGCGGGCCACGCACCTGCAAAGGCTGCAACAAAAAAAATGCGCGCCGGCACAACTGGTGCATCTATTGTGGCGCCACGTTGCGCACCACACCCTTTGATTGAGACCCGCCGATGCATGCGGCCTTCTGGATCGGAATCTGCAATCTGTTGACCGCGATGGTGGTCCTTCTGCTGTCCATCCCGTTGTGGCGCGGCTGGATCGGGCCCAACCGCTGGTACGGTGTGCGCACACGAGCCAGCTTCGCCTCGCATTCGGCATGGGATCGGCTCAACCGGCTCGGTGGACGACTTCTGGCCCTCTGGTCGGTGCCTGTGGCCGTGACCGGCCTGATCGGCATGTGCCTGCTGCCACCCGAAAACACGCTCCTGCTCATGGTCCTGGCGCTCGCACCAGGGCTTTACACCATTCCGGCATTGCGTCTGTGGCGGTCTCAATAGCTGGATTTCAGCCTATCCAATTGATACAAAAAGACTTAGAGCCGCAATCGAAAGGTTTGCCTCGATACGCCCGCAAGAGTATGATCTTGCCCTTTGTCGATCAGGGCAGCAGACGCAGCCCTCAGGTGAGGAATAATTATGAAGGCTGACATCCATCCCAAGTATCAATCGGTTGTCTTTGAAGACGCCAGCGCTGAATTCCGCTTCCTCACGAAGTCGACCATGACTTCCAAGGAAAAAACCAAGTGGGAAGACGGCAAGGAATATCCGCTGATCAAAGTGGACATCTCCGCCGCATCTCACCCGTACTACACCGGCAAGCAGAAGTTTGTCGATACCGCAGGTCGCGTGGAGAAATTCACCAAGCGATTCGGCGGCAACTACTTCAACAAAGCCAAGTAGCTTTTCGCACACCACACCGCGCGCTGTTTTGCAGCGCGCGGTTTTTTCTTGCGCGCACGAATTTCTCTTTTGATCCCCGATTCCGAGTTCGGCCAGTGAGTGATGCCGCATTGCTTGGGCGCCTTGAGATCATGGCTGGTCAGTTCAGTGAACTGACCGCCGCGCTGTCTGATCCGCAGGTGCTGACCAACCATCAGAAAGTCACCGAGCTGTCGCGCAAACGAGCGGCCATCGAATCCATCTGCACCCGATATCAGGATTATCAGCGCACGCGCGGGGAGATCGATGATGCCCACCAGATGCTGCGTGACGAGACCGATGTCGACATGCGCGCCATGGCCGAAGCCGAATTGCCTGAACTTGAAGACCGCGCCAGAAACCTGCTCGACACCATCAAGTCTGAACTGGTGACGTCGGATGATCGATCCATCGGATCGGTCATCCTCGAACTCCGTGCCGGCGTGGGGGGCGATGAAGCGGGGATCTGGGCCAATGATCTGCTGACCATGTACCAGCACTACGCGCAGGCCCAGGGCTGGAAGTGGGAACCCATGGATTTCAGCGGGGCTGAAATGGGGGGGCTACGCCAAGCCGTGGTGCGCCTTGAGGGTGAAGGCGTCTGGCAACGCCTGGGCTACGAGGGGGGTACCCATTGCGTGAAGCGCGTGCCGGTCACCGAATCGCAGGGACGCGTGCATACTTCCACGGCCACCGTGGCCGTGCTGCCCGAACCTGAATCGGTGGACATTCAAATCGACGAATCGGATGTCAAAATTGATGTCACCACCGCGCGCGGCCCCGGAGGCCAGAATGTGAACAAGGTGGCCACAGCGGTCAAAATGTTTCACATCCCCACGGGCATCGAAGTCCGCATGCAAGACACCAAAAGCCAGCATCAGAACCGCCAACTTGCCTGGCAATTGCTGCGCCCGCGTGTGGGAACATCACCAGAAGCAAGTGGAAGCCGAACGGGCTGAAAAAAGATCGAAGATGATCGGTTCGGCCGAACGCGGTGAACGCATCCGCACGTATCGTTATAAAGAGAATCTGGCGGTCGATCATCGCGTGGGGCAGTCATTCAACCTGCAGGAAATTCTTGCCGGTCATCTGGATGACTTGGTCAACGCCCTGATTGAACGCGACACCGCTGAACGACTCGCTTCACTGTAAACGTCATGCACACGCGCTCCGTCATTCCGAATCTGCTTATCACGGCGATCGTCTTCGCCGTATCCCACAATGCGGTGCGCGCCCAGACACCTGAACAACTCATCGCCGGTTATGTGAATCACGAACCGGCGATTTTTTATCAACACCGTCTGGCGCGCCTCGCCGAAGCCATCAAAAAGCAGCCCGAAGATATTCCGCTGCATCTGGATGCCGCCGAAACCTGCGATCGACTTGCCGATCATGACAAGGCCATCGCCTATGCCCAGCGCGCCTGGAAGCTGCTGTCGCGTCAGAAGGAAGAAGCCGCGAAGATCGCGCCGCTGCAACATCGTGCCTACGAACGACTCGGCACATCGCACGTGCGCCGATGGCTGGCGCAGGGCGCCGATCGCCAGAAACTTCAGGATCTGAAACTCGCGCACAACTATTTTGAAAAAGCCGCCGAAGTCCATGGTGATGCGCCGTCCACACCGTACATGCTCGCATGGGTCGACTGGTTGATCACGCCGCCAAGCTGGAAGCCCAAAGACAAACATTCGCCTTTCAGTCTGGCCACGCGCGTACCGACCTTTTTGAAACTGGATCCGGCGCAGGTTGATCTCTCGAAGCTCGATACGGGCGCTTCGCTTGCCGAACTGGGGCATGCCGAAGCACTGACCGCAATTGCGGCCATGATCGAATCCGGCCTTCTGCCTGAAGTGGATGGCTTTCATGTGCTGAGTCTGCTGCTGCATATCGAAGGCCGATACAACCTGGCCTACGATGCGCGACTGCGCGCGATCGAACGCATCGACGCCGGACAATTCTCACAGCATCCGGCCGCGCCGCGTGACAAAACATTACTCGACCATCTGGGCACCACGTTGCAGCCATCGGCGCAAACGGCGCATCTGGCCAAGGCTTATCCTCTGATTCGACAGGCCGCCGACACATGGCGCACCGACCGGCACACTTATGTGGAACACGCGGTGAAAGCCGGATTACATCCAGACACCGATTCCGGTTTCTGGGTGCCGTTCTGGTTCGATCGCGAAGATCGTGCCGGAGATTATGCCGCCGTCATCCGCCACGTGCGCCGGGATGAAAAACGCAAAAACAGCAAAGCCACCGAAGCCGAACTGCGACAAGCCGCACTGGCGCGGCTCATCGACATGACGCGCCGACCCAGCCGCGCGCCGGATGTGCCGCCCGGTGATCCGGCCGAGCCGATCGATCGGATCGATGCGCCGGCCCTCATCCGCGCCGCCGAAGAAACCGCCAAAAAGAGCGCGGCCCCGAACGGAAACTGATCCGTCTCGCGCATAAATCCTTCAAAACAGCCCACCACAGACTGCTGCAGTGCCAGATGATTGTCACCGGCGGGGCCTTTCGAGCCGTCGCCGAACAGTACACTTGGCTTCTTCGCTCGAATCCATGAAAAACGTGGATGTCGATTTCACTGCACGCCATCTGGAGTCGCTTTCATGGATCTCAACGCCATCCCAAAAACATTCTGGCATTCCATCAGTCTGGCGATTCTCGTCACAACCTTCGGACTGGTGCTGATCGCATATCGATCGGGCGAAGTCTCCATCGATTTTGCCAGCAAAACAGTTCAAATCTCCAATGCGCAAGCTGATTTGTACAACACTTTGGATAAAGTCAAAGTGGCTGCGGCCGAATTGCAAACCCGGAACGATCTGCTCGAACAGCAGAAAGAGGAACTCGAAAAGCGCGTGAGTGAATTGGAATCACAAGCCAAGGCACTGGCCAGTCGTCCGAATTCATCACGTGATACGGCTGAATTCAACAAGGCTCTTGCCGATCTCCGACATCAGACACGCGTGCAAAAGACGCCGGCAACATCCTCGCGACCACCGCTGGATGACACATTGAAAGATGCCCAGCTATCTCTGGATCGCGTGCGCCTGCAGGTTCAGCAGATTCAACCCGTAACGCGCTGACAGAAACAAGACCGGGTCAGTCTCATTCGGGGCAGACCCTTTACGCGCCTTGCGTCACGGCCACGAGTGTTTTGAGTACTTGCGCAGCCTGACCTGAATCAATGGCGTTGCCGGCCTGGATCAATCCTGTTTTCAGATCGGGCGCCTGACCTGCCACCACGAGTGCCGCCGCAGCGTTGAGACATGCGATATCGCGCGCGGGGCCTGTGGCACCTTGCAGCACTTGTTGAATCAAAGCGGCCGAGGCTTCAACGCCATCGACACGCAGCGTATCGATCGAGGCTCGCTGCAAACCCAGAGATTCGGGATCGACCTGCGTGGTGACGGTCTTGCCGTCGTGCCACGTGGTGATGCGTGTCGGTCCGGTGATGGTGATCTCATCGAGACCACCGCCGTCAAAAGTGCCGTGTACCACCATGGCGTGTTCGGCACCGAGCGAGCCGAGTACGCGGGCCATGGGTTCGGTGAGATCAGGATCGTAAACCCCCATCACCTGACGCCGCGCGCCGGCAGGATTCGTCAATGGACCGAGCAGATTGAAGATCGTGCGGAAACCCAGTTCGCGGCGCGGTCCGATCGCATGTTTCATCGCCGGGTGATGCGTCGGTGCAAAACAAAAACACAGACCCGCCTGCTCGAGGCATCGCACCAGCGTGGTGCCGTCCACATTCAATTGCACGCCCAGTGATTCGAGTACCTGGGATGATCCTGAATTCGAAGTCACCGAACGATTACCATGCTTGGCCACTTTCGCGCCGGCGCCTGCGGCGATCAGCGCCGCCACCGTCGACACGTTGAACGTGCCCGAGGCATCGCCCCCGGTGCCGCAGGTATCGATGACCGTCATGCCGGCGGGCACCGGCACCGCCGTAGCATGGCGACGCATCGCGCGGGCCGCGCCGACAATCTCATCCACCGTGGGGCCACCGGGGCGCACGCGCAGCGCTGTAAGCAATGCGCCCACCTGCGCCGGCGTGGCTTTGCCGGCCATCACGATTTCAAAGGCGTGATCGGCCTGCGCTTCATCCAGGATTTCACCCCGGGCGAGCGATGCGAGTGTCGGTTGCAATGCGGCGAAGTCATCCATCGGCGGCCAAGTGTACCGCAAGTGCATGGTGGTTAGAGGGTGTGATGGATTTGAGCCGCCGTGAAGCGCAGGATATCCGGCTTCTGCCATCGTGTCGGGAGGCGGAGGCGGCCCCACAGTGGGCCGCTGAGTACTCACGACCAAGGCAGAAGCCCGATATCGCCGCTGTCACAAGAGCGAAAGTTCATAACACCCTCTAGAATCATGGCCATCATGCCGTACGATTTTGCGGATCTTCCTTTTTTTGCCGTGTTGCCGGTACTGCTTGTGGGTTCGGGTTTTTTCAGCGGTTCTGAAACCGCGCATCTTCGGCCTGGGCACACAACAGCGTCTGAGATTGCAGCATGCCGGCGGCATGACCGCCCGGGCGGTCGATGCGCTGCTGGCCGACCAGAGTTCGCTGCTGGTCACGCTGATGCTCGGCAACATGATGATGAACGTCGGCTATTTCGTCGTCACCTCGGCGCTGCTGCTGCAACTGGATCCAAAAACCGTACATCCGGCGTGGATCATCGGTGTCACGTTTGTGCCGCTGCTGATCATCATCCTTTTCGGTGAAGTGCTGCCCAAACTCGTCGCCAATACGGCGCCGGTCGGCTGGGTGCGCGTGGCCATCGTGCCGTTGTACGCCGCACACCGCGTGGTGGCTCCGATGGGTCTGTTCATGAGCCGATGGTTCGTCAGCCCGATGGTGCGTCTGCTGGCACCACGTCGCTCGCATGGTGCATTGTCCACCGATGAATTGCAGGCCCTGGTCGAAATGAGTCAGCATCACGGTGTGATCGCCGCCGAAGAACATGAGTTGCTCGAAGAAATCATCGCGCTGGGCGATCTGAAAGTGCGCGATGTCATGGTGCCGCGCGTCGACATCGAATCATTCGATCTGGCGCAACCGGCGGCGGCGCTGCGCACACTCATCGAGAAAACCGGTCGCCCGAAAATACTCGCCTGCCATCGCGACATCGACCATGTGGCCGGCGTGATCCAAGCCCGGCAATTTCTGCTTGAATTCCGCCTGAATCCGACCGTCATGCCGCACACGACGGTCTTGCCGGTGCGCTTCGTGCCCGAGCTGCAGCGCGTCGACGCGCTTCTTGAAGATTTCCGAAACACCGGCACGCACATGGCAGTGGTCGTGGATGAATACGGCGGCACCGCCGGCCTGGTCACGCTCAAGGATGTGGTTGAACAGATGCTCGGTGATCTCGATATGGATGGCGCGCCCGGTGAAACACCCGAAACCACCACGCAGCGCATCAGCACCGGCGTGTGGCGCGTCAGCGGCCGCTTGAGCGTACACGACTGGGCCGATGCCTTCGGCGCGGAACGCTTGCCGCCGCGCATCTCCACTGTCGGCGGCCTGGTCATGACGCTGCTGGGCCATGTGCCCAAAACAGGCGATCGCGCCCAACTGGCCAACCTGGAACTCGAAGTTGAACACGCCGAAGCCGGCCGTGTTGAATCGGTGATCCTACGGCTCCTTCACGAGGAGTCTGCACCATGACCGGTTTTGAAGTTTTCATCTGGTACTTCATCGCGGCATGCGGCCTGATCGGCCTCGGCGCGTTCAGCGGTATCGAAACCGGCATCTACACTTTGAACCGCGTGCGTCTGCATGTGCTGGCGCATGATCCGCGTTCGAATGCCGCCATCATGCAGCGCCTGATTGCACGCCCCAACCGCCTGCTCGGCACACTGCTGGTGGGCAACAACATCGCCAATTATGCGGCATCGCTCGCCATTGGTGCCTTGCTACAGGATGCCGGCTTCATCAACTGGCAACAGATCGCCATCAGCGCCACGGTCCTCACGCCGCTGCTTTTCGTTTTCGGTGAAGTGCTGCCCAAGGATTTGTTTCGCAACCACGCCGACGGCTTGACCATTCCCCTCGCGCGGCCGATTGCCGTACTCTCGCGTCTGCTGACCTGGTGCGGCGTGTTGCCGATGATCGGCTGGGTCTCGGCCACGTTGCGTCGCCTGCTTGGGGCCGGTGAAATCCAATCGGCCATGCTGCATCCGCGCCGCATCATGTCGCATCTGCTGCGCGAAGGTGCCGGCCACGGCGTGATCAGCTCATCCCAATCGGACATCATCGAACGCGCGCTGCGCGTGAACCGTCAGACCGTGCAGGAAGTCATGGTGCCATGGCGCCAAGCCGTCGTGGCTCGCACCTCTCAACCACTCGAAGCCCTCTGGGCACTGGCCGGGCGGGTGACTTTCTCGCGTGTGCCATTGGTCGATGCGGCAGGCCAACCCGTGGGCGTACTGGAACTGTTCGATATTCTGCGGCGCGATCCGGCCACGCTCGGCTCAGTCGAACAATCCGCACATCCGATGATCGAGCTGCCGCCGACCACCCGTCTGCCCGAAGCACTGCGCCGCCTGCAGGCCTACCGCCAGTCGATGGCGCTGATCCGCACACCCGGTGGCGAGCCCATGGGGCTGGTCACCATCAAAAATCTGGTGGAGCCGATCGTCGGCCAATTGGGCGATTGGTAAGACCTCCGCATGTCATTACTTCCGGGGATTGGCCCTCCTGATGCGGGGCGCTTATTCTTTGAGCCATGAATACCGATCTGTTGCAACAGCGCATCGCCCAATGGGAAAACATGACCCAGCAGGATCCGGAAAATGCCATGGGCTGGTTCAGCCTGGGCAATGCTTATCGCGAAGCCGATCGCGATGAGGAAGCCGGCCGATGCTTTCGCAAAGCCATCGAGCTCGACACCGGCCTTTCGCGCGCCTACCAGCTGCTGGGCCAGATTCTGGTCAAGTCGGGTGCAAACGATCAGGCGGCAGAAGTCATGACCAAGGGATACGTCATCGCCGCCGAACGGGGTGATGTTATGCCCATGCGCGCGATGGGCTCGCTGCTCGAAAAAATCGGCAAACCGGTTCCTGAAACGAAACAGGCTGCCATCCCCGAACCCGAAGCCGGTGGCGATCAGATGATTTGTCGCCGCACCAATGAACCGGGACCGCGACTGACCAGCCCGCCGCTCAAGGGACCGATGGGCGAATTCATCGTGGCCCATTATTCAGCCACCACCTGGCGCCAGTGGATTGCCCAAGGCACCAAGGTGATCAACGAACTGCGCCTGGATTTTTCGAATCCGGAACATCGCGCGACTTACGACCTGCAGATGATGGAGTGGCTGGGTTTCACGCGCGAAGACGTCGAGGATTTTTCCGCGTCGCAGTCGTGAGCCCGCGTCGATCAAGGGCGTCGGCACGATTGGATCAAAGCCCGAAACCCGCGTGACACCGCCGCCTGAATCTTCGAACGCCTTTTTGTGTTATCGCTTGTGCCACAGGCAGTTGCTGTGTTTCTAGCGACCGAATATCAAGCCATATGTCCAATCCGCGGGGCTTTCCCGGGATACGCTATTGTGGCGGGTTGTCCGGGCAGGGAGAGGGTGCGACATGAAAGGTCTGACCGTGCCGCTCTGGGTCGTGCTGCTGTTGCTCACTGGAGCACACGCCGCCACGCCGAATCCTGATTCTGCCGTCGCAGACAAAATTATCGACGATCTGTTCGGTGAACGTGTGCGCGTGGTGCGCGGCACGCGCGAGGCCGACGACGATCTCGCTCTCGCCGAAGAAATCCTTGAAGCCGCACGCAAAGCCACCGACCAACCGATGCTCGTTCGCCGGTTGTGCGCGATGGCCCACGATCTGAGCGTCACACAACGCGACGGCCTGACGATCGCGATCGCCGCACTGCGACTGAGTCTGGAATTCGGCGCCGACCCGGACACCACTGCCGACACAATCCTGGATCTGCTTCGAAAACGCTTCACGGCATCGCGGGGTGAAGCCAAGACGGATGCAGGCGAAGACCTGCTGTCCGAACTGCTTGACCGAGCCGAGACGCTGCGATCGGCTGACAATCACGCCGCATCCATCGACGTCTACCAACGGGCTCGCGCTCTGGCTCGCTCCGCACAATCCGATCGTCTCAATGATGTCGAAGCGGATCTCGCCGCCACGCAGGCCGAACAGCGTGGCCTGCAAACCATGGCCACGCTTATCGCTCAGCTCAAGCAAAATCCGGATGATGCGGAAACCAGCGCCCGCCTCATTGATTTACTGGTGATTGAGATGGATGCGCCCGAACGCGCTCGACGGTATTCATTTCTTGCCGGCGATAACGATCAATCCATGATCAAAATCGCCGCCAAAAATGAGGAAGACATCACACCCGAAGAATCGTTCGCACTCGGCCGCTGGTATCAGGATCTCACAAAGCGAGCCAAACCCGAATACCGTCCGGCCATGCTGCGCAGGACCGCCGACCACTTCGAACGCTATCTTGCCTCGGAGCCCCCCGAAGGACTCGAACGCACCGGTGTCGAACTCGCGTCAGCACAAGTCACGCGCGAACTCGAAACCCTTGCGGCGGCCACCGACGCTTCCACACGCGATGTCACCTACGGTCTGATCGCTCGCTGGGGTTTTGATAATTCCAAACGCCTCGGTCTCGACGACGGACGCAAGACACACGGCAAGCCCACAGGCCCCGGTGTGAAGTGGGCGAAAGATGCCCGGCGCGGCGGCGTGCTGGCCTTTGATGGAACGGGCGATCACCTGATCCTCCCGCATAATCCGCAAGCAGGACACCGCGCCGGAAGCTGGACATTCTGGGTGCGCACGCCGACCGCGCCTGCGACCGGCCAGGTTTACATCCAAGAACGAAGTGTCTGGATCGCACAGTCGGGCGGGGGTTACGGCATCGATCTCCACGACGGCGAGGGGTGGTTCGATACGCTGGGCGGCCAATCCCACGGTGCGATCATCGGCAAAGGCCAAATCGAACCCGAAACATGGAACCACATCGCCTTCACTTGGGATGGCCGCATCCTCCGCGGCTACCTCAATGGGCGCCAGGCTTTCGAGATCGCCACGATCAAGCCCAAGATACCCTCACAAAAACCGGTGCAAAAACTAGGCCCCGGCGGGGCGCCTCTGGCCATCGGATCTCGCGGCACCGCAGCCACGGCTTTCCGTGGCGAAATGGATGACCTGCGTCTCTACGCGCGGCCACTTTCCTCAAAAGAAATCATCAAGATCGTGAAAGCCACGGCACCGCGACGTCGTTGAAATTCGTCATTTCTCGATCGGGTGTTCGAGCCACCACTTCATCGCTTCGCCGCGACAGTCGATGTGCGCGTGGAAGAACGATCCGTGGAAGCGGCGCACCAGCGGATAAATCACATGCCGGTCGGTCTCGGGAATGTTCAGGTCCATGGCCTGAT
The DNA here is from genome assembly GCA_942491355.1 of uncultured Phycisphaeraceae bacterium. Classification (GTDB taxonomy): domain Bacteria; phylum Planctomycetota; class Phycisphaerae; order Phycisphaerales; family Zrk34; genus CALOAZ01. The sequence continues at coordinate 57,234 of CALOAZ010000099.1, forward strand.
CCCAGGCATGCCATTCCAGCGTGCCTTCTCTGAAACTCATGCGCTTGATTTCGACCGGGTGCGTGACTTCGTAGAGAAACAGCAGCCAGTGGTTTTCGCCCTGATAGGCGGTCTCCGACACCATGCCCGTCAGATGAATCTCCGAAAGATCCAGTTTCAATTCGACTTCTTCGTGAATCTCCCGCAGCGCGCAGGCCGCCGGTGATTCACCTTCGTGCATGTGCAGCTTGCCACCGATGGGCGAATACAGCCCCTTGTTCGGATGTTGCGATCGGTGGAGCAAAAGCAGACGTCCTTGCGCGTCATACAGATAACACAGCACACCGATCTTGTAAGGCAGGGCGTCTTGCATGTCGGAGGTATCATACGGGCCCCTGACGGAGTCACCAACCGTGCATCAGCATCTCACCAGCTTTCTGATTTTGTGTCTGCTCACTTCTTTTGCTTACGGCCAATCCGCCAATGAGCGTCTGCATGCTTTATTCGATCGCGCCTGGGATCGCACGATGCGCGAAAGCCCGACGTGGGCTTCATCGCTCGGCGATCATCGCTTCGATGATCAATGGCCGGATCTTTCCGACGCCGCGCACGCGGCTTCACTGGCTGCGGACCAGGCGCTGCTCAAGGCATTGGAGGAGGTCCCACGTGCGGAATTGAGTGATGCGGATCAGCTTCACCGTGATCTGTTCGAACTGAATCTGACACGCTCGATCGAAGGCTCGACCTACCCCGGCCGATTGTTGCCCATCACGCACATGGGCGGCATTCAGACCGCCTTCGAAACCGGCCAGCGTATTCGCTTCGAGCAGGAAGCCGACTACGAAAACTGGATCCGACGACTGAAGTCTTTCGGGGTCTACATGGATCAGACTCTCGCGCTGCTCCGAAAAGGCGTCGACGCGAAAGTGGTTCACCCAAAGATCGTGATCGAACGAGCGCTGTCGCAAGTCCAGAAACAGATCGTGGACGACCCGAAGCAAAGTCCGTTTCTGTCGCCTTTCAGAAAATGGCCGAATCACATTTCCGAGGCGCGTCGAATCGAACTGGCGCAGCAAGCCGAAGCCGTCGTCGCGCAAACCGTCGTGCCGGCTTTCAAGCGGCTGAAAGAGTTGCTTGAAAAAACGGTACTTCCCGCAGCGCCGGAAGATCCGGGATTATGGCAATACGCACAGGGCGCCGCGTGGTATGCGCATCGCGCCGCTGCTTCGACCACCACCACGCTGAGTCCGGATGCAATCCATCAGATCGGCCTCGATGAAGTGACGCGCCTCCGCGCCGAGATGCAGGCCATCATGCGCAAACTGAAATTCGAAGGCGGCTATCGGGCTTTCCTCGATCATCTGAAGCAGGATCCGGCGCGTCATTTCGATTCTGCCGAAACCCTGTTGCGTGACTATCGCGCCCTGGGCAAGCGCGTCGACCCGCTGATGACGCGTCTTTTCGGCGTGTTGCCGCGGGCGCCGTACGGTATCGAACCCATTCCGGCGCAGACCGCGCCCGATGCGCCTGCGGCGTACTACCTGCAGCCGGCACCTGACGGTACACGACCCGGCACGTTTTTCGTCAACACACATGCGCCGCAAACACGACCGCGCTTCACCGCAACCGCGCTGCTGCTGCACGAAGCCGTGCCCGGCCACCATTTACAGATCGCGCTGACGCAGGAACTCGATGAACTGCCGCGATTTCGTCGACACGGCGGCTACACCGCTTACATCGAAGGGTGGGGCCTCTACAGCGAATGGCTCGGTGTGGAGTTGGGGCTGTATGAAAACCCGTATGACGATTTCGGCCGACTGACCTTTGAACTGTGGCGCGCGGTGCGCCTCGTGGTCGACACCGGCATCCATCACAAACACTGGACGCGCCAACAGAGCATCGATTTCATGCTTTCACTGCTGGCACAGTCCGAAGACGAAATCGCCAATGAAGTGGATCGCTATTCGGTCTGGCCCGGCCAGGCCCTCGCGTACAAAATCGGTCAGCTCAAACTGCTGGAACTGCGCCGACAGGCCGAGAAAAAACTGGGCAAGCACTTCGACGTGCGCCGGTTTCACGACAAGGTACTCGAAGCCGGCCCCTTGCCGCTGAACCTGCTCGAACAGCGCGTTCATACCTGGGTGAACGAGCAGCAGGCCCGCAGCCAACCATGACCCTCACGCGTTATCGTCGTCGCCCTTGTTGGCTGCAGCGATCGCCCAACCGATGACGATCAGCAGACCCGGGAAAATAATCGGGATCAGCAACGGAAATACGATTGGAATAATCAGACTTAACGTGGGCATCATGTCTCTCTCCAAAAACAAACGGCCCGCCATGCACAGGCGAGCCGTTTGAATCATTCATCGTAAAAACCGGCTCATCAGGCCGGCGCCTTCCAGCCGGCCTTGAAGGCCTCGATGGCCTTCGTGAGCTTGGCGGTCAGTTCATCATTGAGCGCCTTCTTCGCAACCAGTTCGTCGCGCACATCCTTGGCTGCCGAACGGAAGTGTTCGAGCAGGCCTTTCTCGAAGGCATCGACGTGACGTGTGTTCACATCGTCGAGGAATCCTTTGGTGCCGGCGTAAATCGAGATCACTTCGTCGATCACATCCATCGGCACGTACTGCGGCTGCTTGAGCAATTCGACCATGCGGGCACCGCGATCGAGCTGGCGCTGCGTGGCTTTGTCGAGTTCGGTACCGAGCTGGGCGAACGCTTCGAGTTCGCGATAAGCCGCGAGATCGAGTCGCAGTGAACCGGCGATCTGCTTCATCGCTTTGATCTGAGCATTGCCACCCACGCGGCTCACTGAAATACCGACGTTCACCGCCGGACGCACACCCGCGAAGAACAGTTCGGGTTCGAGATAAATCTGACCATCGGTGATCGAGATCACGTTGGTTGGAATGTAGGCCGACACGTCGCCTTCCTGCGTTTCGATGACCGGCAGGGCGGTCAGCGAACCGCCGCCCAGTTCATCCGACAACTTGGTGGCGCGTTCGAGCAGACGCGAGTGCAGATAGAACACGTCGCCGGGATACGCTTCGCGACCCGGCGGGCGACGCAACAACAGCGAGAGCTGACGGTAAGCCACCGCCTGCTTGGAAAGATCGTCATACACGCACAACACGTGCTTGCCCTTCCACATGAAATACTCGCCCATGGCGCAGCCGCCGTAAGGACCGATGTACTGCATGGGGGCCGGATCAGCGGCTGATGCGTTGACCACGATGGTGTAATCCATCGCGCCCTGTTCGCGCAGCTTGTCGACCACGGCCGCGACGGTGGATTCTTTCTGACCGACCGCCACGTAGATGCAGTAGACCGGTTGATCGGTCTGATGCGTGCCCTTTTGATTGATGATCGCGTCGATCGCCACGGCGGTCTTGCCGGTCTTGCGATCGCCGATGATCAGTTCGCGCTGACCGCGACCGATCGGAATCATCGCATCAATGGCCTTGATGCCGGTCTGCAGCGGCTGGGTCACCGGCTGACGATCGGCGATGCCCGGCGCAATGATGTCGAGCATGCGGCGTTCGGTGGTTTCGATCGGGCCCTTGCCGTCGATCGGTTCACCCAGCGGGTTCACCACGCGGCCGAGCAGAGCTTCACCCACCGGCACTGACAGCAGACGACCGGTCGTCTTGACCGTGGATCCTTCGGTGACTTTCAGGTAATCGCCAAAAAGCACCGCGCCGACACTGTCTTCTTCGAGGTTGAAGACCTGGCCGATGATCGAGCCGCCATCAGAGGTTTCAAACTCAAGCATTTCGCCGGCGCGGGCGCCGGTCAGACCGTACACGCGGGCGATACCGTCGCCGATCTCGAGCACGCGGCCGACTTCGGAGACTTCCAGCTCGCTCTCGTACTGAGCGATCTCCTGCTTGATGACACTGGTGATTTCGTCGGTATTGATTTTCATAGTCGAAAAGTCCTTCTGGTTCTCCGCCCCTCAGGATGCATCGGCGGTGCGTGCCGCTTCGCGGCCGCGCTCGGCTAGCTGTCGGCCCATGCGGCGCAGACGCGCCGCCACCGAAGCATCAATCAATCGGTCACCCACACGCAGCGTCATGCCGCCAATCAGCGCTGCTTCGGTTCGTGTCTGCAAGACGGCCTTGCGTCCCAGCGCGGCCGAGACGCGCTCGGTCACGGTCGCGAGTTGCGCGGCATCGAGCTCTTGTGCGGTGGTCAGCACGACATCCACTTCGCCGCGAGCCGCTTTGGCCAGACTGTCGTAGGCTTGGCGAATCGCCGACAAGTGTTCCAAACGACCTTTGTCGTTGAGCACGCGCAGAAAGCGATGCGTCAGGCCGCTGACACGCCCCTTGAAAATGCGATCGAGACTCTGAGCGCGGCGTTCCGCCGCAATCGTCCGATGCGCCAGCATCGCGCTGAACTTCGGATCGGTCTCGATCAGGTCGACCAATCCGGAAAGCTCTTGGGCAATCGCATCGGTCTGACCGGCTTCCTGCGCCAGTTCGAACAACGAACGGGCGTAGGTCTGAGCCAGAGCATCGGTGCCATTGTCTTGAGCCATTGTTGATCACCGGCCTCAGCCGGCGTCCTCCAGTTTGCCCAACTCACCCAGTGACTGCTCGACCAGACGCTGCGTATCCGCCGCGTTGATCTCACGACTCAGAATCTTGCCGGCCACCGCCACCGCCAGTTCGCCAGCATGAGCGTAAAGCTCCTGCACGGCGGCCTGCTTGGCGTTGTGGATTTCCTGCGTGGCCCGATCGCGTTGTTTGGCGATGTCGACTTCGGCCTCGCCTTCGAGTCGCTTGCGGAACGCATCGGCATCCGACCGGGCCTTGTCGACAAGCGTGCGGGCTTCGGCATGAGCGTCGGCGAGCTTCTTCTCGTATTCGGCCAGTGTCGTTTGCGCTGTGGTGTTGGCGGCGTGAGCCTGTTCGATATCGCTCTTGATCTTGGCTTCACGATCCTGCAACCCTTTGAGGATTGGGCCCCAGGCCATCTTTTTCAAAATGACCAGCAGCAGGAGAAAGCACGTGATCGCGGCAATGGCCTGATACAGCGTGCCATTGAAGAGATTGGGCTCATCGCCGGCTGCCCGCACGACAGCAGGCGCAGCCGCAAGGATCAGCGCAGCGGAAAGAACATGGCGCGTGGTACCACGCATGAGATCGCCTCCTGTTCGGAGGCCTCGCCCGTCAGTGACGGGCGCGGCATCACTTCAGAACAACAAGCAGAGCCACGACGACGGCGAAGAGGGTTGCACCCTCGATCAGAGCCGCCGAGATGATCATCGTCTGGAAGATCTGACCACCGGCTTCGGGCTGACGGGCCACGGCTTCAACCGCGCCGCCACCGATCTTGCCGATGCCCAGACCACCACCGATCAGAGCCAGGCCGGCACCGATCGCCGCGAGGCCATAGCCCCAGGGCATATCCGGCGCCTGAGCGATTTGAATCGCCTCAGCATGCGCTTCGGCTTCATCACCTGCGGCCTGAGCCTGAACGCTGGTGGTGAAGCCGAGCATCGCAAGGACCACCAATGCAAAAAGAGCAGAACGGATCATGGGAAGACTCCTGACTTTTCCAGTGTCACGATGAGGTCGTGACTTGCCGAGGGCCGCCGAACCTGGCGACCCGAATGTCTGTCTCAAAGTCGCGATCGCCTCATTCCGATCGCGAACTCACTTCAAATTTTTCGACGCGTCAATGTGCCGCGCCGTGTGCTTCATCGTGATCGTGGTCACCATGCACAATGAGCTGACCCAGGAACATCCCGGTCAGGAACGTGAAGATGAACGCCTGAATAAAAGCCACGAGCACTTCGAGCATGTAAATCGCTGTCGCACCGGCGATCGGAATCAGCGCCAGGCCGTAACCGGCCGGCCCCAGAGCTTTGATCAGTGACGGCACGAAACTGAAAAGCACAGCCAGCATGATGTGGCCACCGCTCATGTTCGCAAACAAACGCAGGGCAAGCGCCACGGGCTTGACGAACACACCCGCAAACTCGACTGGAATAATGATGGGCCACATGTACCACGGCGCGCCGCCGGTCATGTGCTTGAAGTAGCCGACCGGATCCTTCGCCAGCGCTACGCCATTGATCAGCAGAAAGGCGAGAAAGGCCAGAGCGCCGGTCACCCAGATCGACTGGGTGGCGGTGCCGCCGAAACCGTGATGGTGGTTCAGGCCGAAGATGCCGCCGGTCAGATCGCCAAAAGGCATCAGACCCAGCACATTGCAGACCAGAATGAACCAGAAAAAGGTCCAGAGAATCGGGATATAGCGATCGGTTTCGTGGCGGAGAATCGGGCGAAACACTTCTTCGCGCAGATACAGGCAAACCACCTCGACAAAATTCGCCATCGCGCCTTGGGCACGAAAATCATCAAGTGTGCGGGCTTCGCCAGTGGCGATTTTTTTGGCGGCGGGAATCACAATCAGCATCGTCACGATTGAGGCGACGATCAGCATCAACGTGACGTTCGAAAACATCATCTGATGGTTGATCGCATGATCGGTGATGTGATCCACCGGATTGGACGCTGCCAGAATGGAAGCCACCGCCGTCATCATGACGAAGCAATCTCCGGCGCGATCGGTCCGATGCCGCGCCCTGCATAACGATTCAAAAACAGAATCTCGACCGCCATCGTCGGTAGATACACCGCCACAACGGTCATCAATACCATCACCGCATCGAAGGCCAACAGCGCGAGTGAAACCGCGGCGACCACCATGCCGAACATGCGAAAAGCCATCGCCGCCATCGCCGCCGTCGGCAGACTGCGTGGATCATCGCGCGTCATCCACCAGAACACGCCCAAACTTGCCAGCGCGATCAGCCACACCAGAAGTGCGGTCACCGCCACAGGCAACAATGCGTCTTCACCGCGAAATTCAAAAACACCTGCCGTCAGGGCCGCAGCCATACCCGCGGTCAACGTCATCCAGACGGCGGCCGTGGTGGGGTTGGGCACAGATTGGAGCATGTCGTGATTCATCGAACTAAAGGCTTTTCGGGTAACGCAGGTCAGAAGACTAAGACCTTGTGATTTCTTTCACAACCTATGGGCCGCGATTCTGCTCTCGAAAGGCCATCCGAACCAAGCGGTAGAGCCCTCCGACAATGCCGATCCCGGCTCCGACGATCAGAGCCCACGGCTTGGTGCCCAACCGGCCATCGAGCCAGTAGCCGCACCAGGCCAGCAAAGCCACGACGCCCACCAGTTCCAGGCCTGCCGATGCCAATTGCCATCGCTGCGGATCAGGTGTCGATGGCAAAAAGGCCTCCATCCTCCGGGACCGTCTCCGACCGACCGCCGCCATAACCTATTGAAAACACATACTTAACGCATTAAAGCCCGATGGGTTTTTCGCAAACCAAGGCGCGGCAGGCCGATAGAATAGAGACGCCCCCTAGGGGTGTCAACTCACGCCCAGACCTTATCTGGCAACGAGTTATGTAAATTCAGGCTATGGCGATCAGGCGAATTTCCAGACATGGCCGCAGACGATTCGCCAGCCAGATCCCGGCCTCATAAAGAGGACGGCCGAAACGAGCCAACGGGGCCAGTCGCTGCTCATAGCCATAAGCACCGATCCCGCTTTCGTTCACACTGAAACCGGCTTCGGTCACCAGATTGCCCAGCGTCAGCGCGTTCCAGGCAAACAAGTGTCGATTGGGCTCACCCGGCCACCAGCGCCGATACCGGCGATTGAATTCGTAGGGCACCACGAGCACCAGGCATCCGCCGGGTTTGAGGTGCGGGCGCATCTGACGCAGCACTGCCATCGGATCGGTCACGTGTTCCAGCACATGATGACACAGCACCACATCGAACTGTCGGCCACTCAGGGCTTCGAGATCAGCCACAAATTCGATATCAAATTCGGCACAGCGCTGCGCTGCCGCAGGACCGGGGTCGCAGCCGGCTCGCGCCGCGCACTTGAGCGCGCGAAGATTCAGCGCCGTGCCCACGCCAAATTCGAACACGTTGTCGGTCGGCCGAATCCAGCGCGCCAACTTGCGTGCTCGGCGCTCGGCCAGCACAGAAGAGACAAACGGGTCATCATCGAAAACCGCGGCGTGATAACTGCCGTCGCGGTAGGCCTCGGATTGTGAGCCATCACTTGTCATTCGCCTGTGTTCACTTTACCGGCAATAAGATTTTCTGTTCTATCCTGTTGTTCGGTATCTGTCGCATTTTCGCTTTCGCGTCCCAGTAGGCGACCGACAGTCAACCCCAGACGCAGGCCGATCTGCTGCTCTTCATCAACCACGATGGTCGCGCCCGCCGCTTCGATCTCGCCTGCAAAGCGATGATAGCGGGCCCGCGCCACGATCGGCACCGATGGTGCCTGAGCGCGCACCTGATGAATCACATTGGTCACCGTGAGATGATCCGGCAGCGCAACCACCACCGCTCGCGCACCGGCCACATGCAGCCGTTCGAGCAATTCCGGATTGCGCGCGTCACCCACCATCGCAGCCAAGCCGAGATCGATCGCCAGCGCCACATTCGCCGGTTGAAAATCCACCACCGTCACCGGCACGCCGTGGCGCACCAGGGGTTCGACCAGGCGCTGGCCCGCCACGCCGAAACCCACCACGATCACACCCGATTCGGCTCGTGAGATCGCCAGTCCTTCCCGCTTCGAAGAGGCATTTCGATCGAGGCATTGCCCGACAAAATGTCCCAGCTTCGGCGCCATCATGACCAGATAGGGCGTCAGCAGCAGCGACACCAGCATGACCGAGATGAACAGTTTGAACAGATACTGATCGTCCGGATGATGCGATCCGAGAAAGGCCAGCTCCGCGATCAGAAAAGAAAACTCACCCACTTGCGCCAGACAAACAGCGGTGGCCACCGATTCAGGCCACGGATGACGAAAAAAGCGCACGATCGCCGTCACGATCAGAATCTTGCCGCCGATGAGTGCCGTGCCGGTCAGAAACACATGCCAAGCGTTATCGATCACCCAGAACACATCGCCCAACATGCCGATCGAGACGAAGAACAACGTGACGAACAGCGTGCGCAACGGCGCCACATCGGCGCGAGCCTGCAAGGCGTAGGGCGATTCGGCCATCACCATGCCGGCGATGAAAGCGCCCAGCGCCGGCGAGAGTCCCAGCGCGTGCGCGGCCCATGCCGATCCCAAGGACAGCACCGCAGCCAAAAGAATCAACAATTCCCGATTGGCCACCAGCGCCGATGTGCGCAGCACGCGCGGTAGAATATAGTTCGCCACCAGCCAGAATCCGAAAGCCATCGCCAGAAACAGACCGATCGAGTGCCCCATCGCCAGCACAAGACTGGTGGCATCCACGGCTTCGGCATTGAGCATGCTGACGATCAGGACGAGCGGAATCACCGCCATGTCCTGCAGCAGCAGAATGCCCAAGGCATTGCGCCCATGCACACTGTCGATCTGCGCTCGATCAGCCAACACGCGCAACACGCACGCGGTCGAACTGAATGCGGCGATGGCGCCCACCGCCACCGCAGAGGCCGTCGACAGACCGAAACCCCATGCCGCGCCACCCGCCATGATCACCGTCAGGATCACCTGAGCGCTGCCGCCGATCACACCCACGGGCCCCATGCGCCAGAGCCGCTTGAGTGAAAACTCCAAACCGATCGCAAATAGCAGCAGCGAAACGCCCAATTCAGCCAGACCCCGAACCACTTCGCTTTGTTCGGACACCACGCCCAGCGCATGCGGGCCCAGCAGCAGGCCTGCAAGCAGATAACCCAGCACGGCGCTCTGGCCCAGGCGCTCAAACACCACGCCCGCCGCAAAAGCCGCGGACAGCAGCACCAGCATGCCGGATAAAACCGTCCAGAAATCCATCGTCAAAACCTCTTACCGAACGGCCCATCTTATCCGCCCGCTCATTCAGCAGCGCCAGACAGACACCATGCCAAACCACGTTATAATCCGCGGCCCCGGAAACTCCCGGAATCATTTGAGGATTCATCGATGGCCAATACCGCTGCACCTAAAAAGATCGTGCTTGCCTACTCCGGCGGGCTGGATACTTCGGTCATTCTCCCGTGGCTCAAAAACCGTTATCCCGGCGTGAAACTTGTCGCCTTCGCCGCCGAACTCGGCCAGGGCGATGAACTCAAAGGCATCGAAAAAAAAGCGTATGCCAGCGGCGCCGATGAAGTGATCATCAAGGATCTGCGGCGCGAATTCGCCGAAGAATACTGCTACCCGATGATTCGCGCGCATGCGGTTTACGAAAACGACTACCTGCTGGGTACGTCGATCGCGCGGCCGCTGATCGCCAAGCACCAGGTGCTCGCCGCGAACCAGGTTGGCGCCGACGCCGTCGCCCACGGCGCCACCGGCAAGGGCAACGATCAGGTGCGCTTCGAACTGACGTATCAGGCGCTGAATCCGAAACTCAAGATCATCTGGCCGTGGAAGGATCCGGCGTTCGAACTGACCGATCGCGAAACCGCCATCGATTACGCCAAACAGCACAACATCCCGATCGACCAATCCAAGAAGAAGATCTACAGCCGTGATCGCAATCTCTGGCACATCTCACACGAAGGCGCCGAGATCGAAGATCCGATCAACGAGCCGAAAGACGCCTGCCTGGTGATGTCGGTCCCGGTGGAAAAGGCCCCCAACAAGCCCGCGTATGTCACGATCGATTTCAAAGCCGGCGTACCGACGGCCGTCGACGGCAAGGCCCTGCGCGGCGAAGAACTGATTGCCGCGCTGAATACCCTCGGCGGCAAGCACGCCATCGGCCAAACCGTGCTGGTCGAAAACCGCCTGGTCGGCATGAAGAGCCGCGGAGTATACGAAACCCCCGGCGGCACCATTCTGTACGAAGCGCACAAGGCGATGCAGCAACTGTGCCTCGAGCGCGAAACGTATCACATGGCGCAGCAGCTTTCGCTGCGTTATGCCGAACTGGTGTATTACGGCCAGTGGTTCCATCCGTTGCGCGAAAGTCTGCAGGCTTTCTTTGATTCGGCCAGCACCAAACTCACCGGCAAGGTCAAGGTCAAGCTGTACAAAGGCCGCGCGCTCGCGGTCAGCAGTGAATCACCGAACAGTCTGTACGACACCAAGCTCGCCAGCTTCGCGATGGACGGCTACGACATCACCGCCGCACGGGGATTCATCGATCTGTTCGGTCTGCCGAACATGGTGCGATCCATGAAGCACAAGCCCAAGTTCTGAAATTTCGCCTTCAGGAGTCCGCCATGGCATTCGTTCCGCACGATTTTGATCCCGCCAGCCGCGATCAAGTCGTGGCGATGTGCCAGGCGCTACTCGACCGCGCCATCGATTCGCCCGCAACGCTCGATGCGTGGTTCGCCGATCTGTGTGAACTGTTCGAAACGATCGACGAACACGAAAGCCGCACGTCGATCGAAAACGCCTGCCATACCGATGACGAAGCCATCGAAAAAGCCTATCTCCATGTCGTCCAGGTGATCCGGCCCGCATACGAACCGCTGTATTTCGAATTGCAAAAAAAATGGCTCGACAGTCCGCATCGCGACCGCACCACTCTCGAAGGCCGTGACGTGATGGCACGGTCCTGGAAGGCCGACGTCGAATTGTTTCGGCCCGAAAACATCGCCCTGCAAACTCAACTTGCCGAACTGAGCAAGGATTACGGCAAAGCCTGCGGCGCGATGATGGTCGATTTCAAAGGCAAGACGCGCACGCTGCAGCAAATGGCGGCCTTTCTCGAAGAAACCGACCGGCCCACGCGCGAAACCGCGTGGCGGCTGGTGTCGGATCGGCGCCTGCAGGATCGCGCCGCTTTCGACGCGATTTTTGATCAGCAACTCAAGCTCCGTCAGCAGGTCGCCGAAAACGCCGGCCATGCCGACTTTCGCGATTACATGTGGGTGGCCAAAAAACGTTTTGATTACACGCCTGAAGACTGCCATGCCTTCGGTGATGCGGTGGCCGAACATGCACTGCCGCTGCTGCGCCGCTTGGATGACAAGCAGCGCGATGCGCTCGGCGTCGACACGCTGCGCCCGTGGGATGGGGCGGTCGATCCGAAAGGCCGACCGCCGCTGCGCCCCTTTGCCGAAGAAGATATCGATGGCTTCGTCGAGAAAACGCGTCTCACTTTCGAACGCTACTGCCCGACTTTTGCCGAACAGTTCGCCACGCTGCGCACCAACGGCAATCTCGATCTCGGCAGTCGACCCGGCAAGCCGCCCCGGCGGCTTTCAGGCCTCGCTCGAAAAATCGCGCCAGCCGTTCATCTTCATGAATGCTGCCGGCATGCAGCGCGATGTCGAAACATTGTTGCACGAAGGCGGCCACGCGTTTCACTACATCGACAGTTCCAGCATCGCGAACCTTTTTGCCCGTCACGCACCGCTCGAATTCTGCGAAGTGGCGAGCATGAGCCAGGAACTGCTGGCGACGGATCACTACGACATTTTTCACGACGATCCCGCCAATGCCGCGCGGGCCAAGCGCGTGCAACTGGAAGGCGCGATTCGCGTGTTGCCCTGGGTCGCCACGATCGACGGCTTTCAGCACTGGCTCTACACGCATCCGGGCCACGACGTGGCGACGCGCACCGCCGCCTGGATGGAGATCGTTACGCGCTTCTCCACCGGCGCGACCGATTGGTCGGGGCTTGAAGACGCTCGCGCCGCCATGTGGCAGCGCCAGGTGCATCTGTATCAAGTGCCGTTTTATTACATCGAATATGGCATCGCGCAACTCGGTGCGCTGCGCGTGTGGCTCAATCATCGGCGCGATGCCGCAAGTGCCATGGCCAAATTGCGAAGCGCCTTCGCGCTGGGCGGCACACGACCACTGCCGGAACTGTTCGAAGCGGCCGGCATTCCGTTCGATTTTTCGCCGGCGGCCGTCAAAGAACTGATCGAAGCCGTGGGGCGCGAATTGGAACAATTGCCGGACTGATGCGGCCATGACTGCGATCAGGCCGAATGCTCCACACGACGGTTGCCCGAACCGACAATCTTCGCGCCTTCCGATTTACGGTGCTGCGGGCGTATGCTCTTCGGGAATCCTGACTTCATCCGTTGAGTGCTTCTGAGCAATGAGCAAATCCACCGATATCCGCGTTGTGGGCGCTGCCGTTTACTTTTTGCCGGTCGAAACGCGCGTGCCTCTGAAATTCGGTACCGAAGCGCTGACATCTGTGACCTGTGTGCGCGTTCGACTCACGGTCGAAGGTGCCGATGGCCGTCGCGCCGACGGCTGGGGTGAAACCCCATTGAGCGTGCAATGGGTGTGGCCGTCGACCGACCCCTATGCGCCGCGCCATGACGCCTTGAAAGCTTTCTGTCTTTATCTCGCGAAAGCTTGGGCGCATTGCGAAGTGACAGGCCACCCGATGGAAATCGGCGATCCATTCAATCGACTCGAACTTGATGCCCGACTCGAATCGTTCAACGCCGCACTGAAAACACCAACACCCATGCCGCATCTGGCAGCGCTGGTGTGCAATTCGGCTTTCGACATTGCGCTGCACGATGCTTACGGCGTCCTTCACAACGTCGACATCTACGACACCTACAACGCACAATGGATGACACGCGATCTGGCTGGTTTTCTGGAACCCGCTGAAGATTCAGCCGTGAATTTCGGCGGCCTGTTTCCAGATCATTATCTCGCGAAGGACCGCCCCGCGCGACTGGATGCCTGGCATCTGGTGGGGGGGCTCGATGCCCTGGATGAATCGGATTGCACCGGCGACGAACCGAAAGACGGCTATCCCGTGCAGCTCAGAGATTGGATTCACACCGATGGTCTGACCTGCCTGAAAATCAAACTGCGCGGCAACGACGCGGCGTGGGATTACGATCGGCTGGTGCGCATCGGGAATATCGGCGCCGAAACCGGCGTGAAACATCTCACCGCCGACTTCAATTGCACCGTCACCGATCCGGCTTATGTCGTGGCGATTCTGCATCGCCTCGCGGATGAACATCCTGCGCTGTATGACGCGATCGATTACGTCGAGCAACCGTTTCCTTACGATCTGGAAGCGCATCGCATCGACGTGCATGCGGTCTCCGAACTCAAGCCGTTGTTTCTCGACGAAAGCGCGCACGATTGGCGCTTCGTAAAACTCGGTCGGGCGCTGGGATGGACGGGCGTCGCTCTCAAAACCTGCAAAACGCAGACCGGCGCGATTCTTTCGGCCTGCTGGGCCAAGGCTCACGGCATGCCGCTCATGGTGCAGGATCTGACCAATCCGATGCTCGCGCAGATTCCGCACGTGCGCCTGGCTTCAGCAGTGGGCACGATTCGCGGCGTGGAAACCAACGGCATGCAGTTTTATCCCGAAGCCTCTGCGCCCGAAGCCGCAGTGCATCCGGGTCTATATCGGCGGCGCCAAGGCACGGTCGATCTGTCGACACTGCGCGGCTCGGGCTTCGGTTATCGACTGGATAAAATCACGCGCCCACTGCCGGAACCCGCCTGCAGCCTTTGAGGTTATTCGTCCTCTTCCGATTTGGCTTTGAGATGGCGCTCGATGTCGAGCAGGGATTGATACACCTGCTGCGCGGTCTGATATTCGGGATGATTCGGATCCTTCGGCTTGAGCACGCGCGCCGCCAGCGCATTCACCAACAGCGACGACTCGCCGGCGGGATCGAATTGAACCAAACCTTTGAAATCGGGGTTCGACAGCGGCTTGGTCATCTGCAACATCAGGAAGAACAGATCCACCGCCTTGTCGACCTTGCGGTAACCATTGCGAATGTAACGGCTGGTCACCAGACCGCTGTCACACATTTGGCCGAGCACTTTCTGAATGCCCGAAGAGATCATGACCTGCTCGAACATCTTCATCAGCATCTTCGAGCGACTCAGATCCTCACCCACGCGCACCGACGAACCTAGATCGATGAAGCCCACACCGCGCTCGGTGATCACCATGTTGTCCGGCCGCAGATCCAGATGGATCACATTAACGGTGTCGTGCAGGTCGCGCAGTAAATGACAGGCCTGCTTGCAGAATTCGACCTGCGTGATGGGCTTGCCGCCTGACCCGTTACGCAGCCAGGTCATCGAGAAATTGCTGACATAGCCGCGCTCGTTCTTTTTCAGGTCGATCACGCGCGGAAAACTGCCGCGCAAATCTTCGGGCAGATATTTCTCGACGACTTTGAGGATGCCGACCTCGCGCGTGAGAAACATCGGAAAGATCTTGTTGGTGAATGACATCGCGCGTTTGCGGATATCGTCCATGTCGAGATTGGGGTGGCGCAGATTCAAACGGCGCTCCATCATCTCGACCGTGGGCACGCGTTTGCGCACGACGTAGTCGCCTTCGGCGATGGGATGCGGTTCGAGTCTCACGTCGTACGTGAAGCGATTTGAAAACTCACCCACATGAATCAAGTGCGTTTTGCGCGCAATGAAATACCAGTAATCCTTACGCAAGCCGGGAATCGGCGGTCCATCGGTGAAATGCGTCGGTTCGCATTCCACGATGAATTCCTGGCGCGCATGAAACGGCTTGGCCGTGAAATTCACATCGTCCGGATCGGTAGACACAAAAACGAACTGCCCGCCCCAGCGAAGTCGATCGAAGACCTGATCGGGCATGCGCAAATCGCCGGGGCCGGCAAAATGATAATCCACCGGGCCGTCATCGATGCGCAGCGAAGTGCTGTGCGCAAAACGCTGCCACTCGCTCTCGTGCGTCAGAACGCGAGCGATCACGGCTCGAAAGAGCTTGGCATGCGGGCCAGTTTCCCACCGCTGCTTCATCACACCCTCTGGCACATCTGATGCATTTGAACCGCAGTGAAGCGGCGGACATCACTTCGTTTAAGGCCGCGCGTCGATCTGTTCCACGCGATCGCGCTGCGCCGCATCCACCTTGCGCAATTCCGGCAGATGCGATTCGATCTGCAGAATACCGCGATACACATCGGCCGCCGTCTGATACAGCGGATTTTCCGCTTCTCGCGGCTTGAGGATCAGGCCCGTCAACTGACTCAGCGCCTTGGCTTCGGTGCTGTCGGGCGTGAAGTCGATCAATCCCTTGAAGTCGGGATTGGCCAACGGCTGATTCATCTGAAGCGTCATGAAGAACAAATCCACGGCCTTGTCGACCTTGCGATAACCGTCGCGAATCACACGACTGGTCACCACGCCGCTCTGCGACATCTGCCCGAGCGTACGCTGAATCTGCGAGGTGATCATGACCTGCTCGAACATCTTCATGAGTACTTTCGACTTCGAGAGATCTTCGCCGATGCGCACCGACGAACCGAAATCGATGAAACCCACGCCATGTCGTGTGATCACCAGGTTGTCCGGGCGCAAATCCAGATGAATCACTCGGGCGGTATCGTGCAAAGCCCGCAGCATGTCCGACATCTGCTTGGCGAATTCAAGCTGTTTGATCGGGGGCTCACCGCCCGTCGAGTTGCGCAGCCAAGACATGGCAAACTTGGTCACGTAGCCCGATTCGTTTTTCTCATGGCTGATCACGCGCGGCACGCGATGCTTGTATTGCTCGGGCAGATATTTTTCGAGCACTTTGAGGATGCCGGTTTCGCGCGTGAGGAATAACGGGAACACGTTGTGCGTGAACGTGCGGGCTCGCTCGGCCACGTCTTCACGGTCCAGATCCGGAAAGCGCATTGCGAGGCGCTGTTCCATCTGCTTCTGCTCCGGCACCACTTTCAGTACCGCGTAGCCGTTTTCCTCATTGGCATCCGGGATCAGTTCCACGTGATTGGTGAAGCGATCCGAAAACTCACCCGGGCGCACGATGAACACCTTGCGCGCCGTGAAGTAGTAGAAATTCTTTTTGAAGCCCGGCACCAGGCCGACAGAGATCGGCGTGGGCGTGCGCTCGATGCGATACTCACGTCGCTCGGCAAAGACTTCATGCAGCTTGCGCACTTCGGACTGATCGTGCGAGACCACGATCACCACGCCGCCCCAGCGCATGCGCTCGAAAGCCTGATCTGGAATCTGCAGATCACCCGGGCCGCAAAGCAGAAAATCCGCCATGCCTTCGGTACCGAAGACCACGGTGTTATGACCAAAAAGGCGGTACTCGGGATCCGCCGCGAGAACCTTTTCGCGGATCAGTTCGAAAAGTCGTGTTTTAGCGCCCGGGTCAGCCATCAATCTGCCGACACCCTCCGCATGGCAGAGGATCGAGCCTCCTCCACAAGTGCTTCCGCGGGGGAGATATCCGCTCCAACCCGCACCAACGACGGACATTATAGCCCGACCGTCCCTTTGAGCCTGCGCCTCGTTTTCCCCGGTGGATTATCGGGCATCACGCAATGGTTCATCGGCCGGTTCGCAGGAAATATTCCATCAGCTCATGCCCGTAGGCGATGTGCTGACCGGCCTCTGACGCATTGCGTTCGGTGAACGGTCCGGGGCGCGTCGACCGGGGCACACCCGTACCCGCCATGCAAAACGGGGGTGGCGTGGCATCGTGCTTGCGCGTGGCGACACACGTGTAATGATCGGGCAGGCACAAAGTGCGCCACGCATCGAATGATTTGAGGCGATCGAGCACCGGTCCGACCACCTTTTCATCCATGGCTTCAAGACTCGCGACCTTGGTGGCGGCATCGGCCTGATGCGATGCTTCATCCGGTGCTTCGACATGCACGCAGACCAGATCGTAATGGTCCAGCGCTTCAATCGCGTGACGTCCCTTCGCCGCATAATCGGTATCGTGATAGCCGGTGATGCCCGGAACTTTCAGACGCTCCCAGCCGATCAACGCGGCAATACCCGCCAGCAGATCCACCGCGGTAATCATCGCGCCGCGCAAGCCGAAACGAGACTCGAATGTGGCGATGTCCGGGCGCATGCCTTGGCCCCAGAGCCAGACATGCGTGGCCGGCGATTCGCCCATTTCACGCCGCGTGCGATTAACTTCATGATCGGCAAAGCATTCGGCGCTGAGCGCGATCAGATCTTGAATCCGCTTTGCATCAGGCCCCCCACTGGGCAAATATCGGTCATAAGGCTCGCCCGGCACATCGTGCGGCGGCGTGGTCTTGAGTTTGCGGTAGTCGGCGCCGCTCGCATCGATCATGAGATTGCGATAGCTCACGCCCGGCTGAAAGCGAAGCCCTTCGGCCAAGCCGCGCGATTGCGCCAGAGCCGCGAAGTCTGCCAACAGACGATGGCTTTCGGCGCTGGAGATGTGCCCCGCAGAGTGATCGGCCATCCGGCCATCAGTCACCGTGATCAGATTGCACCGGAAGATCCATTCGCCGGGTGCCGGATCAATCCCCATCGCGGCCGCTTCAAGTGGCGCCCGACCGGGGTGAAACTTCACCGGGTCATAGCCGAGCAGCGACATGCAACACACATCGGAACCCGCCGCCCAACCTTCGGGCGTGGTCGCCACGGTGCCCTGGCGCCCACCCAGCGCGATCGAATCCATGTTCGGGATATGCGCCGCTTCAAAAGCGGTCTTACCGCCCAGGTCTTCCAGCGGCATGTCCGCCGCTCCATCCGGAATGAATATGACGTACTTCATGCGAGAATATACCGTGTGTGCCGCACGAAAGGGGTGAATCCGCCGCACACCCTCTAAGATGGTGCCACATCACTGCCGGAGGACCGACCATGATCATGCCGCTGTTTCGACGCACCCTGATGATATTGACGTCAGGCATACTGCTGAGCGCCTGCGCACCGGCAGGCACGATCGTCTCTGAATCCTGGGGCGAAACCGACGGGCAGCCGATTTTTCTGTACACGATGACCAATGGCAGCGGCCTGACGGCAAAGGTCACCAACTACGGCACGCTCCTGACCGAAATGCACGCGCCGGATCGCCACGGCCAGACCGCCGATGTGGTGCTGGGCTTTGATCATCTGGCTCGATATCTGCAGGGCCATCCCGCATTCGGCAGCAACGTGGGGCGCGTGGCCAACCGCATCGCCGGTGGCGTGTTTGCGCTGGATGACAAAACCATCACGCTCGAAAAAAATGCCGGCGCTCATCACATTCACGGTGGGCGAAACGGATTTCACAAACGCGTGTGGAACGTTGAGATGAAGCGCACGCCCGACGGGCCAGCCATACGATTCAGTCGGCGCAGCCCAAGCGGCGAAGAAGGCTACCCGGGCAATCTCGATGTCGCGATCACTTACAGCCTCAGCATGCGCAATGAGTTGATCATCGATTTTGAGGCGACCACGGATCAACCCACGCTCGTGAATCTCGCGCATCACAGCTATTGGAATCTGGCCGGTCACGGTGCTGGATCGGTGCTCGATCACGAACTGAAGATCGAAGCAGATCGATACATGCCGCATGACGGCGCGGGCTTACCCACCGGTGCCATTTTGCCGGTCGACGGTACGCCGCTGGATTTCCGGCACTCGAAAAAAATCGGCGCCGACATGGCGCGGCTCGCGCCGCTCGATGGATATGACCACAATTTTGTGGTGCGCGGTGCCACCGACACTTTGCGCCCCGTGGCTGAAGTTTATGAACCCACTTCCGGGCGCGTGATGACGATCCAGTCCACGCAACCCGGCGTGCAGCTCTATACCGCCAACGGCTTGAATGCCAAGCAGAGCGGCAAGGGTGCAACCTACGGGCCCCACGGCGCTTTATGCCTGGAAACCCAGCACTTTCCGGATGCGATTCACCATGAAGGCGATCCGAACTGGCCCTCGGTCATTCTGCGACCGGGTGCGATTTACAAGCACCGCATGGTCATGCGATTTTCGACCCGTTGAGAGACCCGCACGCTTGGTTGCCCCGGATCGGTTGTGGTAGGATTACGGCCCCAAACCGGGTTCTATATGACAACTGATGGAGGATTCCCCAATGCCCACCTTTTGTTTTCGCACCGCCCTTCGTGGCGCCGGACTTCTGACGCTCACCGCCGCACTCAGCGCCTGCCTCGGTTCAAAGGATGCTGCCATGACCACTGCACCCGCTGCTGCAAACAGCGCCATCACCGAAGCGCCCTTCGGCGAAACCGATGGCAAAGCCGTCAAGCTTTTCACGCTCACCAATGCCAACGGCCTGGTTGCCAAGATCACCAATTACGGCGGCATCGTCACCGAACTGCATGTGCCGGATAAAAGCGGCAAGTCTGCCGATATCGTTCACGGCTTTGCCAAACTCGATGATTATCTCAAAGGCCATCCTTATTTCGGCGCGATGGTCGGTCGCGTGGGCAACCGCATCAAGAACGCCACGTTTACGCTCGACGGCAAAACCTACAAACTCGCGGCCAACAACGGCGCGCATCATTTGCACGGCGGCCAAAAAGGCTGGGACAAAGTGGTGTGGGATGCCAAAGCGCAGAAATCCGCTGACGGCCCGACATTGATCCTCACCTACACCTCTGCCGATGGCGAAGAAGGCTACCCCGGCACCGTGCAAGCACGCGTGGTTTACACGCTCACGAACAACAACGAGCTGCGCATCGAAACCACCGCAACTGCCGACAAAGCCACGCCGGTGAATGTGGTGCATCACACCTATTGGAACCTCGGCGGCACCGGCTCGGGATCCATCAAGAATCACGTGCTCAAACTGCATGCCACCAAATACACACCCGGCGATGAAACACTGGTGCCCACAGGAAAAATCGCGCCGGTCTCCGGCACGCCCTTTGATTTTTCGACGGGCAAAGCCATCGGCAAAGATCTGACGGCTGCCGGTGGCGATCCGGTCGGCTACGACCTGAACTTCGTGGTGGATGGCGACGCCGCCAAACTGCGTCCTGTCGCCCGCGTGAAAGATCCTGCCAGCGGACGCGTGATGGAACTTTTTGCCGATCAACCCGGCGTGCAGTTCTACACCGGCAACTTCATGGATGGCACCACCACCGGCAAAGGCGCCAAGCACGCGCAGCATTCGGCATTCTGCCTTGAGACGCAGCAGTTTCCGGATTCGATCAACAAACCCGCCTGGCGCGATCGCGTCGTCCTCAAGCCCGGCAAAACCTACACGCACACGATGATTCATCGCTTCACGGCGGAGTAAGCGTCGCCGCAACGACAACGACCACCACTGGATCGGATTTTCAGCCAGCGCGATCAAAGAGGTGGGTGAGTGTTGTGGCAATGCAAGACCTGATCCTTAATCTCCTGCTATGGCGGGGCTCTAATTATGCTGATTAGTGAGCTTAATTTTAACAATCTTTGTGATTTTCTCCGCCCAATATTACGCAAGCAAAGCCGCGAAGATATCCACGATGCTGGAGCGTCAATATTAAATTTCTCGCCTTGCCTTGAGGGCGAAGTGCGTCGGCATTGCGAAATCAAGCCAACACTGCGCTATCGCAATTATGATATTACAGTCTGCTTGTTGTGCTACTACGAGGGATACGGGATAGCGGCGCACTTAACATTTAGGGCTAAACCTAAAATCTGGAACTTATTTCCAAACGCTGGTTTAGTGTCGGACTTAAAGCGAGCCTGTATCTTGTCTATGGGTCATCTGAAATTTGAAAAATGTGACCATGATAATAAGTACGGCAAGGTTACTGCCTACTGCGATCGCCGCGCGATTAATCCGGAATGGGATCGCTCATTAGACATGTCGCCGCTAGCAATTTGCCCGAGTGAAAACGATCGCTATTGTTATGTTGAATTGTTTTTTTGGGGTGGAGCTTACAAATTGCTTGATGGCGAAGTGGTTCCCCGGTCAGATTGGAAGCAATTTTGTGATTACAATAAACTGCTTCGAGTATAAGCGGCGAAGTGTTTCTAGGTCCCAGCGGAAAGGGGTCAAGTCTTGCATTGCCACATTCTGGCGCATGACAATTCGACGCCTACGAAATCACATCAATCGCGTGGCATGTCCACAATCGGAATGCAAACCGGATCATCCTGAATCGCTTCGAGCCCCGCGATCTGTTCGGCGGCCGCAGCAATCGCGCCGCCGCTGGCGGCATGCGTGGTAATCACGATGGGCACAAAGCCCGGTGCGTCGCCGGCCGGTTCATGCTGCAGAATCGCAGAGATTGAAATCTCTTCCTGGCCGAGAATCGAAGTCAGCGCAGCCATCACGCCCGGCTGATCCTTGGCAACCATACGGATGTAATGGCGCGACATGATTTCTGCCGGGCGCAACAGCTTGGCGGGCTCTTGTTGATCCGGCCAGAGATTCATCGTCTGAAAAGCGTGGGGATACCAGCCGCCGGCCACATTGATCAGATCACCGACGACCGAACTGGCGGTGGGCATTTGCCCGGCCCCGTGACCCACGAACAGATTCTGATACGCGGCATGGCCGACGACGCTCACGGCGTTGAGCGCTTCGCGCACCTGAGCGATCGGCTCCTGCTCATCCACGAAACACGGCGAGACGCGCAGCGAAATCGATTCGCCCTCGCGGCGCGCCACGGCAATCAGCTTGAGGGCATAACCCAGTTCGGCACCGAAATCGACATCGACACCTTCCAGGCCCTGGATGCCGCGACACGACACATCTGCATCGCGCACGCTCATGCCGAAGGCGAGCGATGCAATGATCGCCAGCTTCTGCGCCGCATCGGCACCCGACACATCCAGCGTCGGATCGGCTTCGGCAAAGCCCATGCGTTTTGCACCGGCCAGGGCATCCTCATATGACATGCCGTCATCGACCATGCGCGTGAGAATGTAATTGCACGTGCCGTTGAGAATACCGTACACCGCATCGATGCGATTGGCGGCCAGACCGAATTTGATCGCGGCCAGCACGGGAATGCCGCCGCAACAAGAAGCCTCGAATGCCAAGCTCACACCGTGCTTGCGCGCGAGCGCAAATAATTCGGAGCCTTTGGCCGCAAGCAGACTTTTGTTGGCGGTCACCACATGACGGCCGCTTTCAAGCGCGCGCCGCACATAGCCGCCCACCGGATCGATGCCGCCGGCCACTTCCACCACGATCTTGATTTTGGGGTCGGCGAAAAAAGCTTCGACATCATTCGTCAGCACGCCCGGCGGCAGCGTGGTGTGTCGTTTCGCACTGACATCACGCACCAGCACACGGCGCAAATCGATCGACCGCCCCAGACGCTGCGCGTAAAAACGACCGCGCTCGCCCGACAGAAGCTTGATCACGCCCTGTCCGACGGTTCCGCAACCAATCAGGCCCACGCCTATCGATTCGTTGTTCACGGTCGTCTCCGATCAAAAAACCCCGACGCCGGGCGCCGGGGTGAAGGAAGCATTCAAACAGTTTCCTCGCCGGCGATTCAGCGCTTTGTCATCGGGGTGTAATCCCGAAGATTTGCGCCGGTGTAAATCTGACGCGGTCGGCTGATGCGGGCTTTGGGGTCGCGATGCGCTTCGTACCAGTGCGCGATCCAGCCGGGCATGCGGCCGATCGCGAACATGACCGTGAACATGTTCACGGGAATCCCCATCGCACGCATGATGATGCCCGAATAAAAATCCACGTTCGGATAAAGCTTGCGCGAAATGAAGTAGTCGTCATTCAGTGCGACTTCTTCGAGCTGCTTGGCGATATCGAGCAGCGGATCGTCCACACCCGAGTCTTCGACAGCACGGTGTCGGCCGACTGCTTGAGAATCTTCGCCCGCGGATCGAAGTTCTTGTACACGCGATGGCCGAAGCCCATCAGGCGCACGCCTTCGACCTTGTTCTTGACCTTGTCCATATGGCCTTTGACGTCGCCGCCCGAGGCCAACAATTCTTCGAGCATGTCCAGCACTGCGGCATTCGCACCGCCGTGCAGCGGTCCCCACAGAGCGCACACACCCGAAGCCACCGACGCGAACAGGTTCGCCTTGGACGATCCGACCATGCGCACCGTCGACGTCGAGCAGTTCTGCTCGTGATCGGCGTGCAGAATCAGAATTTTGTTGAGAGCCGAGACCACTTCCGGATCGGCTTCGTAACGAGCATTGGGCAGCGAGAACATCATGTGAAGGAAGTTCGCGCAATATTTGAGCTTCGGGTCCGGCTGCTGCTGCGGCTGACCGATCGAATGCTTGTAGGTGTACGCGGCGATGGTGCGCACCTTCGAGATCAGCTTTGCGGCCGCGGCCGCAAAATGCGTCTCGTCGGTCATTTCGAGCAGATCAGGGTGATAGCAACTGCACGCGTTGATCATCGACGACAGCATCGCCATGGGATGCCCATACGGCGGAAAGCCGTCGAAGCAGCGGCTCAAGCCGTCGTGCAGCATTTCGTGATCGGTCAGGGCACGTGAAAACTTCGCGAGCTGTTCTTCGTTGGGCAATTCGCCCCAGATCAGCAGGTAGGCGGTTTCCACAAAGGTGCTGTGTTCGGCCAGCTGTTCGATGGGATAGCCGCGATAGCGCAGAATGCCTTTTTCGCCATCGATGTAGCAGATCGAACTCTGGCAGGAGCCGGTGTTGCCATAGCCACTGTCGAGCGTGATATAGCCTGTCTGAGCACGGAGTGGTGAGATATCAACCGCGCGTTCGTCTTCGGTACCGGCGATCACAGGCAGATCGATGGTCTGATTCGACAACTTAAGCTGGGCAGTTTCGCTCATCTGGGCCCTCCCTCAAGGAACCACCGGGCTGGATCAGCCGCACCCTCCAGACCGGTCGGGACGGACAGACTAGCAAGAAGGTCGGGGGATTGCCAAGCCAGCCGGAATACGGGTCTTAGCGCGGGAGCGTCAACACAAGGAACCGATTCTGACCATCCTGGCGCACACGCAAGCGAATCGAATCACCCGGCCCCATCGTGGCCAGAACCTTGTTCAGATCTTCCAGGCGTTCGAGTGTGATCTCGCCCGCCCGCGTGATCAACGTGCCTGGCGCGAGACCCGCTTCATCCACCGCGCTGCCCGGACGCACCGCCGTCACCAGCACGCCCGGAGCCTGCGGCAGACGAAAACGCTGCGCAACCTGAGGGTTCATCGTCTCCAAGCCGATCAGGCCCAGGCGATCGGCAGCCTGATCGATCGAGACCGATGATTCCGGCTCATCGCGCGGCACAGCCTGAGCCACAGGGCCTTCGGGCAGTCGCGCCAATCGAACGGTCTTTTGAAGTGTTTCACCAGCACGGAATACGGTGACACTCACATCCTGATCCGGTGACAGCGATGCCACCACTCGACGCAAATCCGCCGCCGAGCGAATCACCTGACCTTCGAGATGTGTGATGATGTCGCCCGACTGGATCCCGGCCTGTTCTGCCGGACCCGCCTGACCCACCAGATCCTCGACGAGTACGCCGTCGCCTTCAAAGGCAAAACTGCGCGCCAGCGCCGGATCCAAGTCCTTGATCCAAACCCCCAGATAGCCGCGCCGCACTTCACCGCGCTCGATGAGCTGATCGGCGACATTCCGAATCATCTCGACGGGAATGGTGAACGCCATGCCATTGAAGCCGCCAGTCGTGGTGGGGATCGCCGTATTCATGCCCACGATCTGTCCGCGAATGTTGGTCAGCGGGCCACCGGAGTTTCCGGGGTTCACCGAGGCATCGGTCTGAATGAAATTCTCGTAGCCACGCCGACGGGCAAGAATGCCGATGCGTCGCCCTTTGCCCATCACGATGCCCTGGCTCATCGAAAACTCGAACTGAAACGGCGAACCGAAGGCAAATACGATTTCGCCTTTCTCCACCGGTTGCGGCGCGAGTACGGAAGGGTGCAGCGGACCACCATCGCTCCGCAAGACTGCGATATCGGTTTTCGGGTCGGCACCGAGCAACACGGCGGCTCGCGTGCTGCGATCGTAAAACTTCAACCGAATGGTCTTCGCATTTTCAACCACATGGTGGTTGGTGATGACATACAGGCGCCCGCTCTCATGCGCATACACCCAGCCGCTGCCATTGCCTTCGGCCTCGTTGGGCATGAAACCGCCGGGATCGACCGTGCCGGTCGAGCGCACCACTTCGATATGCACCACGCTGGGTTCCACCACGCGTGCCACATCACGAAAGGCTGCATTCAATTCATCGAGGTGGCCGGTGTTCAATTCGGCGCGCACGCGCTGGATGCGCGCATCGGCCTCGACCCAAGCCAGGCGCCGCATCACCGAAGGGCCGCCCAACAACACCGCCAGTGCGGTCACCGCGAGAATGATCGAAGGTCCGTAAGCGCGGGACACCGGCATCGAAAACTCTGTAAAAAAAGGAAAATCAGCGTTTCAAACGCTGCTGTTCGGATTCATTCATGCGATAGACCTGATCCCCGCAGGGATAGCGACCGTCCTGCACGCGCGCTGCCCAATCCGAGGCTGCGCCCTGAATTGCGGCGCCGATTGACGCCAGCGGTGGGGCAAACGGCGGCTGCCAGTCGGTCATGCCGAGCAGATCGTGCGTGACCACCACATGGCCATGGCAGGCGGGGCCTGCGCCGCAA
This sequence comes from uncultured Phycisphaeraceae bacterium, assembly GCA_942491355.1. Lineage (GTDB taxonomy): Bacteria > Planctomycetota > Phycisphaerae > Phycisphaerales > Zrk34 > CALOAZ01. Next base: position 83,503 of record CALOAZ010000099.1, read on the forward strand.
CCGAAGACCGGCAGAGCGGTGCGCTCCACCACTTCGCGCGCCACTTGTTCGGTGGTGGCTTCGAGCAACAACATGACGGCGCCGCGTTGTTCCATCTCGATCGCGGCATTCACAATCGCTTGCGCATCATCGGCGGTGCGACCGGCGGCTTTGTATCCGCCCACGCGCCGCGCCTGCTGCGGCCGCGCGCCAAGATGCGCGACCACCGGTATGCCGGCATGCGCCAATTTGCCCACCAGCGCCGCATCTTCGAGATCCACTTCGAGCTTCACGGCATCGGCGAGACCGTCGGTCAGAAATCGTCCGGCATTGCGAATCGCTTCGGCGTGGTCTGCCTGGTAACTCATGAAAGGCATGTCGCCCATCACGAAACAGCGCGGTACGGCGCGTTTCACTGCCGCAGTGATGAGGATCATGTAATCGAGCGGCGCGAAGATCGTCTGCGCATGCCCCAGCATCATTTCGGCTGCGGTATCACCCACCAGCAAAACATCGACGCCACCGCGCTCCAGCCAGCTCGCCATGGTGGCGTCGTAGCAGGTGAGCATGGGGATCTTCTGACCGTCGCGCACACGGCGTTTCAACGTGGTCAATGTGATGGATTTGGCTTCGGACATCGCGCCGCATTGTAGCGGGGGTGTCGGGGTCGCCCATCCGGCCACCCGCTCGCGCAAAAAGTGCGCGGCGCAATCACTCCAAACACTACAGACCGAACACCAACTCACATTCGTCGGCACAGACCTCCGAAAAACATCAAAAAACATTGAAGAAAATGGGGCATCATGTTGACCGGTGGGGAAAAGTGGGATAAATTCCCACAACGTTACTCAGGAGCAAGGAGGCTCAGGGGATCCATGCCTTGCTGTTCGTCGGAACATACGAGCACACCATCGACGCCAAACAGCGTCTGGCCATCCCGTCCGATATCCGGGACCGGCTCGCATCTTCAGACGAAGGGGACGCGCTTTACGCCGTCCTGCAAGAAGGCGCCACACTCTGCCTCTACACCGAACGCGGTTTCGAGAAGCGGGCAGAGCAACTGGATGACTCCGAACGCGATGCCGAAGAACTGCTGCTCTACGAACAAATGTTCTACTCGCTGGCACAGCGCGTAGAGATCGACAAACAAGGCCGCGTGCGTCTGCCCGAAAGGGTGGTGGAGATGGCCGGCCTCGGGAAGGAAGTGGTCGTACTCGGTGTGAAGGATCACCTCGAAGTCCACGACCGAACCACCTGGCGGGAGAAAATGGATCGATTTCTGGCTGAACGCAAAGACCTGCTGCAGAACCCGCGGCGGATCATGAAAGCCGGCAAGACATCCTGAGCGAGTGATGGTGAGAAACATTCAGAAAAATGACGGCGCAGTGGCGAAGGCAGCAGGGATGCGCCAGCCGTCCGAGAGCATCGATGCACGCATACAGCCTGACGTACCGCTCATGGATGAGCAGACCAAAGGCTGGCAGCCAGGCCGGATCAGCGATCGGAAGCTCATTGAGCTTGCGAACCGGTTGGAAGCGATTCGAACTCTCGGCGGCGCCTTCGCCCATGTCGCCCTGTCGGATGAGGCCCAACAGCGCCTCGTTCAAATCGAGGAGAACACGTTCAGAGAGGGGCGCACGCCATAACCGAACTTCGCCGGTTGCCTTCGGGTGATCGGCACGCCGCTCTCATTCTCCTCCTCCGCCCTGTTTCAGAAACCCTCCTCTGGAACAGGGTTTTTTCGTGAACTTGTCGATCAGGCTTCTAGGTTCTGTCTGACGGCTCTCGCGTCGGCCTAAGATCGTCGTGGTTTTGGCGTGGCAAGGCCGATCGAAGCAGCCATATTCACAGCGATATGGCGATGCAGATCGACGCCGTCACGGCAAATCCACGACGATCGACGCTAGCGAGAGCCGTCAGACAGAACTTAGCCAATTCGTGTCTTCGGCCGTCACCGTGATGGGATGACGCGGCAATCGCTCCAGATCGAACTGTTTCAGAAATTGCGCTGCGGTCATCGCCGTGCGCTGCGCGGTCAAGCCGCAACTGTGCGCCACCCATCCGATGACGCGCTGCGCCGTCACGCCTTGATCGCGGTAAGACGACACGCGCGTATCACCGTGACGTTTGGCGAGGCGTTTTCCATCGGCGCCGAGCACCAGCGGTAGATGCCAATAGCGTGGCGGCGTTCCCAAATTCAACAGGCGATACAAAAGCAGTTGGCGCGCCGTCGCATCGCAAAGATCATCGCCGCGCACCACATCGGTGATGCCCTGACGCGCATCATCGATCACCACCGCCAGTTGATACGCGGGAAGTCCCGCTTTGGTCGCCACCACGAAATCCCCCACGGTTTGCTGCACATTCACGGCGCGAGCGCCGAGAAGTTGATCATGGAACGAGACGGGTTCATCGGGCGCGCGCACGCGCCATGCATGCGAAATCGGCTCGCCGATCAATGACAGCGGCGCGTCAATCTGCGCGCCTTCCTCCGGAAGGCAAGTGCCGGGGTAACGCGTTTCATGATCGTCGGCATGCGGCGCAGAAAGCGCCTGTTCAATTTCACGGCGCGTGCAATGGCAAGGGTAAATCTGTTGGCTTGTGCGCAGTTGTTCGAGCGCAGCACAATACGGCGCGAGGTCGGCAAGCTGCGTCACCGGACCTTCATCCCAATCGAGACCAAGCCATGTGAGATCTTCGAGGGCGGCGCGATCCGCGCCGGCTTTTACGCGCGGTGTATCCAGATCTTCGATACGCAGGATGATGCGCCAACCGTTCTGCCGAGCCATCGCCCAGTTGATCAGGAATGTGCGCGCATTGCCCAGATGCAGCGCTCCGGTGGGTGAAGGCGCCAGCCGGGTGATCCGCTTTTGGGCGTCAAATCGGTTTTCTAGCGAATGGGGACACATTGTGGATAACGGGCCGCCGGGTTGCAGATGACATCGTAAACCGTATGGGCGTAGAGAGCTGCGCGCCAAAGCTATCGGACCTTATCCGCCGGCGACCCGGTATATCACGGTTTTCGCGACGCTTCGATCAAGGCGGCAACCACGCCATCGCCCAGGTTGGGGTCGGAGGTGTGTTCCGGATGCCATTGCACGCCAAGCCAAAAACGCGGGCCGGGCCGGTCGACCGCTTCGATCACCGAGCCGCTGGCGGGGTCGCTTCGGGCAATCACACGCAGCGCCCCGGCGTCGGCCACGGCTTGATGATGTCGCGAATGCACGACACCACCAGCACTTAGAACCGGATGAGACTCAACCATGCGCACGATGGCATGCGCGCCACTGCAGTGATGCTCTGCGCAATCAGGCCCGATTGATTCGGCCACCGGCAGATGTTGATCCAAACGACCGCCGGCATGCAGCGCCAACCACTGCATGCCCAGACACACGCCCAAAACTGGGTGATCGGTGGATTCAAGCGCCGCCAGCAAAGCGAGTTCGTAGTTCTGACGTTCGGGGCGCACGAGCTTCGCTTCAGAATGAACCGGTGCGCCGAAAGCCGTGGTGTCCGGATCATTGCCGCCTGAAATCAGAATGCCGTCGCAGACGCGCAAATGATCCGCGATCCGATCGATGGCATAAGGCAGCAGCAGGGGGGTCCCGCCCACGCGATCGACCGTGCTCGCGTATTCGGCGGGGGATTCGTACCGAAAATCGCGGCGGCGCTGATCCGATTCATTCGGCGCAGCCGTATCGCAGGTGATCCCGATGACAGGCCGCGTCATGATCCGGTCTCATTGGCCTTCAGATGGTCGTGTGCCAGAGCCGCCTGTTGATCGGCGTGATAGGAGCTGCGCACCATCGGGCCCGACTCCACATGCAGCAGTCCGAGAGATTCGCCGGTGATTTTGTACTGCGCAAAGACATCCGGATGGACAAACCGTTGCACCGGCAGATGATCCGGCGACGGCTGCAGATACTGGCCGATCGAAAGGATGTCGCACGGTCCGTGTTCCGTCGCGGTCTTCTCAACCAGATCGCGCATCAGCGTCGTGATTTCGTCATCGGTTTCGCCGATACCGACCATGATTCCGGTTTTCGCCACACGACCCTGCGCTTTGACGCGGCGCAGCAGTTCCAAGCTGCGCTCGTACTTGGCCTGCGGGCGCACCGCTGAATACATCCGACGCACCGTCTCCATGTTGTGAGCAATCACGTCTGGCTTCGCGTCGATGACCTGCTGCAAGGCCTCGGCATCACCCAGAAAATCCGGAATCAACACCTCGATCTGCGTTTTCGGGATCGCTTCGCGGATCTGGCGGATCGTCTGAGCCCAAACCGAAGCGCCGCCATCAGACAATTCGTCGCGATTCACGGAAGTGATCACCACATAATTCAGATCCATCAGACGCACGGCCTCGGCCACACGACGCGGTTCGTCCAGATCCAGCTCCGGCGGGCGCCCTGTCGCGATGTGGCAGAAGCCGCATGATCGCGTACAGACATCGCCCAGAATCATGACCGTCGCCACGCCTGCCGACCAACATTCGCCCATATTCGGGCAGGACGCCTCCTGGCAGACCGTGTGTAACTGGTGATCATCAATCAATTTGCGCAGCTTGAAGTACTTGTCGCCCTGGGGCAGACGCATGCGCAGCCAGCGCGGCTTGCCTCGGCGCACAAAGGCCTCGCCGCTCACGCGGTTGTTGAGAATCTGGTCGGTGAGCCGAATTCGAGACATGGGTGGAAGACCGTCCAAAGTCGCCCGGATCATAGCGACTGATGATTTTTGGTGCGTTGATGAGGATTCTATTTCAGTACTCATGCCGCAACGACCGATAAGTGGCCAATCGGCATATTCGTTTTAGTCCCTCAAGTGGGTGATCTGGTGTGCCGATGGGAAACATTGCCCCCCGTTCTCAGTCACGGGAGGGATATCCCGAACAGGGATGACCCCAATGGCCTGCGGGCCGGCAGGGGCCCTTGAATCCGGCGTCGAAGAATCGACGGCACAGGACGGCTGGAATCGATGGGAAGAGGGACATCGTGTCGAAAACGCAACGCGAGTCACGAAATATGATCAAAACAGCGCGCTGGAGCAAAGCGTTTCACGCCACCGCACTCGGCATGCTGCTGGTGATCGGCTCAGGTTGTGAACTCATGTCCGTCCACCATCGCGATGTGGATTCATTCCTGGATCCGTCGATGATCGGCCGGTGGGAAAACACGCCCATCCAGTTGCCCGTGCTGGAAAACCTGGATGTGGTTGAAGATCCCATCGAGGATATTGCCGGCTTGGATACCGTGCGCAGTGCCGACCTGATCCCCGCGCCCAAGGCCTACCAAATGGCACCGGGCGACCTGATCAGCGTCTCCATTTTTGAACTCATCCGTCCCGGCGCCGAAACCAATACCACGCGACGCATCGATGACACCGGCAACATCCGTCTGCCGGTGATCGGTCAGATCCGCGCCGGCGGCCTGACAGACATTGAATTTGAACAGAAGATTACTGAGGTGCTTCACCCGAACATTCTGCGCGATCCGGTGATCACGGTCACCGTCCTCGAAGGACGCCAGCGCACGTTCAGCGTGATTCTCGGCAATTCCTTCAACACCGGTCGCGGCACCGGCACCTATCAGCTGGTGGGCAACATGCGGTTGATCGACGCCCTCGCCATGGCCGGCATCTCGCCGGAAACCGAGGACGGCACACGCATCCGTGAAAAACTCCACTTGGTTTATGTCATCCGACAGAAGACCCTGCAGGATCTCTCGCAGTTCAGCCCGCAGCCCGCCGCTGAACCGGCACGGGCACCCCGTCCCGCCACAGATGGACAACCCGGCACCGGTTCACTGCAAGACCCGGCGCGTCTGATTGAAGATCTGGCCGGAGGCGCACCCGCAGCGAATCCCAATGCACCGGTCAATCCGCGTGCACTGAATCCTGCCCAGAAGGGCGAAGGTCGCTTTATCAATCTCAACGGCAAGTGGGTCTGGGTCGAAGGTCCGGGCGCCCAAGGGCAAGTACCCACCGTCGCCGCTGATGCTCCCCGGCCGAACTGGCCGAGCATTCCCGGCACGGAAAACGGCCTTCCCCAGGCTGAAAAACTTGTCACACAACGCGTGATCGCCATCGAGGGCGAGAAGCTCGCCCAAGGCGATGCCCGCTACAACATTTACATTCGCCCTGGCGACGTGATCCGCATTCCGCTCACCAAAACAGGCGTGGTATACATCGGTGGGCATATCGCTCGACCCGGCACGTATTCACTGCCGGGCGAAAACAAGATCACGCTCAGCCAAATCATCATGAGTGCCGGTGGCCTCGGTCCCGAAGCCATTCCGGAACGCGTGGATCTGCGCCGACGCATTGGTGGAAACCGCGAAGTCGTGCTGCGACTGAACATGCGTGCGATTGCCGAAGGTGTTCAGCCGGATATCTATCTCAAGCCGGACGACACCATCAACATCGGCACGAACTTCTGGGCGTCACACATCGCCACGTTGAGGCGGTCCTTCCGGTCCTCCTACGGATTCGGCTTCCTGCTCGACAAGAATTTTGCGGACATTGCGTCGAAGACGGGGATATCCCCTGGCAATGGCAAATAAAAAATGCCAGTGTGAATAGGATTGCTAACAAAATCATGATGTTAAACAAATTTTTCATTACATCATTCTCCCGGGACATACTCTTTCAATACCGCTGTAATGCTTCCCGAACAGGCACTTGGACTTTCATTTTTAAAGGGAATTCGTCTTGCGTCTAAGCCAAAGCCATCCCGTGATTTTGCTTTACAAAAAATTCCCTGAATGAATAATCAGAAACCGCTTCGAGCGCGTAAAAAGTTCCCACTCCCTTAATATTCATTTTTTTCACATCATAGAGTTTGACTTCCATATCCCAATTCTTTTCATCCGCGTTCACAGGCACTAGATGGAACTCTGGGGTTTGACATCCAACGTGCGAAAAACATATCCACAAGATAAGGCACATCCTGAACATTTCAGGAATAAGCATTTCTTTTTCAGAATTATTTTTCGGGATAGATAATGCGCCTTATGATTTGTCTGATCATATGTCATAACTTCATCCGCCCGATACCTTCCTTCACGCAAAATCTTTTCATATCGCAGGAATGAAAATGTTCCGTATCAATATAAGTATGGTGCTCATCCCGAACTTTGTAGACCAAATCAATGATGGGGTAGGACTTAACTTTGACGGCTATGTGATAAGCTTCTCGGCCGAACATCTCCGTAATCTCTTTAACTTCCGATTCGGCCTTACCGAGCAGGGATTCAGGTGTCAACCTGCAGTCAATTTCTGCCCACAAAATATTTCTTCTGAGTTTCGTCTATCCCGCTCATACTCTATCGTTTCCGTGTAAACTAAATTTCCTCGCAAAAACTGAACAATAATAAAAGGAAACCCCCATTTTCTTTGTCATCCTTTATCTCTTCAATGTCTCTACGTCTTCGCGAAGTGCTCTATTCAAAACCCCGTTTTTATTCGCAAAATCAAATGCCTCAGCAGGCGAAAATTCCTACAGAGAAAGGCATTCGCGCTTCTCGCAGTCAGCCTTATGTCGATGCTTCGCGTAACATGGACGACACTCAAGATCTTGCTTATGGCTCATCGCTCCATGTGACTTTTCGGGTTGGGCCCGTAAACACTCGGATCAACAGATCCATTCTAAGCTAATACAGGCACCTTTAGCGCGTTCGCTCTATGCACAAGACCTCCATCATTACCTAAAAACATTTTCGAATTTTGTATGCGGGCTGCGCAGGCATTTAGATCAATTCTTGCCCGCGGCATTAATCGTCTTAATCTCTACTTGTTTTGCCGTTGTCTCCGCTACTCCCCTCTGGTGTCTTTGTACCTACGATAATTGCCGCGTCAAAGGAAAAGAGTTTAACTAACTTGTTAATAAAATCCGCGAAATAATCAGGCGGCCATCTCTTGAAATGAGCGTCTTTACCCCAAGACTCGCCACCGCCTGGACTAATAACAATATAGCTTCGTACTCCTTCTCCTCCTTTATGACGTAAGAAAGTTCTGGAATCTTCAGTATGTCCCGTGAGTTTAAATAAAACTCCAAGTATCGGTCTTCAACAGGAATGCCTGCCGCTTGCGCGAGTTCGCAATAAAATTCTGTTACGTGTTTTTGACTAAAACCTTTTTGAAGCGGTTTTCTAATATTGTGAAAAAATCCCCTGCGTTTATACTCAAAACCAGCACGTCTTGGAATACCCAAAAAAAACTGCCCAAAAAACGCGTACTCCCCCCTTAAAGAAAAATCTAACATCAAATCATATTTTTTATTCTTTAGTTTTTTTCCTAGGGAAAATATTTCCCTCATAAATTCTTTTCTGCTCAGTTCGGCTAAAGCATCCTTATCTACCTTATAAATGTCATTAATGTGGGGATTGTTCTTAACAACAACATCACTTCTTGAACCCAGCAAAAGGTCAACCCTTTGCACCGTCGGCATAAGCCTTAAAGCTCTCATGATGGGCGTAATAAAAAGTAAATCCCCTAATCCGTACGGAGACACAATAAGCACATTTTTTAAGGACTTCATTGCGTTACCGGCTCGGGATGGAATCGATTAGAGAAACCTTTTACTGCTTCAAGAGCATCCTCCACGGAAACAGCCTCTAAACATAAGAAATTAATTTCACAATTATGGGCAAGACACTTCTGACATCCAACATCTTTCCACAATATTTTTGATAAATTTCCAAGGGGTTTCCACCTATTCGGGGAAAGACCTGCTTGATTACGGCCGAAAACGGAAATCACCGGTGTCTTCAGCGCCGTCGCGATATGGACGGGGCCCGAATCATTAGAAATTAATAGTTTAGATTCGGCGAGCAACGCCCCCAGCATACCAAGCGACAATTTTCCGCTTAAATCATAAATCGGAATTTGCGCGGCCGCACTCACTTGTTGCGTCAACTGCCTATCTGCGAGCGTGCCAATCAAGATAAAGGTAACATCATAATCCTCCTTGATGCGGCGGCGGAAGAGCTCTCCAAAGAAGGCCGCGGACCATCTTTTTGAAGGGCAACTGGCCGACGGGTTGATCACAACCCAATTGTTCAATCGCTTAATGTTGTGATGCTTGAGCAGTTGATGAAAAGACCGTAAGGAGTTTTCACTCACGGGAAAATAGGTTTCTAAAGAGGACGGACACGATACATTTAATGTTTCAAGTAAATCGAAGTTATACTCCGCTTCATGTTTCTGTCCTTCAGACTTTTGATCTTTAAGAGCATTTGTCAAAGCCCACTTGCATTTGCGATCATAACCAATTCGTACGGGGATCCCCGCTAAAAAACTCATCCAATGCATTCGGTTTGTCGCGTGTAAATGTATGACAATATCAAACTTCTTCTTCGCGATTCTTCGAGAGAATAAAATATTTCCAAGAATTCCTCGCTCCGACCCTTTTTTGTCATAGAGTATCACTTCATCAAGAAAGGGATTACCCTCTATAATTTCACGATTTTCAGAAAACGTAAGGCAAGCAATATGTGCTTTGGGATAGGCCTTTCGTAAGGAAGAAAAGATGGGTGTTGATAGAACCAAGTCACCAATTCGGTCAGTTCTTGTAACTAGAATTCTCAGGGCACGTTTAGACAGAAGAGAGATTGGCATGGAGTAATTCCTTGCTGGCATTAAAAACTTTATCAGCCGATAAATCCTCAAAGCAAGCTTGTCGTTCTATTTGACAAATTGGCTTTTGACAAGGCGCGCACGGAATATCTTCCCTCACGATTTTAAAACGCGCTCCTTCGCGACCATACTTTTTATAATGCGTAGGGCCAAATATAGCGACCACAGGTCGGTTGAGTTCATATCCTAAATGCATAGCCGCGCTATCATTTGTGATAAGCAAAGAAGTCTTAGCTATAATCGCGGAGACTTCTCTTAAATTTGTCTCACCCGCGATATTAATAACGCGTGATGCGTCCACCTCACATAAAGGGTTAATAATCTCTTTCTCTCGCTTATCTCCAATTAATAATATTTTCTCATCATATTCGTTAAGTAATTTTTTAATAACTTCTCGAAAACCTTCCTAAGCGCCATGTTTTCAATTCACTCGCGGCCGCCGGAGAAATGATCAATCCAGCCCTTTTCATCCTCAATCCCCAAGTCTTGAAGTTTTTCAAGAGCCGTCTCTTCATCCTCCTGATTATAAAAATCAAACAAAGG
>CALOAZ010000100.1:0-3537 GCA_942491355.1 uncultured Phycisphaeraceae bacterium
CTCGAGTCTGACAGCGGCCGTCTGATTCATCTCGGCATCGAGCCCGAACCCGGCTGCGCCATTCAACGCAGTGATGATGTGGTTCATTTTTTCGAAGGGCATCTGCTGCATGCCGGCAGCGAAAAAGCGATTCGGCGCCACATCCGTGTCTGCCATGACATCTGCCACGCGGCAGTCATGTTCGAAGGTCAAGCCGATGTTCTCTCACGCTATCGCGATGCCGGTATCGGCCTGAGCAAAGTCCAGGTGTCTTCGGCCATCACAGCCGACTTCGGCGCCATGCACGAAATCAAACGGCGTGACGCCATTGATCAGATTTCAGGTTTTTCAGAGGACCGCTACCTGCACCAGACCTGCGTGCAGGCGGCCGATGGCCACGTGACTTTTTACGAAGACCTGCCGGTGGCACTCAGCGCCGTGAAGGATCCGGCGATGCTGAATTCGCGATGGGCCATTCACTTTCATGTGCCCATTTATCTCGAACGCTTCGGCCGACTCGGCACATCTCGCTCACAGATCCGCTCCTGCCTCGAAGCCCTCGGCAACGATACGGATCACTTCGAAGTCGAGACTTATGCGTGGGGTGTGCTACCCGAGGCCATGCGCCGCGCCGAACTGGCCGAAGGCATTGCCGAAGAAGTTCTCTGGTTCACCGACCTGCTCAACAGTCTCTAAACGTCATCCAGCCCCAATCGGCGAAGCACTTCTGCCGGCGGGCCTTCAAAAGTCGGCAGCGGTACGTTGCCGACATAACCCACATCCTTCATGCCTTCAGGCGTGGTGTAGAACGCGCCGCAAGCCAAGTTGCGCATCTTCGCAAAGAAGACGGCTGCAGATCGCTCAGTCGGCTGCGCTTTTTCCAATGAAGCGATCGGATCGCAGATCGTCCGCTTCTGCAATTCGGCCAAGGAGACAAATGCACGCTGGAATTTCTTTTGCGCATCGGCCTCTAGCCACTCCAACCCTTCGAGAATAATTTTGCGATCCCGCTGCTGCGCGTCATACGGCGCACTGATCCATTCGTCGATGAATTCATGCACGCCCACGGCACTTGCGGCCGGCGATTGATCGTCGGCAGGCAGAATCACATCGCACAGTGCCGCCGCAATTGCCAACTGCGACTCGGTCATCGTGCGCTTCCACGGCACCAGCGGATTCACCAGATTCGGATCAGTTCCGATACCGGGAATCGCGGCATCAATCGGTGTTCCCGCCTGCTGCGCCAAAGCCTGCGCATCCAGCAACGAAACCGTGGCTGAAGCGGCCACCATCCATTGCAGTGTTTCGCGGCGCGTCAGTCGATGCATGTCCATCTACAGCTCCCTCCGCTTGAAGGCACCGATCAGATGATCGCAAGCACGCCAGGTCAGAGCCATGATGGAAAGCGTCGGATTTTTATCCGGATTCGAAGCCATGGGCGCCGCATCCATCACAAACAGATTCTTCACATCCCAGGCCTGACAATTCTCATTGAGTACGGAGTCTTTTGGATCAGACCCCATGCGAGCCGTGCCCACTTCATGAATGATGCTTCCGCCGGTGGCGATGGCTTTGGCACCTTCAAGTTGCGGTTGACCGCGCACGGTGCCGCCCATGCCTTCAATGATTTCGGTGAAGGTCTTCTGCATGTGTGCCGCCTGTCGGGTTTCATGATCCGACCATTTGAAATGAAACTTCAGAACCGGAATGCCCCACTTGTCTTTCACATCCGGATCGATTTCACAATAGGAACCCGCATTCGGAATCATCTCGCCGCGCCCGGCAAAGGACACGAACGAACCGTAATAGCGCCGGGCCGCCTGCTTGAGTTTTGCGCCGTAAGCGCCACCCGTATAGCGCTCGAGACCGGAAAAGGTCCCCAAACTCGGCATGTGTCGCCCGCCGCCAAATTCGACGTGGTATCCGCGTGGAAAATCCAATTGCTTCTGATCTTGCATGCCATAGCCCCACCAGGGCATGTACATGTGCCCACCGCTGACGCCATCTTCGTTGTGCGGCTGAATGTTTTCCAAGACCGGAATCTGACCCGAAAGACTGGAACCCACTGAATCCATCAGGTTGCGACCGACCTGCCCGGATGAATTCGCGAGCCCGTTCGGAAAGAGCGTACTTTTTGAGTTGAGCAGGATGCGAGACGATTCACACGCGCTCGCCGCCAGAATGACCACGCGAGCCTGCGCATGCTCTTCGATCCCTGAAACCTTATCGATGTAGTGCACACCATTGGCCAGACCGCGCTTGTCGAGCGTGACTTCACGCACCATCGCATTGCAATGAATGTCCAGATTTCCTGTATCCGAAGCCGGCGGCAACAGCACCGTCGTTGATTGAAAATTCGCGCGAATCGAACAACCGCGCCCACACGGCGTGGCATAAAAACAAGCCGGTCGACCATTAAGCGGCTGCGTCAGAATCGCTTTGTGAATCGGCACCACCGGAATACCGAGTTTGCGACAAGCCTTTTTGGTCAGCAGTTCGCTGGCGCGCGGTTTGGGCGGCGGCTGCAAAACACCTTCGGGCGAATCGGGTGTATTGACCAGACCTTCGCGCGATCCAAACACGCCGATCAGTTGTTCGACTTTGGTGTAATAAGGCTCAAGCTGTTCGTAGGTAATCGGCCAGTCGACGCCCAATCCATCACGCGATCTGGGTTTGAAGTCATACTCACCGAACCGCAGACTGATGCGCCCCCAGTGATTGGTGCGCCCACCGAGCATGCGGGCCCGCCACCACATGAATTCAGAATCAGGCCCCGTCGTATAGGGCTCATCCGGAACCTGCCAACCGCCATCCACCGTTGCATCGTAAAAACCGAATGGCTTGTCCGGCGTGGAGGTGCCGCGTAACGGCGCATCCTTCGGCCATTGAAACATTGGTGTTTCAGTCAGCGGGTCATAGTTCCGACCGGCCTCGAGCATCAGCACGCGTACACCGGCCCGCGCCAACACATAAGCTGCCATCCCACCGCCGGCACCCGACCCGACCACGATCACGTCATAGGATTTTCGTGTTTTGATATCCATGAATCTCTCAGAACCCGAGTGATCGAATCCACGGATTCTAACACCTCAATCCCAGTGCCCCATGCCTGTCACCACTCTTGCGGAATTTCGCAACAAATACTGGTCGAAAGCATATCTCCATGCCTATGGTTGATTGCGGGCGAAAACACATCGTCGCTCGATGCGCGGGCCGGTTTTATCCATCTCTTTTTTTCCGGCGCAGTTCACCGCGATCAAAACGAACCTGACATAGCGCACTTGGCTGCGTCGACATCGACCCTGCCGGTGCTGAGACACGGAACCCGCCGTGAAGTCCGGCTTCACGGGTGATCCTGCGGTCTGAATCATGAGGTGGCGCCTACCGGGTGTGGGAACTCAGGGAGGAACAGGACCACGCTCTCAACCGCCATGATCGCCTGCATGATGCCGGACCGACGACAAAGGCTCGGGCCCGCCTGATCCCCCGCTCCAGGCACCCCGAGCCTTTGTTTTTTAGAGTAGGAAGCTCACCACACCCTCCAACCCTGTGCCATAA
>CALOAZ010000101.1:0-25821 GCA_942491355.1 uncultured Phycisphaeraceae bacterium
AGCGCGAGAATGTGATGTCCGCCGCCCGGACAGATCACCACCGAGGCGCCGGTGTCTTTGTCGGCTGCGGGTTTGTACACCGTGATTTGCGGTATGGAGACATTGCCCAGACGAATCACGCGACGACCCGCCACCAGATTGCCGTCGGGCTTGGTGGTATCGGCTTCGGGCGGAAGCGTTTTGGTTTCACCCGGAGGCGATCCGGGCCAAAGATTCAATGTGACCGGTTCGGCGGCGCATGCGGGCGCTGCCAGCAACAGACAAACAATCCATGGCTTTTGAAGCATCGTGATCATCGGGGAACCTCCTGATCGGCAATGGGAAGGCCCACCAATGTACTTGTGGCGGGCCCGGAAGACCACGCCAAAGGCATTTCGCATCCATCAAGATTCGATCGATGCCGCTTGTTTCAATTCAAAGCTCGATCGCAAATGGGCTTCCATTTCGACACGGGCCCGCTCGGCATCCCGCTGATGAATGGCATTCAGGATATTGGCATGCGCGGCGAGCGTGCGATCCCGCTTGGCACGGTCACCGGCACAACTGACTTTCTGAACGTGAATCACATATTCAGCCAGCGTTTTGAGCATCATGGGCATCAGTGGATTTTTCGTCGCCCGCGCCACCGCCTGATGAAAAGCCATGTCGGCGCGAACCCACTCGGCCAATGCATCATCGGCGCAAGTCACCATCGCCGCATGTAATCCATCCAGTTCGGCCAGATCGCGCTCGCTGCGTCGCAATGCCGCGAGATGGGCATGACGCGGCTCCATCGTCAGCCGCATTTCATAGATCTGCTCATAAGTGTGTTCGCCTTCGAGACTGATCATCAAAGGAAGCAGACGGCCCAACATGCCGCTGTCGATCGCTCGCACGATCGAACCACTTCCCTGTGTGGTTTGAATCAAACCCAGACCGCGCATCATCGACAGCGCTTCGCGCACGGCGATGCGGCTGACACCGAACTGCTCGATGAGCGTGCGCTCGCTGGGAATAGGCCTGCCCACGGGCCATTCACCGGCCCGGATCAGATCGATCATGGCATCGAACAGCTTCTCGGCGGCAGGCGCAGTTTTGGGTTCCATCGGAGCTCCAATCACCTAACTGGTATGACCAATATTAAGGACTTGTGGCGTATATTTCAATTTGAATGAATTTAATTTGACCATTCCGCCTATAACGCCAATACTGGTATGACCAGCTGGAGCCCGAGATGACCGGCATCCCCCTCTCAAGACGCGAACTGTTATGCCGAACCGGCGGCGGCATGATGGGTCTGGCTCTCAGCAGCCTGCTGCACGCCGAGGGGCACGCACCGGCGAAAGCGCCTTCGGGGCATCCGCATTTCGCACCACGCGCCCGGCGCGTGATCCAACTGTTCATGCATGGCGGTCCGAGTCATGTGGATCTGTTCGACCCGAAACCCGAACTGTCGCGCTATGCCGGCAAACCATTGCCGGAAAGTTTCGGCATGGTGATGACCCGGCGCAACGTGGCCAACAATCCATTGATGGCACCCATCCGCGCTTTCAAACCGCGCGGCGCATCGGGTTTGATGGTCAGTGACCTTCTGCCGGAGATGGCACAACTGGCCGATGAGCTTTGCGTGATCCGTTCGTGTCACGGCGACAGTGTGAACCATCCCCAATCGGTTTACCAAATGAATACCGGTTCGATTCTCATGGGGCATCCGAGTCTCGGCTCCTGGGTGGCTTACGGCCTGGGGACTGAAAACCAAAACATGCCCTCCTTCGTCGTGATGCCGGATCCGGGTTCAGGCGGCGTCAAAGGCGGCCCTTCCGCATGGGGCAGCGGCTATCTGCCCGCCACGTATCAGGGCACCACGATGCGCGCCGGTGCAAATCCGATCTTGCACCTGCAACCACCGCAGGGTATTTCGGAATCACGGCAGCGCGGCACGCTTGATTTCATCGATGCCATGAACCGATCGCACCTGAACACCACCGGCGCAGACGATGCGCTGTCTGCTCGCATGGCCGCCTACAGCCTGGCCTTCCGCATGCAGACCGAAGCGCCGGATCTGGTCGATCTCAAAAGCGAAACCGACGCGACACTTGATCTGTATGGCATCGATCAGGCTCCCACGAGAGAATTCGGCACGCGCTGCCTGCTGGCGCGGCGCATGATCGAACGCGGCGTGCGCTTTGTTCAATTGTATTCGGGCAATACCGTCGGCTGGGATGCCCACGAAAACGTCGAAGAAAACCACAGCCGCATGTGTCGCGCCACAGACCGACCTGTGGCCGGCCTGCTGCGCGATCTCAAACAGCGCGGCCTGCTGGAAGACACGCTTGTGATCTGGGGCGGCGAATTCGGGCGCATGCCCATGAGCGAACAAGGCAAAGGGCGCGACCACAATCCGTGGGGCTATACCACGGTTTTTGTCGGTGCCGGCGTCAAAGGTGGATTCGCTCACGGCGAAACCGATCCGATCGGATTGCGCGCCGTCAAAGACAAAGTCCACATCCACGATCTGCACGCCACCATCCTGCATCTTCTGGGCATGGATCACGAAAAGCTGACATTCTTTCATCGCGGCTTCAACCATCGCCTTACCAACGTGCATGGCCATGTCGTGCGGGAGATCCTGGCCTGATGCGCATCGGCACGACCATTTTGATCTGCCTGATTCCGATCCACGCATCGGTCACGCGGGCCGAACCCTTGGAACCGGCGATCACCGATCACGATCGGTCTCACTGGGCATTCAAGCCTCTACTTCGCCCTGAAATTCCGCCGGGCACTTCAACACATCCCATCGATCGCTTTCTGGATCACGCCAGAACCACGGCGAGCCTTCAGACTGCGCCACTGGCCGATCGCTACACGCTGGCGCGCCGCTTGAGTTTTGATCTCACGGGCCTGCCGCCCGACCCACAGCGCGTGGCCGATTTCGTCGCCGACACACGACCGGATGCCTATGAACGACTCGCAGATGAATGGCTCGCTTCGCGCGCCTATGCCGAGCGATGGGCGCAACACTGGCTCGACCAAGCCCGCTTTGCCGAAACAGACGGCTTTGAACACGACAAGCTGCGTCCGGATGCCTGGCGCTACCGCGACTGGGTGATTCAGGCGCTTGACCAAGACATGCCCTACGACCGCTTTGTGCAATGGCAAATCGCCGCCGACGAATTGGTGCCGGACAATCCCGAGGCCGCCATCGCGACCGGTTTTCTGCTCGCCGGACCGGATTTTCCGGACATCAATGATCAAAACGAACGACGCCATGTGCGTCTGAATGAAATCGCCGCCACCACGGGATCGGTCTTCATGGGGCTGACGCTCCAATGTGCCGAATGCCACGATCACAAATACGATCCATTGAGCCAGGCTGATTTTTATCGCTTTCGATCCGTGTTTTCGAACATGGTCTGGCCGAAACGCGATAAGCCTCTTGGCATGATCGCCCACGAACCCGGCACCGACGGTCCGGATGATTTTGTGATGGTGCGCGGCGACTTCAAAAGACCCGGCACTCCAATCGAGCCCGGCGTGCCGCGCATCACTCAAATCCGATCCACGCCATTGGCCATCGATGCCCTGCCGACTTCGAGCGGGCGTCGCAAAGCTTTTGCGCAGTGGCTCACGCAACCGGACCATCCACTGACCTCGCGCGTGATGGTCAACTGGCTGTGGGCGCATCATTTCGGTCACGGCTTGTCGAGTACACCGGGTGATTTCGGTCGCCAAGGCGAAGCCCCCGACGCACCCGCAACTGCTCGACTGGTTGGCGACGGAACTGTCGCGCCATCAGTGGAGCCTCAAGGCCATGCATCGACTCATGGTGACCAGCGATGCCTACCAACGATCAAGCCGCCCTCCGTCCGAATCCGATTCACAGTGGTCACACAATCTGCAACTGGATCCGACCAATCGCTTTTACTGGCGATTCGATCGCCGACGGCTCGATGGTGAATCATTGCGCGACGCCATTCTGTCAATCGCCGGGCGACTCGGCGATCGACATGGTGGCCCTGGCGTGAGCCCCCCGCTGCCGGAAGAAATCCGCGACACACTTCTCAAAAACCAATGGAAAACCAGCGAAGATGAAGCGGATCACCGCCGACGCAGCGTCTACCTGTTTGCGCGACGCAATCTGCGCTTCCCAATTTTTGAAGCCTTCGACCGGCCGCAAGCCAACGAGCCCTGCCCGCAGCGATCGCAATCCACCACCGCACCGCAAGCCCTGATGCTCTTGAATGCCGAATTCACGCTTCACGAAGCCCGCCACTTTGCAGGACGCTTGTGGCGCGAGGCACCCGATAGTCAGGCGGCTCGCATTGATCGCGCCTTCCGACTGGCGCTCGGTCGACCCGCCACACCTGAAGAAGCTCAACACGCCAATGCCTTTCTCGAAGTGCAAGCCCAGCAACTGCGCGCCACAGATACTGCCGGCCTGGACCTGCAGCCCATGCCACAACCAAAAGCTCCATCCGCACAAGCTGCGGCCACGGTGGATTTCTGCTTGGCTCTGTTGAACCTCAATGCATTCGTTTACGTGGAATGACCCGAAGCATGATCAGGCCATTTCCAAACCGGTGCATGTGCCGGTACTGCTGACGAAGTGATCCGTTTCAAAACCCTGCCGCTGCAGAAGACTGACGAAAAGATTCGGCAACGGATAGTTGTTCTTCTGATCGAATGCTAGATGCTGGCCGTGCTTGGAAACCGCCACCGCCGAGCAGGACCGGCATGTTCTTGTTGTTGTGCGACGATGCATTGCCGAGATTGCTGGTGAGCAGCACCGCCGTCTGATCCAAAAGGCTGACGCCTTGCTCATCCACACTGGCCAGATCGCGCAGAAAATCACCCCAGGACTTCACGATCTCTGTCTCGACCAGCGCCAACTGCTTGAGTTTTTCGGCATCCAGGCCGTGATGGCTGAGCGAATGATAACCCTCTTCCACACCGGGAATCGGCACCACACCGCCGCTACCACCAAGGTGATACGTGATGAATCGCGTGGAATCGGTCTGCAGCGCCAAGCGAATCATGTCGGACATCATGCGCTGACGACCGACGAAGTCGCTCGAATTACCGATATCCACCGGCTTGCGTTGCTCGACTTTGGGCTTGGGGCGCGTGGCCCACGCTTCGGATTCTGCCAGACGTTTTTCCAGATCGCGCATGCTGGTGAAATAGGCGTCCATGCGATCGCGGTCGCCCGACCCCAGTTCACCCATCAGGCGTTTGGCATCATCCTGCACCAGATCCAGCACGCTGCGCCCCTGCTTGGCCCGATGCGCCTGACGCTCTCGCTCCGCAGGCGAATCATTGATGAACAAGCGTGCAAAAAGACGCGAAGGTGAATCCTCGGCAGGAATCATCGCGCCGTTTTCGGTGTAGGAAGGACTGTTGCTGCCGCTGCTGCTGAGGACCAGTGACGAAAATCGCGTTTCGCCGCCCTGGTATTTGGCCATGTATTGCTCAATCGAAATCGAGTTCTTCGCGCGGCCCGAACTGCCCACGGGATTGGCGGTGAGAATGCTGGCTTCGGCACGATGGCCGCCACCGACATCCGGATGCGATGAGCCTGAAATCACCGTGAACTTGTTTCGCAGATCGGCGAGCGATTGCAGATAGAGACTCGGCGTGTAATCGCGACCGGCCTGCTTCGGGTTGAGATTGTCCGGCAGCAGCCCGAGCCCGAGCGTCATGGCCACAAAACGGCGCGGCGACCTCGTCGGAGTACTCTTACCGAATGCCGAATCCATCGCACTGAGCCACGGAATGGCCAACGAAACGCCCGTGCCGCGCAGAATCGTGCGACGGCTGATTCGGTCGACCCCTGACAGTGATTTGCGTAAAGCCATGATTGCATTCCTCTCTGATCGCCCATGCCGATACGAATCGGAATCGGCATGCGCCATTTACTTCCGTAAAAAAGTCCGGCTCATCACCACCGCTTCGACCAGCGATGCGAAGCCGTATTTCGATGAACGGGTTTCTTCCACGATTCGATCCACTGCCGCGCGATCTGCAAAGCCCACCGGAGCTCCGGTACCGTAAGTCAATAACTGCCGCGCCACATTCCGAGCCAGTTTGTCGGGCTGACCGATGATGTGCGCCCGATAGCCGTTGACATCCTTGAAGGGACGGCCATCCGGCAGTGTGTAATTCGAATCCACCGGCGCCCCCTTGCCGCCGGATGAGCCGTATCGCTCGCGCCAGCTTCCGGCGGGATCAAAGTTCTCCAAGGCAAATCCCGGCGGATCGATCTTCGTGTGGCAAACCGCGCAGGATTCGATCGAACGATGCTTGGCGAGCATGTCGCGAATCGATTTCGCGCCGCGAATATCCGGCTCGATCGCCGGTACATTGGCCGGTGGCGGCGGCACTTCTTCGCCGAGTAATCGTTCCGACACCCACACGCCGCGGATCACCGGCGAAGTCGTGGTGCCGTTGGCGGTCACTTTCAGAATTGCGCCCTGGCCCAGCAAGCCGCCGCGCGGCGAATCCGGCGCCAGACTCACACGCTGCAACTGGTCGCGATCAACACCTTTGACGCCGTAAAACCGCGCCAGGCGACTGTTCAAGAAAGTGAAATCCGAATCGATAACATGCGTGACACTCAGATTCTGATCCAACATGGTTTGCAGATACGCATGTGTTTCATCCAACATGGATTGCTGCACGACAATATCGAACGTGCGATACAGGCGCGGATCCGGTTCGGTGAAATCAATCAAACTCAGATCCAGCCACTGGGCGGCAAAGTCACGTACAAAATCCTTGCCGCGCGAGTCGGCCAGCATGCGCCGCACCTGCGCACGAAGTTGATCCGGCTTGCGCAGTTCACCGGTAGACGCCAGACGCAACAATTCCGCATCGGGCATGCGATTCCATAGAAAGTAGCTTAGCCGTGTCGCCGCGGCATAGTCATCCAAAACGCCCGGCCGTTCATTGAAGTAGAGAAAACGCGGTGAACAGAGTACCGCCCGATAGCCGGCACGCAGCGCCGCCATCAACGACTCGCCTTGGTCCAAAGCATCGATTGCCATCTGTACATATGGCGCGGCCTGCGCGGCCGTCACCGGCCGACGAAAGGCTCGTCCGGCAAATTGCGTGACAAGCTTGCGCACCTCTTCTTTCGGCACATCGGATTCTGCGATCGCCTGACGCCAGTCTTTGTGCGTGTTGATCTTCAGCTTGCCAAACAGTTGCTGACGCAGCACCGCGTTGTCCGGCCCGCGATGCAATCGTTCAAATTCGATCCACTCGATGGCCACGCCCGGCACATTCTGCGGGCCGCCTTCACCCGCGCCGACCTGACCCCCTTGGAATCGCGCCATTTTCAGCGTGGTGTCGCCCGGGCGCACTTCGAACATTTCGCCTTTGGGCAACCAAGCCTCGAATGTCCATTCCTGCGATTTGTCTTTGGCCTCGAAGGCACCCGCCCAACCCAGCAGCGGTGCCCCCGATACGCAAAACCCGGTACGCACCGAACACCACACACCGTGATCGCCGGGGCTCTTCAATGACGAAGCACGAATTTTTAATCGATACCAACCGCTCTCACGCGCGGTGGTCACCGGCAGACGACCGTAAAAGATCAAGCGTGAAGACCAGACCACGCCGCGATCATCCAGCAATTCAGGCTCGCGATTCCGTGATCGAGCATTGCGCCGCGAAAGCTCTTTCGCATTCAAATGCTTTTTGAATTCATCCGGCTCACTGACCGCTCTACGAAAAGCCTCGTCGAGCGCCATATCCACCACATTCAAATGCTGTTCGAGCTGAAAATGCGACATCGGCTGACCGACTGCCACAGTGGTGTATCCATGCGTGCGCGGTTCATCCGGAAACTGATTCGCAAGCGGAATATCGATGCCCAGCAGATCATGCAGCGAACGCTCCAACTGAAGATTGGTCAACCGGCGCGCCTGTACGCGACCGCGCTGCTGATAATCACGCTCTTGTGAAGCACTGAGCCAAGGACTGATCGATTTCAGAAATGCGGCGGCTTCATCCCTGCCGGGTTTGTCAGCATCGCGCGGCGGCATTTCACCGTGCTGCACACGATCGAAGATGCGCACCCAATGGGCCATCGTGTCGCGACTCGACAGATCACTGCCCAGCTTGAACACATCGAGACCGGCCTCGGCATCTGAACCGCGGTGGCATTCGAAGCAATAGCTTTTGAAAAAAGAGCGAAGGCCCTGCGGCTCGGCCAACGGCAATTCTGCCGTGCGGCTCACCGCCGAAAACGACATCCCGATCCCGAAGACCCACAAGACAAGCAAAAAAAACGACTGTTGTGCTCGCCCCACGAAGTTTCTCCCAAGCGGATCGGCAACAGCACGCACATGCCGGCTCTGCCCGCTTTCCATCTTCTGCCGGTTCAACCGGGTGATTCCACGCGTTATTGCTTTCGAAGGCATCCTTATCACATCAAACTTGACACACCTTATATAGACGCAGATGCCAAAAACCATCCAACCGACCACCGACCGTTCCAATGACAATCCGTTGAATCCATTTTGATTGGAAGATGTTGAATTCCAATAGTTTAGGATATGAGCCCCAGCCGACGAAAACCAGACAGCAAGACACTCTGCGCCAAGCAAGACCGGCGAGGGCCTTTCATCTCTTATCTCTCTGTTTTCCAGCCGAAATTAATCTACCCGCCGACTTGAGCGGCAGCTATCATTCCTGCCTTCACAACAGTCCAGTGGAACTGGACTGCATCTCGTTCTTGAACCCGCTTCTTCAGGTCGATGGGGTCAGGCACGTGCCCTCCCCCAACCAAAATGATTCTTCTCAGGTGTTTTTTTAAAAGGCCTGTTATGACTATCCAACGCTTCTGCGCACCTCGATTTCTTTTTGGCGCCCTGATTCTTACCGGATTATTGGGGATTTCATCGGCCGAGGTCCGGGCTGATTTTTACAAGTGCCCGAGTTGCGGCCACGGCTGGACGGCTCCGGATGGCGAGACCGTTTGTCCAAAATGCGGATTCGGCGGCCGGGCGCGCGCCCCGCAGCGCAATGATGCAGCCGATGCGCAGGCGGCAGCAAGGCAGGCGGCCCAAGCGGCAGAGGATGCCAGAGCGGCGGCGGCGGCCAAGGCGATCGAAATGGAAAGACTCGCGCGCCAAGCCCACATCCAAGGTCTCAATCAACAAACCAATGAGGCTTTCGCCAAGAAAGACTACGCCGCCGCTTTACAGGCACTGGAAGCCTGGCGGATTTTTGACCGCAACGCCGGCATTTCCAATCCCAAGGTGGCAGAGGCCATTGGCCGCACCAAAACTCTGCTGGCATGGGAAAAAGCCAAAACCGCCGAGGAAATGCGCGCCGCCATTGCGATGTGGCCCAGCATGTTTTCTGATGAAACGGTAAACAGCGTGAATCGCATTGCCAATTATCAGAAGTGGCAGCTCGAACAGACCGCCCGTGAGGCCGCAACCCAAGCTGCTTTGGACAAAATGCGTACCAAAGTCACGGCAGTGGCAGAGTCGCTCAAAGGTCCGGATCAACCCAAAGGGAAGGTCATCGCGGATGACGGCCCCGTTCGCTTGATTGAAGACGACAAAACCAGCCGCGAACATGCCGCCGCACGTCACGGCTTGGGCTTCGACACTTTCGGCCAACTCGCCGGCGGCAAACTTCCGCCGCCGCCGCTCGCCCCTGTCGCGACCGCGATCACGCCACTGACCACGGCCAAAGCCTTGCTGAACAACCCCAAGGTGCAAAAGTTCGCCGACAATCCAGCCGTCATCAAACTGGGCGAATACCAAGCCCAAGCGGAAAGCGCCAAACGCCTGGGTGAAGCGGCACAAGCGCGGCTTGAAACGGCGCAAGCCGCCACACCCAATGCCAAAGAAATACCGATGCTCATTTTTGCCGCCAAAACCGCGCAAGCCAAGACGGATGCGGCGGTCAATATGCTGAAAGTTCAAGTCGAGAAGGTTGAAGAAATGGTCAGTTTCGAGCCCATCGGCACCGATGCTCCATCGCCAGCCACCGGAAAGAAACCATGATCACTCAAAACCCTCGGCTCAATCGCCTCGCCTGCTTCATGCTCTTCGCCGCTGCCGCCACCGCTTTTGGCGCAAGCCAAGCCCCCTTGCCACCGATCACCGTACCGCCCACCGCCATTTTGGTGGTTGATGCTGAAAACCAAAAGATCAAAACCGACCTGGATGACCGCTACACCGCCCTGCATGCGCGCTGGACAGAGTGGAAACGGCGTGCCGACTCCTTCAACCTCACGTATGCCAATCGCAAGTTTTCAAAAGGATCACCCGAAGCTTTGGCCGGTGCCTCCGAGCAGGCATGGCTGACCGAAGCATTACGCGCCTACAAAATTGATGCCGCCCAATTCGCCGCCGACTGCGATGACTTGCGCATTGACCGAGCGAAAAGCATGGCACTGATGGCCAACTTTGCAAAGAACCAGCCCATGGGCGAAGCCAAAGCCAGAGACGCTCACGCCATGATGAAAGCACTGAAATTGGATGGCAATCGTACGCTGTCGAACCATGACATTGCCGCCGTATGGAAGACCATTGAAGCTCGCGACGGCGATGCCGCGTTTGCCCGCGAAGCAGCCGCCGGCCAAGGGCCGGCCTTGTTCGGCTCGGACACGGCGCAATCTTTCAATGATTGCACGATTTTTGCTTTGGCCAGCGCCACCGGTCGCCCCTACGGCGTGATTGCCGCCCAAGCCACACAGATGCTGGGGGCCGCGACTTGGCGCGGCGAGGCAGACCGTGATCATCCCCAAGCTGTCATAGAACGCCATGGCTTAAACGGCGACGAAGTCATTTTGCTGACCGCATCCTTCGGCCAAGCCAAATTGGTCGCCAGCGATCAATTCGCCCCGACGCTGCAATCAGGCCAGCCCGTTTTAGCCTGCATCAATCTGGTCAGTGACGACAAAAAACATTTGTTTCAGCACCAAGTGGTCCTTAGCCGCACCTTCCAACACGCGAGCGAGACTTGGTTTGAAATGATTGATTCCAACCTTGGAAACAATCGGCGGCGGCACCTCAGCCACACGGAATTACGCGTGCTGGAAGAGAACGGTGTCGCGTATCAACCGGATGAAGGTCGAACCATCAAACTTTTACGCTAAAGAGACGGCCCATGAATATTCGATGCCTTACCTTGCGCAGCATTCTTTGCTTGACGTTTTTTGCGGGCCTGGCTAGCGGCTTGTTCGCAGATGACACACCGCTGCATGAAGCCATTATCAAAAGAAATGTGAATGCGGTTGCCGCACTGCTGGAGCAAGGCGCAGACATCAACACCAAGAACACAGATGACTATGCTCCTCTTCATCTGGCCGTGCAGCATGCCGACGAAGGCATCATCAAGTTATTGCTGGCCAAAGGCGCAGACATCAACATCAAAGGCGTTGCTTCACGAGAATTCACCCCGCTGCACTTGGCAGCATTTAACGGCACAAAAAACATCGCCGAATTGCTTCTCGCCCACGGCGCGAATATCGAAGCCAAAAATTCACTGGGCTATACCCCGCTGCATTTGGCCGTGGATACCGGACGACTGGATGTGATTGAACTGCTGGTCGGGAAAGGCGCGAATATCCTTGCGCAAAACAATGACGGCACCACCGCATTGCATGAAAGGTCGGGCATGTCGGGTGCTGCGTCTTCCGAAAAGATCGTGGCACTTTTTCTGGCCAAAGGCGTCGACGTCAACGCCAGAGACAAGTACGGCCGAACCCCGCTGCATATGGCCACTTTTTACGGCAACAAGGCTGTTGCCAAACTCTTGCTGGACAAAGGTGCAGACGTCGAGGCCCGCGACCATCGCGCCAACACGCCGCTGCTTTTCATCTCAAGCAATCCAGGTGTCACCGAAATCGTTGACATGCTCTTGGCCAAAGGCGCCGATGTTCATGCCATCAACAATGACGGCATGACCACGCTGCATGTCGCCGCTTCTTCGCATCTCAAAATCGTCGAACGATTGCTGGCCAAAGGCTTGGATCCTGCCGACAAGGACCATCAAGGCTACACCGCACTTGACCATGCCGCCTACGCGAACAAGCGTGATGTCTTTGCATTCCTGCTTGCCACTGCAACTCACATCCCACCCTCAAGTGCTGCCAAAGCCGCCATGGCCCAAGGCCTCACCGCCGCCGGCCTGCAAGACTACCGGCAAGCCTATTTATATTTCACACAAGCCCACCAACTCGCGCCCCATTCACCGCTCGTACGGTACAACCTTGGCCTGACCGAGGCCGAAATACCGGGCCGGGAATTGCGAGCCATCTGCTGGCTCAAAGCTTATCTGTTCGCCACGCCCGGCAGCCCGAAAACCAATGCAATCAACGCAGAGATCGCCACGCTTGAAGTCAGGAGCCGAAGCGTCCTCCTCCAACTCATTCAGGCGACGGCCGATGCCGCCGACTCACTCTCTCCGACCGCCTTGACTGACGACGAATCAGATTGGGCACGTACACCAGAAGCCAAGTACGCTCCGCGCGATAGCGCGATGAAAAAAGTGGCGATACTCTGGGCACGCGCGGGCGACGAACACGCCGCGATCCAAAGCGCCGGGCGCATTGCCAATCCATACCTGCGCTGCCAAACGGAAGTGGAAGTTGCCAATGCGCTGACCATCGCAGGCAACATGGAGGGCGGCCTGCGCCTTCTCGCCAAAGCCCAAAAAACCGCTGACGCCTGTTCGCCTGCCGAGGGCCGAATTTCCGCCCTGATGGCGGTGGCCATGGCCATGGCGGACCTCGGCGACACCGAAGGCGCGAGTGCCCTGGCTGCTGATCTGAAAGACGCCGACCAGCAAGGTCAGGTGCAATTCAGCATCGCTAAAGCACAAGCCATCACCGGCAAGCTCTCTGACGCACTAACCACCGCTCAGAATATTCAAGTTCATTTTTACCGCAGCTCCGCCTACGCGGCGATTGCCCGCCATGCGGCACAAACCGGCGACAAAAAGATCGCGGCGCAAGCCCTGGAATCTGCCCGCGCTGCGCTGGTCGGCATTGAATACGGCGGTAATTTTCTCAATCAGTTCAGCCTTAGTAAAAATCATGCGGTCGCCATCAATCCCCTCCCCGGCTACGACTTGGTGGCCCTGAGTCACGGCATCTGGATGCCTGCCAAACGCTTCAAGCAAACACCTGCGCCACCCGCGCCACCTTTATCCAAAACAGAAGTAGAGCGACGGACTTTTGATGCCAGCAGCCTCTACCTGGATTGCTTTATCGCCCAGGGTTTGATTGGGGACATGGACGAGAAGGACGCCCACAATTACGCGATCGCCTACTTCACATCCATCAAACCATCCTTGATGGCACTGACCGAACTTTGCAACGCCCGGGTGCAAAGCGGCGATGTCGGCGGCGCTGTGCGCGTTCTTGATTTCTATTCCACCCATCGCTATCGCGACAGTCCATTCTTTGACATGCAAGCAGCCACCGAAATGCGCATTGGGTTCCACACCCATCATGCCATTTCTCTATCCCTCGCAGACGACAACCTCGGCGCCCAAAGGGCCCTCACTCAAGCCCTCACCTTGATCAACACACTCAAGGACCAAGACACCAAAGCCAAGGTCAAGCAAGCCATCGATACCGCTGCCAATCCTTATCTCGCTGCCAACGCCTACCTTCTCAACGACCCGGTTTTCACTGCTTTGCCAGCGCATCTCAAAAGCTTGCCAGGCGATGATCCGTGGGCGCTCTTCGCAGGCCTGGCCCAGACATGCGAAACCCTGGCCGACGCGCAAAACATTGTCCTGGCAATGCGCCGCCCACCCATCATGCCGTGATCCGGCCGCCAGTCTCACGACGTCAATTTTTCTTTGATCAGTCGGAAAGTTCCATACGCGCCGGCCAGAACACCAATCACCATGTTGGTGATCAAACCGCTTTCGTGCTGACCATACTTGTTGGTCTCGAAATACGCTTTGATGTGCGAAGGATTCAAGGCCATCTCGATAAAATCGACCTCAAACCACACCGATGAGATCGTGATATACACCAGATAACTCGCCGCGGCCGACCCGATCGCCCCCAACAAGACGAACCGTATGCGATCATCCGTGCGCACGATCGGCCACGGATCACGCCCCTTGGAGGATTGGTGTGCCAGCCAGCATCCCACCGCCACACCAATGGCGGGCAAAAATGCGACGGGGATCAACCAACGATCACTGAACGATTGCCATGTACTCGCCAACAACCATGCGCACACGACGGAAAACGCCATACCGAGCAACATCACGATCGTCGCAATAGTGAATTGTCTCATAGCGCACATCCATCCTGAATCGCGAGCCTGACGCGATCACACTTCTCAGCAACGATGTTTTCGGAATGAAACGCAAACCGACCGGTTCAAAGATGGCTGATGCATCGGGGGGGGGGAGTGCTCCGCCGATGGATTTAAAACAATGGCATGATATCCGAAAGGTCCCGGTACAAGTCAATACCATCGCGGCCCACTGATTGAAAAATCAGCAGAGAGCCCGGACGATGGCACGAATCCAAAAAGACCTGGCCACTCCCGTGAAATCCGCTTAACAGCTACTCTCCCAATGCAAAAGCAGCCCCGCCATCTCGGGCCGGGACTGTTTTTACGAGCGGGCGATCGGACGCGCGGGCCGGCCAAAAGCCGGCTCCGCAGGATGCCTCCGGCATCCGAGGACCAGAAAGACGACGCGTGTCCGGCTTAAAGCCGGACACAACCCGACGGGGCCAACGGACCCGACAGACACACGCGATGGCATGAAAAAAGCCCGGCCGTCTTCGGCCGGGCTTTTGGCGTGACAAGCGGGTGATCGGACTCGAACCGACGACATTCACGTTGGCAACGTGATGCTCTACCAACTGAGCTACACCCGCAGCGACGCGGTATTGTACGCAACACCAAGGGTTTGACAAGGGCGAGGCCCCTCCCGAGACCGGGTCGTATTTCTCGGGCATCTGTGCCTGCTTAAGTCATTGAAAAACAAGGTGATGCATATAGAATCGGTGCCCCAGTCGCCCGTTGCACTCTTTGAGGTTGATGGCCAATGCCCCTGCCGCCCCTTCGATTCGAACCGATCTATCTGCCGAAGGTCTGGGGCGGTCGGAAGCTGGAGCATTTTGGTCGCCGATTGCCCGAATCTGCTGACTCGGCCACCGGTCGAATCGGCGAGTCTTGGGAACTGGCGGATATGGATGCGACGCAACCCGGCGGCGGTGGTGGCGCAGCCGCGCGATCCATCGTGGCCGCTGGCCCACTGGCCGGCACACCGCTGCGCACATTGCTCGAAACCCGCCGCGAAGAATTGATCGGCAATCTGCCGCTGACGGATGACGACCGTTTTCCTCTGCTCGTCAAATATCTGGATGCGGGCCAGTCGCTTTCACTGCAGGCGCATCCTTCTAAAGCCTATGCGCAACTGCACCCCGAAGCCCGCTTCAAATGCGAAGCGTGGTACATCGTGGATGCCGAACCTGGCGCCAAAATCTACAAAGGCATACGCGAAGGCGTCACGCCCGATGCCTTTCGCAAGGCGATTGAATCAGACAATCTCGAATCACTCATGATCGCCATGCCTGCCAGACCCGGCGACTACCACTATCTGCCCAGCGGCACCTGCCATGCGCTGGGCGCCGGCATTCTTGTCGCCGAAGTGCAGACACCGAGCGACACCACCTTCCGCGTTTTTGACTGGGGACGCACCGGCCGTGAACTGCATATTGATGCCGCGATGGCATGCATCGATTTCGGGCCCGTGCAATCCAAGGATTTCGAACCCGGCACACGCCTGGAACGCGACGGCGTGATCACGCGCGATCTGGTGAACTGCGAACACTTTCACCTGCTCGAACACACGCTGCCTGCCGATTATGCCCTGCAGATTCCGTGGCGCGGCGAACCGGTGATCTGGGTCATCCTCAACGGCTCGGGCAAAATCACATCGCCTTCGGATGCCTACGAACCCATGCATCTTGCGCCGCTGCAAACATGGCTGATGCCCGCCTCGCTCGATGCGCTTCACATCACTGTCGATCCCAAAGAGCCCTTGATGCTGCTCGAAATCACATTTCCTGAAATTGGCGCCCGCACCATTGCCTGACATCTTGTGCGCCAATCAATGATCTTGAGCGGCCGCCATCACACCCAGATCAACCGCCGCCTGAAGACTTTTGGTTTTCCCACTGGCGACATCCACCGAGACCAGTTCCAGATTCTTACCCTGTGTGCCGAATACCGCGCGTGAGGCGATGTAATAGATCTGCTTTTCGCCGGACCAGACCGGATAGATATCCGCACTCTGGCCAAGACCGCCGCCTGCCTGCGGTGCCACACCCGTGGCCAGATCGCGCCATTTTTTCAAACCAGCATCGACCACTTTCAGCGTAACCTCCTCATTCTGTTTGACGCCGATCATCACTTGATCGCCTTTCGGAGAATAGATCGCATATTGCACCGTGCCACCTTCTCCACCCATCTGAATTCGAATTTGAGTCGGCTTGTTCGCCGCGGCGGCTTTCGGCAATTCAATCACGCGGACCGCGTGCGTCTTGATATCCAATTCATGCAACATAGCCGGATCCTGCTGTTCCGCCTTCAATGCGATGCCCGGCTTACCGGCTTTGACTGCGGTGAACAGCACCTTGCCGCCATCGGGCGACAAATCAAAGAACACTTCCTTGCCACCCAATACCGCCACCAAGGGTTCGGACTGACCTGACTCAACATCGATCTTCACGAGATGACCGACATAATGACCGGAATCCTCGATTTTTGCGTCGATCAAAAACGACAGGACCGACTTGCTATCGGGAAACCAGCGATGCAAACCACTGGTGTTCGAAGTGATCACTTTGTGCTTGCCATCCGAAGCCGAAGCCATGATCAACTCCGGCATGTTTTCCTTGAGAGGCGCCTTGGCTTCTTGTGCAATACGCGTGATCGACAGCCGCTTGCCGTCCGGACTCCAACGCGCATACGTCGCACTGCCGGCATCCATCAGTTTGCTGGCCTTGCCCGATGCCACATTCACAATCTCGATCATGAAGCCCGGCCCGAAACCGGCATTGCCCGATTGCGATGCTGCCAGAAACTGTTTGCCGTCGGGTGAAAACGTCGCGAAGGCAGGCTTCGCATCCGCCGCAGGACGATGCACACGACGCACGCGCGTGCCTTGTGCATCGAGTACGTAAAAGCCTTCCTGCCGCGCGATGAGCACATCGCCCGTGGGTGAAACACTCAGTTCGATGGGCAGACATCCGACCAACAGACTCAGCGCCCCGGCCATCCCCAGCAAGCTCTTCATGCGATTCTTCATCGACCACTCTCCAGAATCATGTTTTGCGACCCAGTGATTCAAATCCTATCCGGATCACCTTCTCACGTCTGCCAGATTTGTGTTTGAAGATTGCGAATCCGGCATCTCTGGCCGAACCTCACACCACACCATAGCATGGCTCACGATACGACCCGCATGCATAAGGATGCTTACTGTGCGTGATGCCCGTCTTGACAAACTCGCCAATGTGATCGTGAATTACTCCACCGGCGTGAAACCCGGCCAGACGGTTCGACTCACGGGTGATCCGATTGCCACGCCACTGATCGAAGCCCTCTACGAAAAATTGATCTGCGCCGGAGCCCATGTATTGATCCGCATGGCCCCCGATCGCCTGCAGGAAATCTTTTACAAACACGCGAGCGACACCCAGCTCACTCATATCTCCGACCTTGCCATCCGCGAAGTCAAAACCATTGATGTCAGCATCGGCCTCTGGGCCGAAACCAACACCAAAGCCATGACCAACGTTGATCCCAAACGCCAAGCCATGGCATCAAGCGCACGGCAACCGGTCTTCAAGGTATTCATGGATCGCGCGGCAAGCGAAGAACTCGCCTGGGTGGGCACGTTGTATCCCACTGCCGCCAGCGCCCAAGATGCCGAAATGAGCTTGGAGGAATACGAAGCATTCGTCTTCAACGCAGGACATCTGAATGCGGAAGACCCCGTCGCGGTGTGGCAGGCCATCGAAGTGAAACAGCAGAAAGTCGCCGACTATCTGAACGGCAAAAAACAAGCGCGATTTCAAGCGGCCAATGGCACTGACCTGACAGTGAATGTCGAAGGCATGACCTGGTTGAATTCAGCCGGCCACAAGAATTTTCCGGATGGCGAAGTATTTACAGGCCCGAATCTTTCAGCGCCGGACGGCGGTGTGAACGGCATCGTGCGATATCATTTCCCGGCGGTGCATCACGGCCGCGAAGTGCATGACATCGAACTGATATTCGAAAAAGGCCGTGTGGTCGATGCCAAAGCGTCGAAGAACCTGGACTTCCTGATTCAAATGCTGGATCAGGATCCGGGTGCCCGCAGTCTGGGCGAAATCGCCATCGGCACCAATTACCAGATCACGCGCTATACCAAGAACACACTGTTCGATGAAAAAATCGGCGGCACATTCCATGCCGCCGTCGGCGCGGGCTATCCGGAAACCGGCAACTCGAATGTGTCGGGCCTGCACTGGGACATGGTGTGCGATCTGCGCGAAGGCGGCACCATCGAAGTCGATGGCGAAGTGATCTCGCGCGATGGCCGATTCGTTTTTGATGGCTGGCCCGCACCGTGAATCGATTCGTCCTTATGCCGACGAAGCCTCATCGCACATGCACCGGCATCTGCCTGCTGC
Source organism: uncultured Phycisphaeraceae bacterium (assembly GCA_942491355.1). Taxonomy (GTDB): domain Bacteria; phylum Planctomycetota; class Phycisphaerae; order Phycisphaerales; family Zrk34; genus CALOAZ01. Next base: position 18,668 of record CALOAZ010000101.1, read on the forward strand.
TTTGCCTGTGCCCGTTTCTTGCTGCACAAGAAACGCAAACCGGCGATCTGACGCTCCAATTCACCGAAACTCATCCGCTGAGCGCCTACACGGAATTCGAAAAACGATTGCGCATGCGTTTCAAGGATCTTGAGCCTTACCGCATCGCCGACGAAACCTTTCAGGTTCACGTCCCTGCCGCCGGCAATACCGAAGCGCCGTACGCCCTGCTGGTCAGCATCGATCCGGGCGGCCGGGGTCGAATCCCCGTGCAGGACTATCGCAAGGCACTGGCGCAGCGCCGCATGATCTGGATCAGCGCCGATCGATGCGGCAATGATCGGCATGTGATTCAGCGCCTCGCGATCGCACTCGACGCCGTACACAACATCACGCAGCGCTATCGCGTGGATCCCGAACAGATTTTCATCACCGGATTATCCGGGGGTGGCCGCTGCGCCAGTTGGCTCGGATTTCACTTTTCGGATGTATTCCACGGTGCCATGCCGATCTGCGGCGTGGATTACTTTGCAGCGCTTGCCGTTCCGGATCAGCCCAACACCTTCTGGCCCGCCAAATCGCGCGCGCCCCTTGGGCCACTGCTAATCCGTGCCAAACGCCAAACGACTTACGTATTGATCACCGGCGAGAAAGACGGCAATCGCTCTCAAACCCGCGCCACCGCAGAGGTCATGAAGCGGCAAGGCTTCGGCCAGGTACACCTGATCGACGAACCGGGCATGGAACACACATGGCCTTCCCCGTCTGTTTTCGGTCGAGGATTGGATCACCTCACCCAAGGCCACCGCCAGTAACCTACTGGTTAGATTTGAGTTAGAATCCCTCCTCTAAGTAGCGGCCCGACCGCATATCATGCTCCAACCGGTGATTGGGGACTTTCGAGACATGAATCACGCCACTGATGGCATGCGCTTCGCATCCGCGCTGAGCCAGCACGACGACACCGTCGCTGCGGTCGCGGATGTTGTGAACGCGCTGCAGGCCAAGCTCGGCACCGATCCGTTGGATCTGCTGCTGGTGTTTGTGTCTTACCATCACCGGCGCTACATCGATCTGATCGCCGAACAGCTTGCCGATGCCCTGGCCTCGAAAGTCACGCTCGGCACGACTGCCGGCGGCGTGGTCGGCATGGATCATGAAATCGAAGGCGAGCCGTGCCTCTCCATCCTGGGCGGCCATCTGCCCGACGTCACCTTGCGCAGTTTTTGCTACGACGATCTGGACTGGCCCGAAGCCGAAAACGAACCTGAATTGTTGCGCAAGCAATTGCTCGGCACGGCATCGGTCGGCGGTGAACCGGGCGTGGAAGATCCGAAAGCACTGCTTCTTTTTGCGGATCCTTTTTCGACCCCGATGGTCAAACTGATTCCGGCGATCAACCGCGCACTGCCCGGCGTACCTGTGGTCGGCGGCATGGCCAGCGGCGGAGCCAATGCCGGTGAAAACCGCCTGCTGCTGGGCGATCGCGTACTGCGCGCCGGTGCCATCGGCGTGGCGATGGGTGGAAACATCCGCGTGGACTGCGCCATCAGCCAGGGATGCCGCCCCATCGGCGACACGTGGATCATCACCAAAAGTCGCCACAACATCATTCAGGAATTCGGTCGCCAGCCGGTCATGCAGGCCATTCAGGCCACCACCGCCGGTATCAATGAGAGCGACCGCGATCTACTTCAGCAGGGTCTTTTTCTGGGCCGCGTGATCGACGAATACAAGGAACATTTCGGCCGCGGTGATTTTCTGATTCGCAATATCATCGGCGTGGATCAACAAACGGGATACATCGCCGTCAACGATCTGGTGCGCGTCGGCCAAACGGTTCAGTTTCACGTACGTGACAAACATACGGCCGAAGAGGATCTGCGCGAACTGCTTGAAGTCGAGAAGCAGCGCGGTCGCCCCGCCGCCGCCCTGCTGTGTACGTGCAACGGGCGCGGCACCAATCTCTACGATCATCCGCACACCGAATCAGCGGTGATTCGTGATTGCCTCGGCGATGTGCCCCTGGCCGGCTTTTTCGCCGCCGGCGAGATCGGTCCCATCGGCCACGAAAACTTTCTGCACAACCTGACCGCCGCCGTGGCCATCATTCGGCCGGCAAGGCCGCCGCAAGCCTGATGTTCCGCGATTGCCTTGCGTAACTTCCTACGCGTTTCGTTCATCTGATGAACATCCCAAAAAGACGGATGTCGCCATGATTCTCAAAATCCCTTCCGATCAACGCATCGCCAGAGACCTTGGCTGGCTTCAAGCCCGATGGTTGTTTTCATTCGGCGATCACCATGATCCAAACAACTTGAACTGGGGTGCCCTGCGCGTTTTCAACGACGATGTGATCCAGCCTGGTGGCGGCTTCGGCATGCATCCGCACCAGAACATGGAAATCATCACCGTGGTGCTCGAAGGCGCTCTGGAGCATCGCGACAGCATGGGCCACCACGGCATCATTCGCCCCAACGATGTCCAAGTGATGTCGGCGGGATCAGGCGTGCGCCATTCCGAATTCAATCCATCTGAAGAACACGCCACGCATCTGTTTCAGATCTGGATCGCGCCGCGCACGCGCCATACTGCACCGTCTTATGCTCATCAAACTTTCGATCCCGAAGAACAGCACAATCGCCTGCAATGGGTGATCGGCAAAGACAGCACCCTGCGTGTGGACCAGGATGTCTCGATCGCCCTGACCAATCTCGATGCCGGGCAGTCGATCCAACTGAATCTCACGCCCGAACGATACGGATTCATTTATGTGATCGAGGGCGCTGTGCAAGTGGGATCCGAAACCCTTGAAGCCCGCGATCAGGGTCGGATTCATCAGGAATCCGAATTGACGCTGGCCGCACAAACACCGACGAAACTGATTGTTCTCGACCTCCCTGAGATGCCCGAAGCCTGATGACCGACATGGCCGATACATCCTGTATGCCTGAGATTTCGGCCACGATTCCCATGGCGGTCAAGCTGCCTTACACGCTGTTTGTTGCCATGCTGATTCCTGTTTACTGGCAATCGCATGGCCTCGAAAACTTTCTCTGGTTTTCGGATATCGCTCTGTTCGGCACCACCATCGTGCTTTGGACGCGACACAAACTGCTGGCCAGCACGCTTGCTGTCTTGGCCGTGGCGCTGGATCTTGGTTGGTGCCTGGATTTTATCTTGCGTGCCACAGGCACCGGCACATTCTTCAGCTACAGCGCATACATGTTCGATTCGAGCGGCGCGCTTTATCTGCGCATCCTGTCGCTGTTTCACATCGGGCTTCCCTTCTTCCAACTCTGGTTGATTCATCGCTTGGGCTATGACCGCCGCGCACTGGGGTATGCGCCACTTCTGGCTGTGGTCGTGCTGTATCTGTGCTACGGCCTGACCGATCCCGCCGTGAATATCAATCGCGCCTTCGGCCTCGGCGATCAACCTCAAGACATGATGCCTGCGGCCCTGTTCCCCATCGCTCTGACAGCGGCCATGGCGATGGGCATTTATCTGCCGACGCATCTGGTTTTATGGTTTTGGCGCGGTCGCGTCAGTGAGAACAGCACGATGCCGACTTCGCCGAAGAACGATTCGCAATAGCCCGACGCATGCGCTGCACGCCGGCATACAACACTGCCGACACCAGCATCAGCAGCGCACTCCAAGCCACCCATGCAGGCATCATTTCGTGCGCATGAGTCACTTGCGCCTGAATATCCCATTGCATAGCGGCAATCATAGCATCGGTGCCCAGACCGAAAGCCAGCGCCCCGCCGCAAACACCGAGCAGATAACCCGCCAACGGACCGCGCCCCATCTCACGATAAATGGCCATCACCGTACCGATATTCGTCGCCGGTCCTGCGAGCAGAAATACCACCACCGCACCAGGCCCCACACCCGCAGCCAATAACGAAGCAGCCACCGGCACTGAAGCTGTGGCGCAAATGTACATCGGCAATCCAATGACCAGCATCACCAGCAATCCCACGGGTCCGCGTCCCCATTGCGCCAAAATGGTTTCAGGAATGAACACATCAATCGCTGCCGCTGCAATCAGGCCGATGGTCAGCCACATCAGGATGTCCATCAAAATATCGGTGAAGGCATAGCCAATCCCTTCGCGCATTCGTGCCACCCAATGCTTCTGAATGGGTGAGGCTTCCGCATCGCAACAGGTTGATTTGGGTTGCCCGGGCTCAGCACAACACGATTTGGTTTCAGGAGCGGGTTCTGAGCAGCAGGAAGACTTGGCTGAAGATTCCATGGACGGCGTTGATCTGCCCCAAGTGATCAGCTCAGCCAACAGACCTGCTGCCATCGCGCTGACCAGTGCGGCCAACAAACGCGCCACGGTCAGCACGGGGCCGAGCAAGGCATACGACACAGCGATTGAATCAGCTCCGTTGGCGGGCGTCGCCACAAGAAATGAAATCGTGGCACCGTTCGATGCTCCCTGTCTTTTCAGACCGATCGCCGCAGGCAACACGCCGCATGAACACAATGGCAACGGCGTACCCACCACCGCCGCCCTGAAAATCGAAGCGCTGCCCGGCTTGCCGAGCCATCGCGCCATGCGATCCGTGGGAATCCACGCCTTGGCCAGGCCTGCCACCACCAGACCGAGTACCAGCCACGGCGCAGCTTCGAGCGTCAGCTCCAAAAGTGATTTCGAAAATTCAATCAGTAAAGAAGTCATCGGTTTTCAATTTAGATTCCGGATCACTTCATGCGTCACGATCAACGCTTGCGATCCATGGCAATGGCCAGCACGGTGACATCAGCCGGCGTGATGCCCGCCAGACGACCAGCCTGCCCCAACGTGGCCGGCTTGAATTTTCGCAATACATGACGGGCCTCGGTGCGCAGTCCGGCCACGTGATCAAAATCCATGGAAGTCGGCAGCGTGGCTGATTCCATGCGAGCCACGCGCTGGCGCTGCGCTTCGTGTCGATCGACAAACCCCGCATATTTGATGGTACTCAGCACCGCTGAAAGAGCGCGGCGTTCGAGACCGACATCCCCAATGCCCAGGCGCTGAGCCAGAATCTGTTCGTCGGCTTCGGGGCGGCGCGCCCATTCCGCCAATGAAATGCGTAGTGATTCTTCGCGCTGCTGATGCAGTTGATCTGCGAGATCCGATATGACCTGTTGTCGTTTTTGAAAAATCGCCCAGCGATCTTCCTCGACCAGTTGCCAATCTCGCCCTTTAGTCGTCAAACGTTCCGGAGCATTGTCGGATCGCAACAGCAAACGATGTTCGGCCCGACTGGTGAACATGCGATAAGGTTCGCGCGGCACGGTGGTCACCAGATCATCCATCATGACACCGATATAAGCCTCGTCGCGCCCGAGGCGCACTGGATCCAAACCTTGCGCCAAGCGAGCTGCATTCAAACCGGCCATCAAGCCCTGGCCGGCCGCTTCTTCATAACCCGTGGTGCCGTTGATCTGACCGGCCAGAAACAAACCGGGCAAATGCTTGGTCGCGCCGGTGACATCAATCTGATGCGGCCAGACCATGTCGTATTCCACGGCATAGCCATAGCGCAGAATCTCGGCGCGTTCACAGCCGGGCATCGCATGCACCATGGCCCGCTGCACATCTTCGGGCAGCGATGTCGAAATGCCGTTGCAATAGACTTCTTCGGTGGTCAGCGATTCGGGTTCGAGAAAGACATGATGCGCTGACTTGTCAGCGAAGCGCACCACTTTGTCTTCAATCGAAGGACAATAGCGCGGCCCGGCCGTTTCGATCTGGCCGTTGTACATGGGCGCGCGATCCAGATTGGCGCGGATCAAATCGTGAATCGACGCATTCGTTGTCGTGATCCAGCAAGCCACCTGTTCGAGCACCGGAAAGCGCTGCGCATCCGAACAATCACTGAAAGGAATCGGCACCGCATCACCGGGCTGATGTTCCAATGCCGCGATATCAATCGACCCGCGCCGCAAACGCGGCGGCGTACCGGTCTTGAGTCGCCCCAATTCGAATCCCAAACGGCGCAACGTGCCGGAGATTCCTTCGGCAGGCTTTTCACCCACGCGACCGCCTGCGGTTTGCTTCTCGCCGCAATGCATCAATCCGCGCATGAACGTGCCGGTGGTCAACACAACGGCGCGCGCGGCAATCAGGCGATCGGCAAGACGCACACCGACGCATCGACCGGCTTCCACCAGAAAATCCTCGACCATACCTTTCACGATCGTCAGATTTTCGCGTGTGCCCAGCAATCGCTGCACTTCAATGGCATACGCATGCTTATCGCTCTGGCAGCGCGGGCCGCGCACCGCCGGTCCCTTCGAACTGTTAAGCACACGAAACTGAATGCCGGTGGCATCAGCAGCAAGCCCCATGAGTCCGCCGAGCGCATCGATCTCGCGCACCATCTGCCCCTTACCCAAACCTCCGATGGCTGGGTTGCAGGACATACGCCCGATCGAGGTCGGGTCCATGGTAACCAGCGCTACGCGGCCACCTTCGGCGCGCAAGGCATTGGCTGCAGCCCATGCGGCCTCGGCGCCGGCATGACCGCCGCCGATGATCACCACATCAAATTCACAGGGTTCTGAAAGCATGAGCGAAGATTATAGGGAGGTGTCGGCATTCAGGACGGCACACCCGGAAACATCCACGACGCCACCAACCCTCAACCGATCGTATCGTGCAGATCGCCGGGTTTTTCGCCGAGAATCTTGACCGGCTCGATTTCGCACTCGATCCGGACATTGCCGCCGGGATCGATCACGCAAACCGGGACCTTCCCCGCCGACCAATCGGCCAAAGGCAGCAGCGGCCAGCGCTGAGGCCGATGCCGGTCCGGATCGATTGCCGTGTATTCGCCATCCAGACGGTCGATACACAAGCGCGGCCCGGCGATCAGCCAGCCGAAAGCCGTCGCACCGCGCGGGTTGAAAGCCAGTTCGTTGCCGATGTACGTATCGATGTACCCAAAACTCTGATCGCCTGTATTCGAAAACACGAGCATGTCCCAGTAGCGCTGGGAATAATCCGGCACAGCCACATTGAGATAGCGCGCCGCGAAATCGCGCCACATGTTCGAACTCAGCCAGATGTTGGTGCTGTCCGAACTGGTGTGCCCGCAACCATAAGGCTGCAGCGTTTCATGCGACGAACGCAGCAGATCCATCTGCAGACGATCGCGATCGAACGCCAG
>CALOAZ010000102.1:0-10059 GCA_942491355.1 uncultured Phycisphaeraceae bacterium
GATCAAAGATGCAACCCCGATAGTCCTGCAGGAAACCGTCGACCGCATAGGCCTCGAAGGGTTTGAGATACCGGTATTCGGCATCGAATCCACGGGTCTGGCGCAGGTAACCGGCGTGACGATCGTCGTAGCCGATCTTGCGGTAGTAATCGAAACGAAAATCATCGATGGAGCGACGCCGGATGCTCAACTTTTGAGCAAGCAGGCGGCTCAGTGTGCTTTTGCCGGCACCCAGTGGGCCGATCAGAACGATTTCATGCCGAGGGTTGAGTTGCGTAACTGGAGCATTACCAGCCGCATGGCTCATGGAAACGACCTGTTTGAGCGTGGCGTGATTCATTCAAGAATACCCATCGCTGCAAACCGGATGCCGTTTCAGGATTTGAGTTCAGGCCTTGCGCAAACCAAGCCACCGTTTGCGGCGCGACGCATTGTGCCGGACCTGCCAGGTTCGTAACCCGGCTTCTTGATCACCTTGCGCACCGATCCATGACCAGAAGCCGCGAAAAGTCTTCGGCGGCCTGTTCCAGCCGGAACGGCATCCAGTGGGTCTTGTCCTTCAGGAAGTGCGCGATGTTGGCGTCGATGGTTTCCAGAAAGTCGTGACAGACCGGCAAGCCGTATCCATGTTGGCGTCGACGCATCAGGATCGCCCGACCATAGGCCATCATGATGCCCCCGCGTTCCCATCGCCGATTGAAACTTTCGGCACAGTCTTCATCGCGGCGTGTGAGATGAACGTATCGGGCCTGATCGCCATACTGCCGGTCGAGGCGTCCGAGCATCCACGCCAGTCGGTTGTCGCATTCGATGTGTTGATCCGGGTAGGCCAGACGGGCAGAGCCCAGTTCGCGCACGCGCGATTCGTGTCCTGCCGTGAAGTTGGTGATGTGACTGCACGCGCGGGTGAAGGTCAGTGATCCACATCGGCCGGAGCATAGCACGAACACATTCATGATCGGAGCCTGTGTGTCGGCAGTCACGAAGCGGCCGGAGTTGGCGTGCGATCGGGTGATCAGACGTCGAGGTTTTTCACTTCGAGCGCGTGCTCTTCGATGTAGCGTCGACGTTCTTCGACGTTATCGCCCATGAGAATGGTGAAAAGCTGTTCGGCTTCAGAAGCGGCATCCCAAGTCACGCGCAACAACGTGCGATTGTTGACGTTCATGGTCGTTTCCCAGAGCTGATCGGCATCCATTTCGCCCAGCCCCTTGAATCGCTTGATTTCCATGCCCTGTCGGCCGATGCCATGGATACTCTCGATGATCGAGGCGATGTTGGCCACGTCAACGAGTTTCGCATCTTCACCGTGACCATTGGAAAGCGCGTATTTGGTGGCGATGCGTTCGCCGCTGACCGAAATTTCCTGGGTGAGCCGCGTAATCCTGGATGGGCAGGCCCAGGCTTTCGAGTTTCGGGAACAGTTTTTCAAGTTCGCGCACTTCGCGCAATTCGTGGCGCGGCACATACACCTTCTGGCCTTTGGCATTCAGGGCATGGGCTTCGCCGGTGATCGGATCGAGAATGATGTCGTGCTTCTTGAGTTCGTCGATTTCATCCTTTTCAGACCAGAAAAACAGGTCTTCGCCACCGGCTCGCACGCGTGTGCGCGGCAGGCGCCCGGCACCGGTCGGATCATTGTCGCGCATGGCCAGGAAATCGAGGAACAGCACACCGCGTCGTTCGACGATGGAGGCAAGATCGCGCAATTCGGTGAGTCGATCCACGACCTGCCGCAGTTCGTCGCCTTGGTAGCGATGGATTTCGTCATCCGCATCATTTCGGACGATCAGTTCGGTGCCATCGAGACCCAGCGTGGTCAGCGTGTTGAGCAGGCGTCGCTCATTGAGCACGTATTCGTGCTTTTTGCCGCGACTGACCAGGAACAGCGGAGGCTGGGCGATGTAAATGCGATTTTGGCGCACCAGTTCGGGCATTTGGCGAAAGAAGAAAGTCAGCAGCAACGTGCGAATGTGAGAACCGTCGACATCGGCATCGGTCATGATGATGATTTTGCCGTAGCGCAACCGGCTGATGTCGAAGTCTTCGCCGATGCCGCATCGGAGCGCCTGAATCAGAATGCGGATTTCCTCGAAGCCGAGGATCTTATCAAGCCGTGCTTTTTCCACGTTCAGGATCTTGCCTTTGAGCGGCAGAATGGCCTGGTATTCGCGATCACGCCCGCCCTTGGCTGAACCACCGGCCGAATCACCTTCGACGATGTACAGTTCGGAGCGGGTCACGTCTTTGCTGGAACAGTCGGCCAGTTTGCCGGGCAGACCTGCTGAATCGAGAGCGCCTTTGCGACGCGTGAGTTCGCGTGCTTTGCGAGCCGCTTCGCGTGCCTGACTGGCGAGGATGGCCTTCTGGCAGATCTTCTTGGCGTCGCCGGGATTTTCTTCGCACCATGCGGCGAGGGCTTCGCCCACAGCCGAATTCACCATGCCTTCGACTTCAGGGTTGAGCAATTTTTCCTTGGTTTGGCCTTCGAACTGCGGATTGGGAATCTTGACACTGATCACGGCCACGATGCCTTCGCGCCAATCGTCACCGGTCGGGGCGCTGTCGCCCTTGAGCATGTTGCCGTTTTTGGCGTAGTTGTTCAGCGTGCGCGTGAGGGCGGTTTTAAAGCCTGAAAGATGCGATCCACCATCAGTGGTGTTGATGTTGTTGGCAAAAGTCGTGATCAGCTCGTTGTACGAATCCACGTAACGCAGCGCCACTTCGCAAATGACCGCGCCATTGTCGGCTTCGGCCTTGACGTAGACCGGCTCATGGTAAGACGTTTTGCTTTCGGTTTGGTGGCGAATCATCTCGACGATGCCGTCGTCGAACTTGAAAGTTTCGGTTTTGCCTCCGGACCGTTGATCGGCCACGACGATTTTAATGCCGGGATTCAGGTAAGCGCGTTCGCGCAGTCGACCGGCAATGGTTTCGTAAGTGTGTGTGATGTCACCGAAGATTCCGCGATCAGGGCGCCAGGTGATTTTGGTGCCGTTGTGGTCCGAGGTGCCGATGGTTTCCAAGGGCTTGGTGACATCGCCGCGCTCGAAGCCGATGGTGTACAGCTTGCCGCTGCGCGCCACTTCGACATCGAGCCATTCCGACAAGGCATTCACGCATGACACGCCCACGCCGTGAAGGCCGCCCGACACCTTGTAGGAATTCGAATCAAACTTGCCGCCGGCATGAAGCACCGTCATCACGATCTCGATGGTGGGGCGACCGTTGAGCGTCGGGTTTTCATGTTTGTAGGGACCGACGGGAATGCCGCGGCCGTTATCCGAGACGGTGATTGATTCGTCGGTATTGATGGTGACGTGAATATCGTCGCAGTGGCCGGCAAGGGCTTCATCGATGGCGTTGTCGACCACTTCCCACACCAAGTGGTGAAGGCCGCGGGTGTCGGTGCCGCCCACGTACATCGATGGCCGTTTCCGTACCGCCGAAAGGCCCTCAAGGACCTTGATGGAGTCTTCTTTGTAGCCGTCTTCCGCGCCCGAAATGGGAGGTGTGTCAGTCATACCAATTCCGTTGTCTGGGACCCGCCCGTCGCTTCGGTAAACCTCTGAAACCACAGGGCCGTACAGGGCCGAACCGGGTCTTTCTGGAGATCGGCCATTATAGCGGCGACAGGGGGTATTCACCATCTGAAACCCGGTGAATTCGGGGCGCTCATGAAGCTACAATGCCAGATCGCCATGGCATCCGAACCCACTGTGCAGCATCGGTTTCGCCTCCGTCTCGGGGGAATGATGTTTCTGCTGGTGACGCTGTTCATCGGTCTCGCGGCCCTGCACAGTCAGGTCAATCTCCTGTTCCTGGCTTTCGGACTGATGTTGGGGGCTGCAGGACTCTCGTTTCTGCTGTCACGGGCCATGGTTTCGGGTCTCACACTGGATCGTCGGGTGCCGCATCATGCCGAGGCTGGTCAGCCGATTCGGCTCTCCTATACCCTCGGGCGCCAGTGGCGATGGCCGGCTTCGTTTGGGCTGTTGATCCAAGAATGTCCCGAAGAGGAACTGGATCGAATGGATCGCAACCCGGTGGCCTGGCTGATGCATCTGCCTGCCGGTGGGAAACGGACCGTCGATATCGAAGTCACCTGTGTACGGCGTGGCATGCTCAAGCTCGATGACGTGGCGGTGGTGAGTCGATTCCCCTTTGGTCTGATCGAAGCCCGCGCGACCTGGTCGCTACCGGCAGCCTGGCCGATTTATCCGCAGCGTGTGCCGATTCCGGATCGACGTCTGGCGTCGCTGCACCGTGATCGTCCGGCATCGCCGGGTTTGCTCGGACATCGGGCGGGCGGTCATGAGGATTTTTTCGGCTTGCGCGAATATCGCGAGGGAGACAGTATTCGCCTGGTCGACTGGAAGACCACGGCGCGCCTGGGCGAATTGATCAGTCGCGAATTGAGTCGTCCGGGCCCCAACGATTTGATGGTTCTACTGGATCTGCGCGGCGGGGCCATGCGGCACGAAGCTTCCGATGAGCATGCCATCAAGTTGACGGCCACTTTGATCGATGCGGGTATGCGGCGCGGCCAGGCGGTAGGACTCACCGTGGTGGGTGTTTCCGGACCGACGATCTTGCCGCAACGCGGTCAGCGTCATCGTGATCGCCTGATGCGCGCGCTGGCTGAAATCGACACGGGTTATGCCATCGAATCCGAAACTTGGGCTGATTTACGCCGCCAAGGACGCTGGGTGGTGGTGCATGCCGGTCTGGCTGATTCGTCCTTTGGTCCTGCGGGTGCGGCGCATCTTGGGGCCGGCGAAGACGCTTCATGGAAATCAGGCGGGCCGGAGCAACGGGTGCGTGAGGTGCACGCATCATGACACTGATCCGGCACTTTTCGAAACTGGCTTACGTGCAATCGGTTGTGGGGATGATTGCTTACGGTCTGGCCACTCAGAATGCGGCGATGGTGCTGGTGGCTGTGACCTTGTGCGCCATCAGCTGGTCGGTGGTGGAGTCGTCGGAGGGTCGCCCTTTGCCGCGATGGTTGATCAATACCGCCGTGGGTGTGGTGACGGTCTGGCTGTTTTACACGCAGATGGTGGGTTACCAGCCGCTGATTTACAACCTGGGTTTGTACATTCTGTTTTTGCAGTTGTGCAAACTGTATGAGCGAAAAACCAATCGCGACTGGGCGCAGTTGATCGTGCTGAGCCTGATGCAGATGATCTGCGGCGCGATCGTGTCCAACCGTGTGGCTTTTGCCGTGATGCTTGTGGGTATCTGGTGCTGGCCATGGTTACGGTCATGGCGCTGCAGTTCAAGGTGGGGCATGATGCTGCCGGTGATCGGCAGTGGTCGGGTTTTTCCGATCAACAGGTCCGCCTGAGTCGGCAACAATTTCAACGGCTGGCGACCTTGTGTGCGGTCTTCTGTCTGGGGGTGGGCTGGGCCGTGTTTGTGTTTGTGCCGCGTGGCACAGGGGCGGGTTTTTTCGGTCGCACCGGCGGTGAAGGCCAGCGAAATGTTTCGGGTTTCACCAATCAAATTGAATTGACCAGCAACACGCGGATTGAACCCAGCGAAGTGCCGGTGATGCATGTGGCGCTTGAGCGCGATGGTCGACCGGTGGGTTCCAATGGAGAAGGCCTGCTTTTGCGCGGCATGGTGCTGGATCGATACGACCCGATCACGCGCCGGTGGGATCGCGGAAATACAAAATACAGTGACTGGTCGCTTTCCACCCATTATCCGGAAGGTCTGCTCGGTCAGATCAATTCTGAAGATGTGGCCAAGACCTCGCGTCTGGTGCACCGTATCACGCTGCGTGTGGCCACGCGCGGCGTAACGGTTTTCAGCACGGCCCATGGCAGATCACCATCGATCGTCCTCAATACGGTCGTATTCAATCCGTGCAGGACCAGGTTCTTTCGTCTGCAGCGACCGACCGGCGCAGTGGACTACATCATCGAATCGATCGAAATGGATCCCGGCGCGCCGGGTCTGATGTATCGCACGCCGCCGGGCTGGCAATCGCTCGGATGGGATACCTATGCGCGCGGCGCCGTACTCGCCGATCCGCGCCTGGCCCAGTTGACGCAGACGGTTCTGGCCCAGGCGAATCTCACGCGTGATCCAGCGCTGTTGGATGATCCGCAAGATCATCGGCGCGCGGCGGTGATCGAAGATTATCTGCGTAACAATTACAAATATGATTTGGAGTTGGGATCCGCCCGTTCGGATCCCATGCTCGCCTTTCTGTTTGAACACCGGCGCGGCCACTGCGAATATTTTGCATCGGCGATGTGCGCTCTGCTTCGGTCGGTGGGTGTGCGTGCGCGCATGATCAGCGGCTTTTCGGCGAGTGAACACAACGCTGTGGGCGGCTATTACGTGGTGCGTCAGAAAAACGCCCATGCATGGATTGAAGTGTGGGCCAACGGGGGTGGGTGGCGTGCCTTCGATCCTTCGCCGCCGGGGGATGTGGCCGCGATTCATCGGGCCGGGGGCGGCATGATGGCCGGTGTGCGCGATCTGTATGAATACCTCGAGTTTTACTGGATCAACAGTGTGATCCGTTATGACAACGATCAGCGTCAGGGTGTGGTGGCGGGCTTGCGCGATCGCGTGAAAACCGCCGCGTCCTGGGGGCGTGAGCAATTCGATCAATGGCTGGCCTGGTTGCGCCAGGCGGGCTGGATGCAGCTGTTGTTCATGATTTCGGTGGTGGCCGCCGCCGGGGTCAGTTTTGCCGCAGCCTGGCATGACTGGCTGCAGCGCCGCATGCTCCGACGATTGGGATTGATCAAGGTGAGCGATCGATCTCAGCGCCGCCGCCTTGCCGGCGAATTGGCTTTTTATGTGCGCATGATGAAGCGGCTGCGAGCGCTGGGCCACGAACGCGCCTCCGGGCAAACGCCAGCAGCCTTTGCCCGGGAAGTGGCGGCACGTGAGCCGGAATCGCTGGGCATGGTGGTACCACTGACGGAGTTGTATTACGCAATCCGCTTCGGTGGACAGACGCTGAATGAAGCGCAGATTCAATTTGTGCGCGATGGACTGACTTCGCTCAGCCGGCCTGTCTCCTGATACACTCGCCCGTATGGCGATCACACTCACATTGCTTGGCACCGGCACGAGTGCAGGTGTGCCGATGATCGGTTGCGATTGTGCGGTCTGCGTTTCGGATGACCCGAAGGACCGGCGCGACCGTTCGGCGGCGATGGTGCGTCATGATCAGGATTCGGGCCTGAAAACTTTTTTAATCGATACAGGGCCGGATCTGCGTTATCAGATGATTCGACACGGCGTCAACAGTATTGATGGGGTGGTCTACACCCACCAGCATGCGGATCATGTGTTCGGCCTCGACGATTTGCGGCGCTTCAACGCACTGATGCAGCGGCCGATTGATATTTACGCTGAATCAGGTGTGATGGACTATTTGAAGCGGACCTTCGGGTATATTTTTGATCCTTCGAAAAACATCAACAAATCTTTCATTGCAGATCTGATTCCGAATCTGATTCGCCCCGGCGAAATGTTCGAACTCAGCGGGCTTGCTTGGACGCCCCTTCGCCTGATGCACGGTCGCCTGCCGGTGCTGGGTTTTCGTGTGGGCGACGTGGCTTATTGCACAGATTGCTCATCCATTCCGCCGGAGACGTATCCGCTGCTGGACAATCTGGATGTGCTGGTCATCGATGCCTTGCGCTATCGACATCACCCCACACACATGACGGTGGATCAGGCACTTCAAGTCATTGATCAGATTACGCCGCGCCGCGCTTTTCTGACGCACATCGCGCATGACATTCAGCATGCCGATCTCGTATCGCGCCTGCCAGAAGGCGTCGAACCGGGATACGACGGCTTGGAAATTGTTTCAGATGCCTGATCGTGGACGCCTTCAGGCCGTGACTTTCTCAAGCAGTTTTTCGGCGATCTGAATGGCATTGAGCGCAGCGCCCTTGCGGATCTGATCACCTGAGATGAACAATTCCAATCCCATGCCTTCGGCTTGGCCAACGTCTGCGCGCAGGCGGCCCACCAGCACATCATCCTGATTGGAGGCGGTCAGCGGCTCGGGATGCTTGTTGTTGGCGCGATCGTCGATCAGTTTGACGCCGGGTGCCGCGGCAAGAATCTGCCGTGCCTCAGCTTCGGTCAGCGGTTTTTTGAGCGTGAGGTTGATGGATTCGCAATGTGCTCGCAGCACGGGCACGCGCACGCAGGTCACCGAGACGCGGATCGATGGATCGCCGAAAATCTTTCGCGTCTCTTTGATCATCTTGGTTTCTTCTTCGTTGTAACCGGTAGCCGGATCAATCTTCGAGTTGTGACTGAAGAGATTCCAGATGTATTGGCGACCGAAGATATCCTGCGTGAGCGGATCACCCTTGGCCCAGTCGCGTGCCTGCTGTTCCAGTTCGGCCATGGCCGCGGCGCCGGCGCCGCTGGCGGCCTGATAGGTCGAGGCCCCCACGCGTTCCACACCCACAGCCTGATGAATCGGCCACACCGGCACGTTCATGATGATCGTAGAGCAGTTCGGATTGGCAATGATGCCCTGATGTTTGTCGATGTCGTGCGGATTGACCTCGGGTACCACCAGTGGCACTTTTGGATCCATGCGGAAGGCCGAAGAATTATCGATGACCACAGCCCCTTTGGCCGCGGCGATCGGCGCGAATTGCTTGCTGATGGAGCCACCTGCGGAAAATAGCGCGATATCGACGCCATCAAAGCTGGCTTCGGTCAGCTCTTCAATCGTGTACGTCTTGCCGAGAAATTCAATCGTCTTGCCGGCCGAGCGGGCGCTGGCCAGCAGTTTGAGTTCGGCGAAGGGAAACTTCCGCTGTTCGATGAGTCGGAGGAATTCCTGGCCGACGGCGCCGGTGACGCCGGCGATGGCGACGATCGGGTGCTGGTTCATGATGACGTTGAATCTCCCTTCCGCAGCGGATCAATCCCGGAGCGGAAGCGACGAATCATAACGTGCGTGGGTGGAGGGGTCGAGAAACGTCGCCGTCGGGTTTACTTGTCGTCTTCGTCGTCGAGGACGAAACCCCCGGCGTCGCCATCTTCATCGCCGTCGCCGCCCCAATCGATATCGAAGTCATCCTCATCCCCGCCACCTTCTGACAACGATTCGAGGGCCGACAAGGCGTCGTCCGCATCGTCATCGCTGCTCGCAGCAGCTTTGGTCGCCGGTGCGGGCTCGGGTTCGGATTTCTTCGCTTTGGGATCTGGCGCAGGCTTGATGGCGGCCTTGTCCATGGAGAGCAGATCGTCGAGATCGTCTGCATCGTTGGCCAGGCCGCCGACGGGCAATGCCTTGGTGACGGCCGTGCCGTCCTCGTCGATTTCCTCTTCTTCGCTATCCGGGATCAACACCATGTCATCGTCAGCTTTGGCGGCTGCTTTGGGGGCAGGTGCGTCTTCCGGCTCGTCGTCCAGTTCATCAAGGAAGGAGAGATCATCGTCTGATTCATGGCTGGCGGCAGCAGCAGGGGCCTTGGCGGGTTTCGCTGCAGGCGCATCGTCATCATCATCGGATGGGGCACCGAGCTGCTCGCCCAGCAAATCATCCAGATCGATTTCGCTGTCTTCTTTGGAAGAGGCTGCGGGTGCGGCAGGAGCAGGTTTTTTGGCTGCAGGTGCCGGAGCCGGAGCGGGTTTATCAGCCTTGCTCAGCAGTTCATCGCCGAGATCCAGGTCGTCATTATCGTCATCGAGCGTGAGAGCGGGGCCGTCGTCGTCCAGCGTTTCGGGCATGGCGGGCCGCTCATCGCTGTCGTCGAGGAAATCCATGTCGCCCACGGAGTCATCGATCTGATCGGGGACATCCGCAGCAGGTTTGGCCGCTTCCTTGTGCAGGAGCGCCATGCCTGAATCGTCAGCATCATCGTCATCATCGCCGGTGAAAAATCGCTCATCGGCAGAGAGCGGGCGGCTGCCGCCGCTTTCTTCCAGAATGGTCTTAATGGGCTCGATATCAGCGGGAAAACCATCGACCACGACGGTGAAATGCACCGGCCCGATCATGATGGTATCGCCGGCTTCCAGTTTGACGTCCTGGACCCGTTTGTTGTTGTG
>CALOAZ010000103.1:0-8832 GCA_942491355.1 uncultured Phycisphaeraceae bacterium
ACGATCACCGATCAGAGCGAAAGCACCTTGATCGGCGGCATATCGAGCGCGTTCGCGGCGCTCGCAGGCATAGACCGCAAACGGCAGATGCCGGTCGCGCAGTGCCTTGATTGCATCGGAAGACAATCGGCGAACATCCAGACACACCGAAACAGGGCCTTTCAACTTATTCAATCGCGCGGCGCAAGATCGATCCCATTGTTCGGCATTGAGCATGATCGGCGCATTCACACCGCGATCGCGCAGGCGTTGAAACAAATTCGAATCAAAACTCAGCAAATGACATCGGAGTGGATCAAAACGGCCGAGCAAAGCCGCCACGGCATCGAGCCGTCGATCCCGAAGATGCTCGGGCACAGGTGATTTGAGTTCAATCATCAGATGAGCACGATGGCTGTAACGGCGCAAAACCGATTTCAGTTTCGGGATCGCCGTGCGACAGGTTTCGGGTTTGCCGCCCCACCCCATGGCGGCCAATTCGCGGACTGAAAAATCCGACACGTGCTTGCGTGGCCGACCGGCTCGCGCCAGCGTGGCATCGTGCCAGAACACCGGTGTGCCGTCCGAAGCGCATTGCACATCGAATTCAATGCCGTCGGCTTCCTGCCGCGCCGCCGTATCAAAAGCTTCCAGCGTGTTTTCAGGAGCCGCGCGCCGAGCGCCGCGGTGGGCGATGATCAAAGGCGAAACATGTACCGGACGGATCATGTCGAATTCTAGCGTGCCGGCAAGCCCGCTTGATCGCGCGAATCGGTTGATTCGGAAACCACCGGTTGCCCGCGCTTTTCCGGCGGCCAGACGTAGCGGCCGTTCAGATCGGTATAAGCCACCGGATTCATGTACTGATCCCTCAGGGACATCAACGACCAATGAAACCGCTCTGTGATGTGATAAGCCTCGACGCCCGGCGGAAACACCCAACGCCCCCGGCCGTCGATCCAGCCCGGAACAGCTTGCCCGGAACGATTCACGAAGACCTGAAGCAGTCCCTGCTGAAATCCGATGGCACGCACCTCAACCAAACCACGCGGCTCCACGCGCCAAGCCCCTTGACGGTCGATCACGCCCCAGATGCCTGCCACCTGAACGGGCGCCAAACCTTCACTGAACCCCTTGTTGGTCTCGTCGAACACGGCGGGAATCACCAGATTGCCTTTTTCATCGATGAACCCGTATTTTTTCCCGATCCGGCACACGGCACGACCGTCGCTGAAATCCCAGACACTTTCGGCCTTCACATCGAACAACCAACGGCCTTCCCGATCAATGAAACCCAGCCGACCGCCGCGCGGCACGCCGTATTCCCCCGGCTCACCGCCCTCGCACCCAGCATGCCGCCCTTCGGAGAATCGCCCCGTGTCACTGAACTGCGGCTCGATCACAATCCTTCCGTCACGATCCAAAAAACCGGTTTTCTGATAGGCCGGGTGTTCCTCCTGAAGAACGGAGAAAGACGCCAGCCCTTCCTGCGGAGGCCCGACATACACCTTCAGGTTCGCGGGCTTGTAGATGGCGCGGCCGGCGGGATCAATCACCCAGTGCAGCGGGGCATCGTCATGGTCCCACAAATCAACCCAGGTGGCGCCGTCATTGAAATCAAACACCGCTCGGTAGCGCCGTGGCGCAAACTGCTCCCGCCCCGCGCAATCCACCACGGTCCAGAGTCGATTCGAACTGTCTTCCGGATCATCGTACGTGCAGGCCCACGCGAACCCTTCGCTAAACGGTTCGACCGCGTGATATTTCGGCGGCACAAGGATGCGCCCGGAAACATGCATCAGCCCCAGGCGGAATGGCGTCTCGGGCGATCGGTCATGAAACCAGGCCACTTCTTCGGCGCCGAAATCGTCCAAGGCATGTGGTTGAGGCGCCAGCACCAGATTACCGCGAGCATCGATCACACCGTATGCATCACCGATCTTCACCGGGTAATACGTGGTGCGCATTGTGCATCCCTGCAACAACAAACCGGCCAACATGATGGTCGCTGGTTTCATGTTCGGTTTCGGAAACCCGTTCAGCGCCGTGACGGCTTGGTCTGATCGAACAAACCTTCGGATCGCTTGGGCTCAGGCTTCTTCTTGGGTTTGCCGCGAGTGATGCCCTTGTCAGCCTGTGTGCTTTTAAGCGTCTTGCCGGTGCCTTGCACGTGTTCGATGCGCTCGGTGGCCTTCGCGGCGTACTCTTCGCTCATCTCGGTACCAAGCCAGCGCCGCCCAAAACGCGCCGCCACCGCCAGCGTGGTGCCGCTGCCCGTGAACGGATCGAAGACCAAGTCTTTCGGCTTCGAACTGAGTTTCACGATGCGCTCGAGCAGGGCTTCGGGCAACTGGCAGGGATGCCAGCCGACGCGTTCCTTGAACGTGCCGCACAAGCGCGAGACGTACCAGGTGTCTTCATCGGGCCTGAAATAATGACCTTCGGTTTCTTGCGGGCGCAGGTACCAGGTGTCGTCCGGCAGCTTGCCGGTGGGATTGGCCCGCGCGTCGGCATACGTGGTTTGCCGCGCCGAAGGAATCGCGATCGCTTCGCGGTTGAACGTGAACGGCGGATCAGTCTGCTTCCACTTACCGCAGGCCGCCGACCCCACCACGTAGAACAAGTGCGCATGCGACCGGTTGAATTTGCTTTTGCAGTTCTGCCCAAACGTGTAATGCCAGATCACCCAATTGCGAAAGACGAGTTTCTTGTCGCGCTCGAGTTCCTTGAGATACATCCGCGTTTCGGCGGCGTATTCATCGCCGATCAGGATGTACATCGATCCGGTGGGCTTGAGCAGGCGCACACAAGCACCGACCCAGGCACGCGTCCAGTCGACGTATTCATCGTCAGACCGGTTGTCGTCGTATTTGTCGTAGTTGTAGCCGATGTTGTACGGCGGATCGGCGAAGATCAGATCCAAAGAAGACTCAGGCCAAGAAGCCATCACCTCAAGACAATCGCCTACGGCAATGGCATTGGTGGGCATCTCCTCCGTGCTCATCCCGACCATCCTATCTAATGCTTCAGACAAGCCAGCCCTCGTCAATCACGCTCATCAAGCCGTTTCGGCCGACTTCTTGGGCTTGAAGATTCGGAACAACCGCGTCAACGGATCATAAAACTCATCGACCACGCGCTCTTTGAGCGGGATGATCGCATTGTCGGTGATCGTGATGTGCTCAGGACAGACTTTTGTGCAGCACTTGGTGATGTTGCAATAGCCGATGCCGTCTTTTTCTTTGAGGTCGGCAAGGCGATCTTCGGTATCCAGCGGGTGCATCTCGAGCGCCGCGGTGTAGACCAAAAATCGCGGACCGATGAATTCTTCGTGCTTGTGGTGGTCGCGCAAGACATGGCAGACATCCTGGCACAAGAAACATTCGATGCACTTGCGGAATTCCTGCACGCGATCAACATCTTCCTGACTCATACGCCAAGTGCCGTCCGGGGCGTCGGGCTTGCGCGGCTTGAAAGGCTTGATCTTTTCCTTGACGCGATAATTCCACGACACATCGGTCACCAGATCGCGCATCGAAGGGAAGGCCTGCATCGGCTCGATCGTGACCGGCTCGTCGAGATTCAAATCGCTCAGACGCGTCATGCACATCAGGCGCGGCTTGCCATTGACTTCGGCCGAGCATGAACCGCACTTGCCGGCTTTGCAGTTCCAGCGACAAGCCAAGTCGGGCGCGGTCTCGGCCTGAACCTGATGCACCGCATCGAGCACGACCATGCCCTCGGTCACCGCGGTCTGGTAGTCCTTGAGTTCGCCGCCTTCGGCGTTGCCGCGCCAAATTTTGAAGGTCACCTGGCGATCACTCATGACTTCTGCTCCTCGATGATTTCTTGGAGGTCTTTGCGAATCGGCGTCACCGGCACGTGTTCGATCTGCATCTGGCCGTCATCGCCCTTCTTCAAAACGGCGTTAACCTGGCCCAATGATTCGCTTTTTTCCGGATGGTCTTCACGGAAATGGGCTCCGCGCGACTCGGTGCGCTTGGCCGCCGCACGGGCGATGGCTTCGGCCACGGTGAGCATGTGCTCCAAATCCATCACCGTGTGCCAGCCGGGGTTGTAATCACGATTGTGATCGACCGATGTATTCGCCGCGCGCTGCCGCAATGCAGCGATTTTCTGAACTGCGTCATCCAGTTCGGCCTGGATGCGCACGATGCCGACCTGATCCTGCATCATGTCCTGCAGGTCTTTCTGGACCGCAAAAGGGTTTTCACCCTTGCGTTCAAATGGCGCCGTGGCCCACTTCGACGCCGCTTCGATCTGGCCGTCATCGAGCGAGATCGCCCCGCTCTGCTTCGCGAACTCGGCCGCATATTCTCCGGCGCGCTTGCCGAAAACCAGCAAGTCCGAAAGCGAGTTGCCACCCAAACGATTGGCGCCATGCAAGCCGCTGGCGCACTCACCGGCAGCATACAAACCGGGCACGCAAGTCATCTGACTTTCGGCCTCGACGCGAATCCCACCCATCGCGTAATGCGTGGTGGGGCCGACTTCCATGGCTTCCTGCGTGATGTCGATGCCGGCCAATTCCTTGAACTGGTGATACATCGACGGCAGTTTACGCTTGATATGCGCCTCGCCGTCGGGCAGTTTTTCCTTGATCCACGCGATGTTCAAAAACACACCGCCATGCGGCGAACCTTTGCCCGACTTGATCTGCTTGACGATGCATCGGGCAACATGATCACGCGTGAGCAATTCGGGGGGTCGGCGGGCACTCTTATCACCCGTCACATAGCGCCAACCTTCTTCTTCGTTGTCGGCTGTTTGCGGTTTGTAGTTGGCGGGAATGTCGTCAAACATAAACCGCTTGCCGTCGGAGTTCCGCAGCACACCGCCCTCACCGCGCACGCCTTCGGTCACCAGCACACCGCGCACCGACGGCGGCCAGACCATGCCGGTCGGGTGGAATTGGATGAATTCCATATCCAGCAGTTCGGCGCCCGCGTGGTAGCACAGCGACACGCCGTCGCCGGTGCCTTCCACGAGTTCGACGTAATCTTGAACGCGCGGCCCAAACCGCCGGTGGCCATCACCACCGCCTTGGCTTTGAACACCATAAAACGACCGTGTTCACGATCGTAAGCCAAGGCCCCGGCGATACGATCGCCGTCTTTGATGAGGCGAACGATCGTGACTTCCATGTGTACTTGAATGCCCTGATGGATGCCGTGGTCCTGGAGTGTGCGAATCATCTCCAGGCCCGTGCGGTCACCGACGTGCGCCAAACGCGGGTAACGGTGGCCCCCGAAGTTGCGCTGGTTGATGCGACCGTCTTTGGTGCGATCAAACACCGCGCCCCATGCTTCAAGCTCACGAGCGCGTTCGGGCGCTTCTTGCGCGTGAAGCTCGGCCATCCGCCAATTGTTGAGGTAATAACCGCCGCGCATCGTATCGGCGAAATGCACGCGCCATGAATCGCGGTCATCAGCGTTCTGCAACGATGTCGCCATGCCGCCTTCGGCCATCACGGTGTGCGCCTTGCCCAACAGTGATTTGCACACCAAGCCGACTTTCACGCCTGCAGACGATGCCTCAATCGCGGCACGCAATCCTGCCCCGCCGGCACCGATGACCAATACGTCGTATTCGTGGATGGGGTAGTCCATCTTAGAGGATCCTCCAGTCGGTCCAGATCCCCATCGAGCACAGACGCACATACACGTCGGTGAATCCGACCCAAAACAAACTCATCCAGGCGAAGAGCATGTGCCGTCGGTTCAGGCAGCTGGAGCAGTCGTAAGCCTTTTTGCCCAAGGGAGCCTTGGACACGCAATCTTTTTTGCCGCCGAGCAGATGGCGGAACGAATGACAACCGAAGGTATAGCCACCGAGCAAAACGCAGTTGATGGCCATCACGAATGTGCCCACGCCCAGGCCGAAATGCACCGCGCCATTTTCGTAGGCGTTGCCTGCGGCATCCTGCGTAAACCACATGCCCGAATAGGCGTCATAAGCCAACACAAAAATGAAAGCCACGGCGAGATAGAGAAAATAACGATGCACGTTCTGAAGAATCAGCGGCCATGAATTTTCACCGAGGTAGCTGTTGCGCGGCTCGCCGACGCCGCAGTTCATCGGATCAGCCCAGAACGCTTTGTAATAAGCGCCGCGGTAGTAATAGCACGTAAAACGAAAACCACCGGGTGCCCACAAAATCAACAAAGCCGGTGAACAGAAGGCCACGGGCATCCATGCGAGCCACTGCGGCCAAGCCCCGAACAAGGCATGGCCCGACACCTGATTCGGGGCGTCGAAAATCACCGGTGAGTAAAACGGCGAAAGATAATGCTGCCCACCTGAACTTAAAAAGTAGTGCTCGCCCTGCAGGGCCGCCCAAGTGGAGTAAACGATAAAGGCACTCAGGCCACAAAAAACGGCCACCGGCTGCAACCACCAAATGTCTTTCCGTGACGTTTGTCCGAAGGATCGCCTCTGAGGCAGTGAAAGCTTGACTTCAGACATGGCCGAACGCCTCCTCATGCACGTACGCGTAGTGGTGGCCCCATCTTAGCTCGCAACGCGCGCTTCGCAACGGCGTATGGCCTTCGATTGGCCCATGCCGTGGCTCGCCCCAAAATCCTCACGTCTCGACGATCCGTGCCGACTTCTTCCGCGCGACAAATTCCCGTGTTTTTCACGCAATCCCCGGCCTTGGCAACCCTTTGGCCAGCCGCTATCCTTCGCGATCTAAGGCTTTCGAGTTCCCCATTCTTTTGAGGTTTTTCATGGCCAGCACCGGCACCATCACCCAGGTCATCGGCTCCACCTTTGACGCCCAGTTCCCCGAAGATCAGCTGCCTGAAATCTACAACGCACTAAAAATTGAGGTCACCGAAGGCGATGTCACCCTCAAACTGACCGGCGAGGTGCAGCAGCATCTCGGCGGCGGCCGCGTTCGCTCGGTCGCCCTTGGTTCCACCGACGGCCTGCGCCGCGGCATGGACGTGCTGGATACCGGCGCTGCGGTGTCGGTGCCGGTGGGCGAAGCCGTCCTCGGTCGCGTGTTCAATCTGCTCGGCGAGCCGATCGACAAAGCCGGTCCGGTGGCCGCCACCAAGACCCGTCCGATCCACCAGGCCCCGCCTGAATTCGTCGAACTCAACCCCCGTACTGAAATTCTCGAAACCGGCATCAAGGTCGTCGACCTGCATGCCCATTCGTGCGCGGTGGCAAAATCGGCCTGTTCGGTGGTGCCGGCGTCGGCAAGACCGTGATTATTCAGGAAATGATCGCCCGTATTGCTCGTGAACACGGTGGTTACTCCGTGTTCTGCGGCGTGGGCGAACGCACGCGCGAAGGCAACGATCTCTGGGGTGAAATGGCCGAGGCCCGATTCACCGACTCCGAAGGCAACGAACGACGCGTGCTTGACCGCGTGGCGATGGTCTTCGGTCAGATGAACGAACCTCCGGGCGCGCGTCTGCGTGTGGCTCTCAGCGGCCTGACCATGTGCGAAGAATTCCGCGATGCCAGCGGCAAGGAAACCCTGCTGTTCGTCGACAACGTGTTCCGCTTCACGCAGGCTGGTTCCGAAGTTTCGGCTCTGCTGGGCCGCATGCCGTCAGCCGTGGGTTACCAGCCCACGCTTTCGACCGAAATGGGCCAGCTCCAGGAACGCATCACCTCGACCGAAAAGGGTGCTATTACTTCGGTGCAGGCTATTTATGTGCCGGCAGATGACTTGACCGATCCCGCCCCCGCCACGGCATTCAGCCATCTCGATGCCTTCGTGGTGCTTTCACGAGGCATCGCCGAGAAAGGCATTTATCCGGCGGTGGATCCGCTTTCGTCGACCTCGACCATCCTCGATCCGGGCATCCTCGGCGAAGAACACTACGCCGTCTCGCGCCGCGTGCAGCAAATCCTGCAGCGATATAAGGATCTGCAGGACATCATTGCGATTCTCGGTGTCGACGAATTGAGCGAGGAAGACAAGCTCATCGTTTCTCGCGCACGCAAAATCGAACGATTCCTCAGCCAGCCGTTCTTCGTGGCCCAGCAGTTCACAGGCTTCCCGGGCATTTACACCTCGCTGGCCGACACCATCGATAGCTTCCGTCGTCTGTGCGACGGCGAAGGCGACGATCTGCCCGAATCAGCCTTCATGTATGTGGGCACGCTCGATGATGCCCGCAAGAAGGCCGAGAAAATGGCCGCTGAAGTAGCCTGATCGACTCTTATCGCTGATCCGACCTGCAATGAGCGGGGTCCGAATGGACCCCGCTTTTTTGCGCGCAATTCCTGTGCATCCGAAACAGGCAATGCGGTGGTACTGCGCGGTTCATATGCATCCCATCACTGCGAACAGGCTCATCAGCCCGAGAGATCGGCTCTGAAAAACGCCCTCATCGCCGTTTTTCATTCATCCACACGGTTTTTTGATCGATCAATGGCAATTGGCACACGTTTTGTATCTGCGAGGCAACCTGACTTGCATCGAAGAGCCGCTAACACGGCGGGTGCTGCGGTAGCGCCCTTGCTTCGCTGTCGGTCTGCCTTTGGGATCACCCCCAACCGTGAAGGAGGTTGTTTCGATGAGATGGCGATCCCCCCAAACCCTTGCCTGGTTCGCCGCGTTGGCGCTACTGGCACTCCCTGCTCTGGCCATGGCACAGGACGCCGCGGCAGAAGCTCCTGCTGCGGCTGCAGCACCCCCAACCATCGAGGATGCGCTGGCCGCCTCGGCGGAAGTGCAGTTCCTGGTCAACAACCTCTGGGTCATGCTCGCTGGCTGCCTGGTGTTCATCATGCACTTGGGCTTTGCCACACTTGAATCGGGTCTGACCCGTGCCAAGAACACGACGAACATCCTGTTCAAAAACACGATGA
>CALOAZ010000104.1:0-10605 GCA_942491355.1 uncultured Phycisphaeraceae bacterium
TCGAGCAGTCGGAGCTTTCGGCCACGTCCGACAGTTGGGAGATCCGGGACGTCAAGGCGGCGAGCGCGACCATCAATGATGTGGCATCTCTGCAAAACTTGCTCAATGGTGTCAGTGATCGAAGCGGCGAAGACTTGAGCCATCGAACCATCATCGATCTGGTCGACCCCGACAATCCCGAAGACACCGACCGATTCAGCAACGATCAGACTTTCCCCAACAATGCCGCCGGGACTGACACTAATTTCGGCATTCGCGCCATCGGCACGGTGGATATCACATCGTCCGGATGGCAGACCTTCGGTGTGAATCATGATGGTGTGTATGAGATCGTCATCACCAACGGCAGCAATGCGGTCACCGTGGCCAGCGGCAGCGGCGACGCAGACAGCCTGACCGAAGTGAATTTCACTTCGGCCGGTGAATACAACGTGTATCTGCTGTACGGTAAAGACACCACGAACGAGTCCGGTGTCGAGTTGTATTCTCAGGCCGGGCAGGTCGCGAGTTGGGATTCGAACTTCAAACTGGTGGGCGACACCGCCAATGGCGGCCTTGCGCTGGTTGAGCAGCACAATATCGGTGTCAGCTCAGCGGGATTTACCGTACGACAAGTCTTTGCGGATGCGGCCTTGAACAACCTGACCGATGTGGACAATCTTTTCAATAATCCGGGAACGGGCCCGGACATTCTTTCTGAAAGCACCACCGCATTCCAACAAATCATTGATTACGCGAGCGGTGCAACCGGCACGCGTTTCGGGCAAGACAACAATCACGGCAATGCCTTTCCCGGTGGTTCGGGTGATGATTTTGCGATTGCAGCCACCGCCAAACTTGTGGTCGATGCCACCGCCGCAGGTTGGTGGACATTCGGCATTACCAGTGATGACGGCTTCCGATTCTGGCTCGAAGATGACATGGGCGTGGTGACCTTTGCCGGTGGCGCCGGCAGCAGCGATGGTACGTACCTGGATGGATCAGGGCGTCTGAAATATGACGGCACCCGAGGCGATGCCACCACGTACGGATGGGTCGATCTGGCTGAAGGGCGATATGACCTTTATCTGTGGTATTTGGAACGGAACGGCGGCGAATCGCTGGAGTTGTTTTACGCCGGAGGCGTACACAGTTCAGGAAACTTCGATGGGTCATTCCAATTGCTCACCATTGTCCCTCTGCCCGGTCCTCTGGTGATGTGTCTTTTTGCGCTGGGTTTGTTTGCCATGCGTCGTCCTAAAAGAACGCTTTGCTCAAGCCACAAGCCATCGCATCCAGTGGTTTCATCGTGTGAATTCGCCTGCCCGGCATAAATGGCGATTGAATCCCAAGTTATCTCTACGGGCATTCAAATTCCTGAGGGAATCGCCATGGATAGCGCGAGCGTATGCCATGAATAGGGTCCAATGGTATGGCGCTTTTAAAAATTGTGATTTCATCTTGTAACACTTCTCTCGGTTTGAGGTTATGCCTTAGTAGATGGCGAATCAGAAGCAGGCCGACAAGCTCGATGCCTGGGTCGAAGCCGTCACACCCCGGCTGCTGGCTTTTGCCATGACGTTGGTTCATGAGCGGGCCCAGGCCGAGGATTTGGTCCACGATTGTTTTGCTCGACTGTTCGCCAAAGCCGATCAATACGATCTGTTGCAGGATGGCACGCCATTGATGTTCAAATCGGTCAGCAACGCATGCATCAACTGGCTGTCGCGGCATCGCCGTGAAGAAGTCCTGGATGCACGTTCCGATGCCATTTCGGATCAACCTATTCCGGACCAACGGGTCATGGGCAAAGAGTTGGAGCAGGCCATCGAGACATCACTGGCGGCTCTTCCAGTCAGTCAGCGCACCGCAATTGAATTGCGATCCATGGGCTACTCGCTCGTCGATATCGCAGAAGTACTTCATATCAGTCATGCCAATGCCAGAGTGCAATTGCATCGCCCCGAACGACATTGTTGCGACTGCTGCCGGCTTCACTGGTGGAGGACGATGGATGAATGAATCCGATGAACATCAGGCCGATGGTGTTGACCGGCTGGTCCGCGAACATCTGGATCGAAAAGCCGGTCGAATCGATGCCTCGGCATTGATCGATCGTATTCATGCGACCAGAGAATCACTTGGCGCGCAGAAAGATGAATCCGCATCGAATTGGATGTTTGCGGATACAAATCGCAACCGTAAAGCCACGGGCCTGAATAAAGTCCGGTCTTCGATGATGTGGCTGACTGCAACGGCGGCAGGTTTGTTACTGGCATTCGTCGGTGGCTATGTGCTGAGTCCGGAATCCGCCGGCGCGTCGGTGGTGCTGCGCGATGTGCGGGCCGTTCATGCGAATCTGATCGATCGTTGTTACCAGGTGCAGTATGCGCCCGATCCAAGATATTGGAACAAGGCCAATAAACTGGAAGGGCCGTCGCAAAGCGTCTTGTGGACCCGTGGAAGTCAATTTTGGTCGGACTGCCATATCGGCGACTTGCATCTGCAGATCGGTCGTGGCGAAGAAGGAGACTTCTGGGTCAGCCCGTCGCGCAACAAGGGCATCCGATTCGGTGGTGACGCTTCGACATGGCCGGATCCCGTGTCGCTGCTCTGTTCGATCAATTCCATGAACGTGCCGGAATTGCTTGATGATGTGCTGGCGGACTTTGATTTGACGATTGAATCTTCGATGGCATCGGGGCGGGCGCGAAAATTGATCTGGGCAACGCTCAAGCCCGATCGGTCGCATGCGTTATTGTCGAGTGCGTTGCTGGAAGTCGATGCAGAAGACAATGTTTTGCTGCGCATGGTGTTGTGGACCACGAAGCAGGGGGTTCCGAAAGGGACGGCGACGTATACGCTGATGAACAGTTCGGATCGTCAGGATGTGATGTATCAATTGGAATCGCATCTGGATGCCGGAGCCGAGATTCAAATGCAGAATATTGAGCCTGCCGCCGATCGGAGAACCGCGCCATGAGAAAGGTGTTCACGCGAGAGGTGATGTTGATCGGCGCAGTCGTGTTCGGGTTCGTGCCGGCTTCGATCGGCGTGGCGGAAGACCCGCAAACTTTGCCCCCGGACCAGCACAAGCATTTCGAATCGAAGATTCGTCCGGTGCTGGTGGAGCATTGTTATTCGTGCCATTCGGTCGAAGCCGGCAAAGCCAAGGGTGACTTGTTGCTGGATTCGCGCGAGGCGATGCGCCGGGGCGGTGCAAGCGGGCCGGCCGTGGTGCCTCAAGTGCTCGCGAAGAGTCTCTTGTGGGCCGCGATTTCGCATGGCGATCCTGAACTGAAGATGCCGCCCAAGAAGCCGCGTCTGCCGGATTCGGTCCTCGCTGATTTCGAGGCATGGATTCGGATGGGAGCGCCCGGATCCGCGTGAAGCCACGGCAAATTGATCGAGAAGCCGCCTACGGATTTGGCATCCGGTCGGCAATTCTGGACTTTCATCAAACCGGTCGAACATGATTTGCCCGCGACCGAACATCCGGAGTGGGCCCGCCAGGAACTGGATCATTTTGTCCGCGCGCGCTCGATGCCGAAGGGTTGAAGCCCCGACCGGATGCCGATCCGGTGACATTGCTTCGGCGCATTCATTTTGATCTGATCGGCCTCCCGCCGGCGCCGAATCACGTGGCGGCATTTCTTGAAGCGATCAACAAGCATGGTCTGGACAAGGCGCTGGAAGATCAGGTCGATGCGTTGCTTCAATCGTCGCGCTACGGAGAACGATGGGGGCGGCACTGGCTGGATGTGGCCCGATTCGCTGAATCCAGCGGCAAGGAAACCAACGTCACTTTTCCGCATGCCTGGCGCTATCGCGATTACGTCATCGATGCCTTCAACGCGGATATGCCTTATAGCCGATTCATCACGGAGCAGATCGCCGGCGATCTGCTGACGGCCGACAGCGATGCCGAGCGGGCGCGTTTGCTGATCGGCACCGGATTTCTGGCGGTGGGCCCCAAGAGCCTGAATGAAACGAACGTGTTTCAATCACTGGCGGACATCGCAGATGAACAGATCGATACCGTGGCACGAGCCTTCATGGCCTCCTCGGTGGCCTGCGCGCGATGTCACGATCACAAGTTCGATCCATTTTCGATGGAAGATTATTACGCGCTGGCGGGCGTCTTCATCAGCACCGAAACGTATTACGGCACATCGGTGGCGCCCGGCAATCAACGTGGCGGCGATCTGATCGTGCTGCCGGAGGTCGAAGGGCAACTCGTACCGAACCCATCGATTCCCGCCAAGCAGTTTGCCAAGATGAAAGCGGATCTGGCCGCGCTGAAAAAACGCGGCGAAGAATTAAAAGCCGCTTCGATGCAGGCTTTCAAGGAAAAAAAAGACGCGACGGAAGTCGTCAGTCTGGCCGAGGTGCTGGGGATTCTCTGGCGCACCGGTGGCCTGGAAGGAAAACTGGAAACCGTGGATGAGCAGGGTCGCGCGCTGCCGCTGTGCATGGGCGTGAAGGATCGCGGATCGATTTATGACGCGCCGCTGCTGGAGCGCGGTGAGATCGCAAAGGCCGGCGCAAAAATACCGCGCGGTTTTCCGAAAGTCGTGTTGCTGGAAAACGCACCGGTTCCTTCGGCGGATCGGAGCGGCCGGCTGGAACTGGCCCAGTGGTTGACGCATCCCGACCATCCGCTCACCGCACGTGTGCTGGTGAACCGGGTCTGGCATCATTTGATGGGGGCCGGAATCGTACGGACCGTGGATCATTTCGGCTTCAAAGGCGAGCGGCCGAGTCATCCCGAGCTTCTGGATCATCTGGCCATCCGGTTCGCGGAGGAAGGCGGTTCGATCAAGAAATTGATTCGGCACATCGTGCTTTCGCGCACTTACCGTCAAGCCTCGACTTACGATCAGGCGTCTTTCGTCAGAGATCCGGACAATCGGCTGCTTTGGCGCGCGAACAAGCGCCGAATGGATGCGGAATTGATTCGCGACAGCATGCTATTCGTTTCCGGGCATTTGGATGCGTCGCGCCGACCGTCATCGCTGATCGCAGAAATCGGCGACAGAGAAGTGGGCGTCTTTAGTTTCATCAAGCAGGCGCCGGCCGACCTCGACGGGTCGGATCGCCGGTCGGTCTATCTTCCGATTTTAAGAGACAGGCTGCCCGACGTGCTGGATCTGTTCGACTTCGCGGATCCAAGTATGGTCAGCGGAGCCCGTGAAAATACCAATGTGCCGGTTCAGGCGCTGTACTTCATGAACAGCACGGCGGTTCGACGGATGGCTGAAGGCCTGGCTGATCGTGTGCTGACTGAATCAAGCAAACACGCGCAGCGCGTGGAACGTGCCTTCATGCATTGTTTCAACCGCAAGCCTGATCCGCGCGAAGTGGAATTCGCCGAGACATTTTTTGGTCGGTTTCATGGCGCCTCTGCGTCGGATGATCCCGCATTGCAGCGCGCTGCTTATGTCGGCTTCTGTCAGACCTTGTTGGCTGCGGCGGAATTTCGATACATCGATTGAGACGAACGGAGGTCGTAAGCCATGGACAATATCTATTCGCGCCGATGCATGCTTCAAGCCGCTTCGAGTGGATTCGGTTATCTCGCTTTTTCGGCACTGGCGGCGCGTGCGGCAGATGACCAGAAAGCATCGACCCATGATCTGGCTTTACGCAAGCCTCATTTCAAGGCACGTGCAAAACGCGTCATCTTCCTGTGCATGAAGGGCGGCCCATCGCATGTGGATCTTTTTGACTACAAGCCGAAGCTGCAGGCCGGGAGCGGTCAAACGGCCGACATCGGATCGTTCAACGGCACCGTGAAGCTTCTGGGTTCGCCTTTCAAATTCAATCAATACGGCGAATCAGGTTTGTGGCTCAGCGAGCGATTTCCGCATCTGGCTGAGCATGCCGACGACTTGTGTCTGATCAACAGTATGCACACCGATCTGCCCAATCATCCGCAGGCATTCGGCCAGCTCCATACCGGCAGCTTTCAATTCACCCGTCCTTCGCTGGGGGCATGGACGCTGTATGGATTGGGAACACTGAATGAAAACCTGCCGGGTTTCATCACACTCAATCCACCGGCCGATTTCGGTGGGGCGCGCAATTACGGCAGCGCCTTTCTTCCGGCTATTTTTCAGGGCACAAAAATTGGTGGTGGGCAACTGCCGGGATTGTTCGCGGCGCTGACCGGCAAGGATCAGGAACCCGGACCGCCGCTCAAGAACATCGATAACGCGCATCTGTCGCCGGCACAGCAGCGCGTCCAATTGGATCTGCTCAATGCGCTCAATGGGCGCAAACTGCAGCGCGATGAGCATCATCCAGCGATCGAAGGTGCCATCGAGACATTCGAACTGGCCTTTCGCATGCAGAGCGAAGTTCCGGGCGTGCTTGATATCGACAGCGAGCCCGAACACGTGCGCGATATGTACGGCATCGGTCAAAAGGGCGATTCATTTGCCAGGCAGTGTCTATTGGCGCGGCGCTTGTCGGAGGCCGGTGTACGGTTTGTGGAGATCACCGCACCGACGAGTTGGGATCATCACCGCCTGCTCGGTCAGCAGCTCACGCGCGATTGCGGCATGACCGACCGGCCCATCGCCGCTTTGCTCAGCGATCTCAAACAGCGCGGCATGCTTGATGACACGCTGGTGGTTTGGGCGGGCGAATTCGGACGAACGCCCTATGCGCAGAGCGGCGACGGTCGCGATCACAACAACAAGGGATATACGATCTGGATGGCCGGCGGAGGCGTCAAAGGCGGTATGCGTCACGGTGCGACTGATGACATCGGTTACAAAGCCGTCGATTCACCCGTGCACATTCACGATCTGCACGCGACCTTCCTGTATCTGATGGGTTTGAATCACAAGCAGTTGACCTTCAATTATGCCGGTCGTGATTTTCGCCTCACGGATGTGTACGGCGAGGTGGTTGAGCCCATCATCGCCTGACGTTGAGAGCGTGTGATGAGTCGGTACGGGGCTGTTCAGGCCATGCCGCCATGTTCATGCGATGAGGCGTCGCTTTCGAGGATTGCATCAGGCGACTGGCGTTCGAGAACCGGTGGTTCGGCCATGTGTTGTTCGGGAAAGCCGTCCAAGCCACCGAGCGCTGCGCGATCGCGCGGCACGGCCGGGCCACTTTGGATGTAAACCAAAAGCAGTTTGATCAGGCATTGAAGCGAGCGCAGATGCGTTCGTTCGTAGCCGTGGGATCCATCCACACCAAAGCAGATCAAGGCGGTGCGCAGGTCGTTTCCGGATTCCACGGCAGAAGCCGCATCGGAGCGATAGTGCTTGAAGACATCGCGATCATGGGGGATGTCATATTGTCGGGCCAGCTCGATCAGCCATCGCGTCAGGTGATAGTCGTAAGGCCCGGATGAATCCATCATCGCAATGGTGACGTTGTATTCGGCGGAATTCTGATTCGGCGCATTGACCGAATTGTCGACGCTGATCATTTCAGCCACATCGCCGTGCAGTGCGCCGGAGGCGCCGGATCCCACTTCCTCAAAAATGGTGAACAGCAATCGACATTCGATGGGTGGGACGATGCCGTCCTTCATCATTTGGCGCGCGGCGGTCAGTACGCAGGCCACGCCGGCTTTGTCATCCAGGTGGCGCGAGACGATGTAGCCGTTGTCTCGAAACTCCGGTTGCGGGTCGACGGCCACGAAATCACCGACACGAAAGCCGTTGTCTTTGAGTTCTTGCGGGCTGGTCGAAAAATCATCGCTGCGGACTTCGAGATTTTCCCACGACACCGGCTGGGTATCGACTTCGTCGTTGTAGGCATGCCCCGAACTTTTGAGCGGCATGATTGTGCCGCGCTGATGCCCCAGGTCCATGAAGATCGTGACGCGAGCACCTTCGGCGAATCGCGGCGACCAGGTGCCGATCGGCCGAATGCTCAAACGCCCGTTGTCTTTCAGTTCGGTGACCATGGCGCCCAACGTATCCAAGTGAGATACCACGGCGCGGGAGATTCCTGTTGGCCCGGGATGATGGCGCGAATGGCGCCGCGCCGCGTCAGTTCGGCTTTGAGTCCGAAGCTTTCCAATTCCTTGACGACGAATCGGGAGATGTTCTCGGTGTATCCCGACGGGCTGGGGATGGCCAGCATCTTTTTCAGCGTGGCGATCAGATAGGCTTCGTCGATCTCCGGGATTGCGAGATTGTTCGGAACTTCGGATGACGGTTTGGGAAGGGTCAAGGTGTATTCCTTCGCGTCTGAGGAAACAAGAGGTCGACAAAGCGTTCTGCGGTCGGCTGGGGTTCGTGATTGGCCAGGCCCGGGCGTTCGTTGGCCTCGATGATGACGTATTCGGGCTTCGTGACATCCGGCACGATCAGGTCAAGACCGACGACCAAAATATCCAGCGCTCGAGCGGCCGCAATGGCCATATCGCGCAGATGCGGGTGCAAATCATCGGTGACATCGTGAATCGTGCCGCCGGTGTGAAGGTTGGCCGTTTTTCTGACTTGAATCGATGCGCCATCCGGAAGCGGATCCTCCAGGGCAAAGCCCGCTTCATGAACGCATTGAATCGTGTCATCATCCATCGGCACGGCGCTTTCGCCGCCGGTGGCCGCAAGGCGTCTGCGATTGTATCGCTCGATCAGATTGGCGATCGTTCGATTTTCTGCCCCGGTGATCGTCGCTGGTTGCCGAACGGCAGCGGCGACGACTTCATCGCCGATCACGATGATGCGTAGGTCCTCGCCTTCGACGAATTGTTCGAGCAGAACGCGATCGCACTGTTTCTGCGCCTGTTCGATGGCCTGTCGCATACCCGATGCGGTGCGCACATCCACCGTCACGCCTCGACCCTGTTCGCCTTGGGCGGGTTTGATAACGATTCGCCGGTGTTTCTGAAGAAAGGCTTGATCTTCCTCATTGCCGATCGCGACCGCCTGATCCGGCACGTGCAAGTCGGCTTTGGTGAGAATCCGGCGCGTGAGTCGTTTGTCATCGCACCGCGTCAGGGCGACGGCAGAGGTCAGTTCCGAAAGCGATTCGCGGCAGGTGACGGATCTTCCGGCGTGCTGAAGCGTGAAAATGTTGTATTCGGCATCAATGATTTCGGCGTAGATGCCTCGGCGCCGGGCTTCATCCACAAGAATTTGCGCGTATGGATTCAAACCTTCGTCGCCGGTTTCGCGCACGAAAAAAGTTTCATTGATCTGATTTTTGTGTTTGACGCAGAACACCGGAACGCGTTGGAATCCGAGTTTCTCGTAAAGAGCGATCGCTTCGGCATTGCTGTGCAGCACCGACAGATCCACATGTTCCCGACCGAGCGCGTAAAAATGATCGACCGCATGGCGCACCATGGCCTCGCCAAGACCGGGAATGGAGCAGTCACGTCCCACTGCCAGGCACCAGAAGCTCGAGCCGCGCTCGGGATCTTGGAAGGCTGCCACGTGATCCACACAGAGAATGCCGCCGAGAATGTGTTGATCCGGCCCTTCGGCCACGAAATACGTCGCGGTCTTGTTCGCATTCACGCGCAGAATGTCATCGGGTTTCGGCGCGACCATGCCCCATTCCATATAAATGCGCTGCAGGCCGATGGCATGCTCCGGTGTCATGGCAGGTTTGATCGTGACACCGGGAACCGGGCGCGTATCGGTCGCGTAGCAGTCGCGCCACAGTCGATAGGTATGGGATGGATCAAGGAACAATCGATCGGGAGCCAGTGAAACGACCACGTGAGGATCGCGCAGGTAGAGTGCGATATCACGTTTTCCAGCTTCTTCCTCGCACAGCAATTGCACGAGATGATCCTGGCTTTCGAAGGTATGACCGAAAATCAGTCGCCCCCAGCCCATCGCAATGGCGACATTGGATTGCATTTGATCCAACGTGTCGTCAGGTGTCTGCGACCAGTTGCGCACTGAAACGGCATTCAGGCGGTCGGCAGAGATTTCCGGCGAAGGATCTGAGGGCCTGGGTTTCTTGGACATATGAATCTCCGGATGCTTGTCGCTTATCCAGAATGAATCTGAAGCCATCGCTCCAGCAGTGCGATCTGCCAGAGCTTGGAACCGCGCAAGGGCGTGAGATGATCTTCGGGTTGATCCAGAAGTGTCCGGACGTAATCGTCTCGAAACAGATCGCGGGTTTTTGCAGCCGGATCCGTCAGTGTTTGTCTGACCCGATCCAGATAGGGGCCACGAAGATATTTCAGAGCGGGGACGGGAAAGTAACCTTTCGGCCGGTCGATGACTTCGTTCGGTACAAAGTCTCGGGCCACTTCCTTGAGAATGTGTTTTCCACCGTGTGTTTGCCAATGCTCGATCGATCCGGTTTTGAATTTGCCCGGTATGTGTGAAGCCAGTTCGACGACCTGGTGATCCAGAAACGGTACGCGAGCTTCAAGTCCCCATGCCATGGTCATGTTGTCGACACGCTTGACCGGGTCGTCCACCAGCATGACCGTGGTATCCAGACGCAATCCACGATCAATGGCATCCGTCGCGCCGGGTCGGGCGAAATGCTCCTGCACGAATCGAGAACTGTGATCACCGTCCATCAGATGCGGTTGGACGATCTGCGCGAATTCCTCATGCGTGCGATCAAAAAAAGCTTGTTTGTAGGTTTCAAAAGCGTTTTCAGTGTCGAGCAGGGGAGGGTACC
>CALOAZ010000105.1:0-29199 GCA_942491355.1 uncultured Phycisphaeraceae bacterium
CCGCGTACGTTAACCGGTGGATCGTGGATGTCCTTGTCGTTCAGGCTCGCCAGTTCCGGCACCCATTGTCGAAGATAGGTGCCATCCGGATCAAATTTTCGGGATTGGCTGGTTGGATTGAAGATTCGAAAATAAGGAACGGCATCGGTGCCGGTGGAGGCCGACCACTGCCAGCCGCCGTTGTTGCTGGCGAAATCCAGGTCGACCAAGGTCTGCGCAAAATAACGTTCGCCGGAGTCGCCAATCAATCAACAAGTCCTTGGTCAAAAACATCGCCGTGATCATGCGCAGACGGTTGTGCATCCATCCTGTGGCGTTCAACTGACGCATGCCTGCGTCCACGATGGGAAAGCCGGTTCGTCCGGCGCACCATGCGGCGAAAAGCTCAGGCGAATTCGACCACGGCAAGGATTCACTTTGGCGTTTGAAGGCTTGATTGCGACAGACGCGCGGAAATCCCACCAGCACATGCCGGTAAAACTCGCGCCAGATCAATTCACTGATCCAGAGGTCGAGCCCCTTGCGTCCACCGCTGAAACGGCCGCGATTGGCTTTCACGGCGGCGCAAAACACGCGTCGAATCGATATCACGCCTGCGGCGAGATAGGCAGACAGCGAAGAAGTGCCCGCACGATCAGGCCGATCCCGTTGAATGTGATACCGATCGGCGTGGTCTTTTAAAAAGCATTTCAAACGTCGATGAGCTTCACGTTCACCGGCAGGCCATAACGCATCAATCGCTGGACATGGCCGAAAGCCTTTGTGGCGATCAGGCAAAGGATCGGCCTTGACGGCAATGGCTTTCTGGCGGGGTGGCGCCCCGTGGGGCGTCTCCGCGGCCTGCTGGCTTGCCATCGCCAACCATTTCTTTTTGAAAGGCGTAAAGACCGTGTAATAGCCGCCGCTGCCGGTTTTCAGATCGTCGGGTCGGATCAAGGTCTGGTCGCGCGTGCAGAGGACTTCCAGTCCCGCCGCTTCGAATTTTTGAGTGGTCTGCTGATCGCGATACTGTTCGTGGACTTCCCATTCCGCATTGAAACACAGGCGGTGGCAATGATGTGATCGTGCCAGGCGAAGCAGTTGGTCCGGGATCATGTCGAAGGTATTGCTGCGAAGAATCTTCAGCGGAATATTGATTTTCTCAAGTGCGGCGCGCAATTCGGACACATGGCGCATGACGAATGAAACTTTCGCGTCTCCCCAGTGATGCGCGGCCCATTGCTGGGGCGTCACGGCAAAGACGGCGATCACACCTTCTGTGGCCTGATGGCACGCGGAGCGCAATGCGGGATTGTCGTCGAGGCGCAGGTCTGATCGAAACCACATCAGGCGGCGCATGATGATTCAACCCGGCAGGTTGCGAATCGCCAATTCACGGTTGGCATCGCCGGCGAGATAGACGGTCTGACTGGGGAAGGCGAAGTCGAGGCCTTCGGCCGTGAAGGCTTCAAAGATGCGCAGATTGACTTTCTGGGCGTGATCCATGAAATCCCACCAGGCCGGCGGCGCAAACCAGTAAATCACTTGGATATCGAGGCTGAATGCCCCGTAGTTGTTGAAGTGCACGCGCGGCGGGTAATCGTCGCCGTTGATCGTGGCGTGGATGGGGCCGCGCAGCTCGTCCGATTCGAGAATGTCTTGGAGGATTTCAACGGCGCGTTCCAGTTTTTCCTTCGGCGTGTCATAGGTCACACCGATGCTGAACACGCGCTTGAGGTAAGGTCGGCGAGCAACGTTCTCGATCGCCGAATTGGTGATGTTGCCGTTCGGAATGGTGACCACGTGGCCATCGAGTGTGCGCAGACGCGAAATACGGAAGCCGATTTCCTCAATTACGCCGTCGAAACCCGAATACTTGATGCGATCGCCGATTTTGAACGGGCGATCCAGAAAGATGGCGATGCCGCCGAAAAGGTTTTTGATGGTGTCTTGCGCGGCAAACGAGATCGCCAGGCCGGCCAGGCCGAAACTCGCCAGCAGCGGCCCGAGTGAGATGCCGAACGAATCGGCCACATAGATGATGCCGATGGCCATGATGAACAGCTTGATCGTCTTGCGCAGAAGCGGCACGATCATGTCATCGATGGTGTTGTCTGTCGCGGCGGCTTTGCGAGCCAGAACCGCTGAAGCCAGATCGGTCAGAGACCACGCGGCCCAAGTGAGGCCTGTCACGAGAACCAGTTTGCCGGCCACCAGCAGGATGGCGGCAGTGGTGCCTGAAACTTCCAGAAGATTCAGAAGCAAAAGCCAGGCGCCGGCACCCACGGCAAGCCCCATGGGTCGTGCGGTGAAACGCAACCGATCTTCATCGGGTTCGCCGAGCGTTTTGTGGCACAGACGGCGCAGCACCGGTGAAATCATGACGCGCGCCATCAGGTCGATGATCACACTGAGCAGAATCAGTGCGAGCAGGCCGATCCACTGCCAGTATTCCAGCGACAGAAAATAGCGATCCTGCAATGTGGCAGGCACCCACTGGCGCACGCCGCGCATCCGCACTTTCTGCACATCGATTCCGTACGCCACGCCCTGCTGTTCGAGTCGGGGTTTCACCCAGGCGAACAGGCGTCCGGCGGCATCGCACGTTTTGGTATCGAACTGCCAACCTTGATCGGTTTTCACGAGTGTGATCGCCGCCGGCGGTGAACCCAGTTGCTGAAGTAGTGGTTCCACCAATTGGCGCAAACCGGCGGATTCGGCTTCGGGCAGAATTTGGAATGATTGAATCATGCGCTCGTCGGCGGTTTTTGCCTCGGGCAGCATGGTGGCGCTGTCAATTCGTCCCAGTGCATTGAGTACGCCCAGCAGATCCAATGCGGTGCGTTGACGGCTGTCACCGGCGGCCGCTGGAATCTGAAGTGTCTCGTAAACCTTCTGCCAAGCGAGAGGACCGCCGGTTTTTTCATCGGCGGCCGTGTTCACGCGGGCCAGAAAAGTCTGCATGACCTCGGCCGGACCGGCGAGTTCTGCGGGGATCGGCGGCTTTGCGGCAGCATCGCCTTCTTGGGCATGCGCGGCGAGAGTTGAAACCAATAGCGTCAAACTGAATGTCAATCGGAATACGGCGGACATGGCGATCAGGTACTCACTTGGGAAGAGGGATTTCGAGCTGGTTTACCACCGGTTTGATGGTTTTGCGATGCGCTTCGGTTATGGCTTTGAGTTGGGCAATCACATCCGGATGCTGTGCGGCGACATCATACTGTTCTGACGGATCATGGCCCAGATGGTAAAGCAGCGGTGGATCATGCTGCACGGTTTCAGCCTTGCCGTATTCGGGTTCGCGCGTGGTGAAATGCGCTTTGAAGTCACCGTGACGCACGGCCCAGATGTCAGTGCCGCGATAATAGAACATGGTGTCGCGCGAACTGGATCCGGTGCCTTTGAGCGCCGGACTCAGATCGGCTCCATCCAGGAGGCGATCGTTCGGCAGCGGCACGCCGGCGAGTGTGCAGAAGGTCGGAAGCAGATCCATCGTGGCGCCCAGATCACGCACCACGCGCGGTTTGACGATGCCCGGTCCCCAGAAAATGGTGGGCTCGCGCTGACCGCCTTCAAAGGGACCGCCCTTGCCGCCGCGCAGCAAGCCGGCTGAACCACCATGGGTGGCAAAAGTGAGCCATGGGCCATTGTCGGAGGTGAAAACGACCACCGTATTCTTGTCGAGCTTCAGTTCGCGCAGGGTATCGAGCACGCGACCGACCGAGGCGTCCACTTCCTGAACCACATCACCGAACAGGCCGCGCCGGCTGGTGCCCAGAAAATCTTTCGAGGCGAACAGCGGAATATGCGGCAGCGAATGGGCCAGATAAACGAAGAACGGTTTGTCCTTGTTCTGGCGAATGAAGTCCACGGCATGGTCGGTATAGCGCCGCGTGATGGTCAGCTGATCGGCAGGACGTTCCACTTCGGTCACATCGTAAAGGATCGGCACATTGAAATATTTGGTTTCAGCAAGGTAGTTGGCGTCTTTGCGGCCCTCGGTGTTGTAATTGGGGCCGTCGACCTTATCCATGTCATTGGAATAGGGAATGCCCCAGTAGGTATCGAATCCATGCGCCGTGGGCAGGAATTGCGGCAGATGTCCGAGATGCCATTTGCCGAAGGCGCCGGTGGCATAGCCGGCGGGCTTGAGCGCTTCGGCGATGGTGATTTCGCTCGCGGGCAATCCGCCGCCTGAATTCGGAAACAGCACGCGCCGCTTGCTCGAACACATGCCGCTGCGGATGGGTAGTCGGCCGGTCAGCAATGCCGCACGGCTGGGTGTGCAGACGTTGGCGCCCACATAAAACTGCGTCCACTTCTGGCCTTCGGTCGCCATGCGGTCGAGATGCGGCGTGGCGATCGTGGGATGGCCGAAGCAGGCCAGATCGCCGTACCCCAGATCATCGGCAAAAATCACCACGAAATTCGGCGGCCGGTGAGACGGAGCCTCGACCGTGTCGATTTCGAGCTTGACGGCGCAGGCGCAGAGCAGTGTGGTCATGAGCAGCAGAAAAAACGCGGTGGACCATCGTGGTGACATCGGGGAATTCTCCAGATATGCCGAACAGGCCATGATAACGGCTTGGATTCGTGCGCCCATCTACAATGGGGCGATGCCCAAGCGAAGGACAACAGGATTTCAACGTGGCGCATGGTGCGCGATTGCCTGCCTGCTTGCATGGCATGCCGCATCGGCGTTGGGCGAATCGACCGTCGAGGGCCCTGAAGCCCTTGTTCCAGGTGAGCCTTTCACGCTGACTTTTCCGGAATTACCACTGACGCGTCAGGGCCAACCAGCACAACTGCGAGCCCGATTGCCGCGTGATTATGATCCGCAACGACCGGTGCCGATGTTTGTGTGGCTTGCCGGTGGCGAAGGCAGTCTGAATCTGCGCATGGATGTCGTGGATCCCGAGCGCTTTGTTCTGGTGGCATTGCCGTATCCGCAAGGCGCTGCGAATCCGAAGCAGGCCAACATGGTCGGTGATTTTCCGGCGATCTGGAAATACCACGCGACCATGCTCGGTGCGCTGCAGCAGCGCGTGCCGAATCTTTCACCTTTGCTGCGCGTGATCGGTGGTTTTTCCAACGGCGCTCATGCCATCGACGGTTTTCTCACATTGCGTGCCGGAGAAATATCACCAGTGGCTTTTGCTTTTAATGTGTACGTGATGGCCGATGGCGGTATGGCCTTCGGTGATTACAGCGCCTTGCGCGGCAAGCATCTGTTTGTGTGCTGGGGTGAAAAGGGACATACGAACAAGGAGCGATGCAGCGTGGTGGTCGAAAAAGCCCGTGCGGCAGGTGTGCTTGTCGAGGCTGTGGCAATGGAAGATACGGGGCATGCATTCCCGCAGCCTTATGCTCATCGCGCTGGTGCGTGGATCACTGATCGCGTGATTCCCGATCTGATGCTTGAGATGAACGATCGCCTTCGGCGCATGAAAGCGCTCGGGCACATCGATCAGATACAGCAAGTGCTGCCGCACCTTCAAGTGTTGACGGAGGATCCGGTTCGTCTGGCCTTTTGGCGTCGGCTATCGGGCATCGAATAGTTCACATGCCGCTGTGCATGCGCGGGCCGGGCGATTGTGCGGTGATGATGGCCGCTTCGCTGCCGAGCATGGTTTGCCAGCGCTGCTCCACTTCATGTTTCGGGCACACGCCTTCGGCCAGATTCAGAAAAATCAGATAATGCCCGTGTTCCGACGCCCAGAGACCGCGATACAACTTGGCCAGTTCACGATCAGTGCAGGTCTCGGCCAGCAGCGCGAATCGTTCACAGGAACGCAGCTCGATCAATGAAGAGATCAGCAGGCGATCCATCAATTCGAGTGGCCCTTTGCCGGCGCGTACCAGAGATCGAAGTGCGATGGCGTACGGGTTGCGATGACTGCGCGTCAGGCGACCGCCCCGCCTCACCAGCAGGCGCGTGACCACGCCCAGATGCTCGGCCTCATCGCGAGCCACGGCACACATCGCCGTGACCCAGTTTTCAGGGGGGTTGGGTTCAGGCCAGCGATTGACCAGTTCAAGCGCATTGGCCGCAGCCTTTTTTTCCAGATGCGCA
Source organism: uncultured Phycisphaeraceae bacterium (assembly GCA_942491355.1). Taxonomy (GTDB): domain Bacteria; phylum Planctomycetota; class Phycisphaerae; order Phycisphaerales; family Zrk34; genus CALOAZ01. Next base: position 6,056 of record CALOAZ010000105.1, read on the forward strand.
TGATCATTGAGCAGCGCTAAAGGGTCGCGCATCACGCCTTCGGCCCAAGCCGGTGGCGTGTGGTATTTCAAGGGCAAGCAGGTCAGGTCGATTTCAGCAGGCATCGCGGTCACTCCGGTTGTCGATTTTGATGCCAAACCACTCGATCGCCAAATCTCGACCCGGTTGGGGCAAACCCCAATGGGGCATTTCCCTCCCTCCGACTACGCTGGGTGTGTCAGGAAAAAGGAACCGATCCATGAGCCGTATCGTCATCCCGAGAATGTTGGAAGCGTCGGCCGATCGGGTCTGGGAGGTGCTTTCTGATCTGCCCAATGCTCACCTGTATCACCCGCTGATCGAAGAGTGCGACATGATCGGCGAACAGGATCGCGGCCTCGGGGCCGAACGGGTTTGCTATCTCAATGATGGTACCGAATTGGTCGAACGATTTGTCGGCTGGGAAGAAGGACGAAGTCTAACGGCTCAGATCCTCGAATCTCCCCTGCCGTTTCGCGAAGCGCAACTGCACGTCCGTATTGATCCTCAGGGAGAAGAGCGCTGCTGTGTGCGTGTCGAATTGAATTACGAAGTGCGCGGCGGCGTGTTGGGTCGCGTGGCCGACAGCGTCATGCTGCACACTTTGCTCAACCGGATTGTGCTTGCCGCCGTGCGCGGCCTTGGATTGCACGCCGCAACCGATGTGGAGATCGGACCTGAGGGCGAAGCCAGCGGTATTGCGCAACGTCGTATCTGGCGCACAGCTTCATCTCCCTTGTCGGTGCACGACACCCTCTGACATTCTCAAGACCCCACACCCCCGCCCCTCTTCGTCGTGTTCGGCGGAGAGGGCGTTTTTCATGACAAACGCGTCGGTCCGCTTTGAGGGCGGGCCGACGCGTTCATGCTTTGAGTACGCTCTGAGAGCGAGCGATTTGATTTAGTTCTTGAGTGGTACGGGATCGGTCTGCACACCACCCAGATCACCGAGGGCGAATTGCAGGCCGGCCAGATAGAACTTCAGGACGTTGGCATCCCAGTTAATATGGTGGTTGTGGCCCAGCGAGCTGTAAAAAATGCGGCCTTTACCGTAGGTGCGCACCCATGACACGGGGTAGTCGCCGTTTTTGTGCTTGCCGATGGAAAGATCGGTTTTTTCAGGGTTCAGACTCAGCAGCACGCGGCGCTCGCCGCGATCGGCGGTGTCATCGCGGAATTGATAAATCTCGTCTTGGATCTCGAATGTTTTGCCGCCGAACACGCGGGTCAGTGTGTTTTCGGGATCATCGATGCGCACCCACACGCGCGAACCGCCTCCCCAGGGATGGCCGGCGAAAGCGCCGCCCATCATGTCGTTGTAAGCCTTCCAGTTTTTGTAGGTATCTGTGGCCGAGTGAAAACCGGAAAGACCTTTGCCGCTTTCCACGAAATCCACCAAGCTCTTTTTCAGGCGCTCTTCGCGTTGCAACGCGGCATCTTTCTGCTCTTTCGACATCTGATTGAATTCATTCATCTTCGGCTTGAAGATTTCACCGGTGGTGTTGAGCATCAGCACGCCGTCGAACTTGGCGAGGCTTTCGGGCTCGAACACGCCGCTGTCTTCGGTGTGCGTCACGGTGAAGGCGCCGGTTTTTTCGCCCAGCATTTTCATCGCTTCGACGCCGGTTTCGATCGAGCCATGGCGAAAGCCGTTGGTAAAACTGTAAACCAGCAGTTGGCGCGCCTTCTTGGGCGCGACGGCGTCCGTCTTGGCGGGCAGCGCCTGCGTGATCTTTTCGACATTCTCGGGTTTGACCGGATCAGCCCACGTCGGGGCAGCGAGCAGCAGTGTGGCCAGAATCAAAAAGCGATTCATCGTGAAGTCTCCAGGCTGAGGGGCCTTGTGTGGGGCGACGCGGGTCGCGATCGAAGCATTGTCCGCGGGTATATCCGAAGTGCAACCGGTTTCGGGACATCGTGGAGGGCAAACCAGGAAGGTCCGATAAGGGTAAATCCCGGTGTTGTCGTCCTCCGGTATATCGGCCTAAACTACAAGCGATCAAGGAGGAACCGGAACGCCCGCCCCTTCTGCGTTTCGGATGGAAGAGAGCAAAATCGACCAGGGAAGGCCGTGTTAAAAGGGCCCGTTCCGATTTCGGAGCGCGGCCGGGAGGAGTTGCATGGTCCCGATCGAAGCGGCAACGCATCGTCAGCAGTCCGCCACGGCACGCAGGCGCTTCAATGTTCCGGCGTCTCGCATCTGGCGGGTCATCTCGGATCTGCAGCACCCCGAACGTTTTCATCCCGATATTCAGCATGCCGACATGACCAGCACCCGCGATCGCGGTGTGGATGCCGAGCGCGTCTGCCATTTGAGTCGTGGTCGTCGTCTGACCGAACGATTCACCGGTTGGACCGAAGGCGTGGGTTATACCGCGACCTGGTCGCAAAGCTCCCTGCCGGTGCGCGATGCACTGGTGGCGGTGCGCATTCGCCCGGTTGATGTCGATCACGCCGAAGTGAATGTCGAGATCAAATATCACGTTCCCGGCGGATTGCTGGGACGTATTTTCGATGCGGTGGTGATTCATGCCGCGCTGCAGCGATCGATTGAGCGCGTGCTGCATGGCCTGGAGGGGCATCTGGCGGGAATCGAGGCGCAACGCCACGAAGAACCGACACTCTGGTCCCATCTCGAGCCTGGCTTCGTCGGGTAACAATCTTTCGCGACGTCTGTTTCACATCAAATCCGGATCCGTCGCATTGGAGTGTCATCCTTGTTCGGCCATGTATGCCGGATTCGGAGAGCATCCGATCTGCAAAAGGATCTTTCGGATCGCATGCAGATCTTGTCCAAGTGTCAATGGCAGAGGATGATGCTTCCATGCTGTACAGCGATCGCCCGGATCCGGATCACTTGCTCGACAGTTTCGCCGCGCGCGTGACGGCTGAAGGCTTCGTCTTTCGTCAGAGCGTGAAGCGCTGCATTCTGGAATTGCAGGCAGACGACGAATTCGCTTGGAGGCTTGAAGCCGCCCGCGTGCCTTTGCCGCGCCTGCATCGTGATGATCGCGTGGAACTGATCTTTGCAGGGCGACAGCGGCCGGCCCTGGTGGTGGTGACCACCGCCTGGGTCGATGCGCCCCGCGGCGCATGGGCCTTTGCCCGCGACACTTGTGCCAAATCAGACGATGCTTCGCCCGTGTTTCGTCACGATCGCGTTGTTTACCGCCTGCCCAATGTGCCGATTCTGACACGCGACATGGTGCGCGATGCATTTCGTGTCGCCGCAGTGGCCGAGATACCGCTCGAAAGCGATGTTTATCATCTGGGCATGATGCTGCCGCGCGGGCAGGAGCCACCGGCGCGCAGTCGTTCGCTGGAAGACGCCCTGGCTTCCGCATGCCGACATCACAATGCGCTGTTGGATTATCTGGAGGCGAATCGCAAGTTGATGGGCATTCGCGAACGTCTGGATGTGATCCCGGTCGTGGTGACCAATGCCGATCTTTACGGGTGTGACGCAGATCTTTCGACCGGCTCGCCGGAAGCTCAACCGAATTTATCACAATGGTCGGCGCGTCCATGGGTATGGTTTCAACACGCGCAGGCTCATGAAGACCTGCACCGTTGCCGGCGCACGGCATACCCCGAATCGCTGGCTGAGGCGATCGACACGGACTATCGGCGCACGATACCGATCATCAGCGCCGATCATCTGGGCGAGGCGCTGAGGGCGATTGAGCAGAAGCTCGAAGTCTGAACGCGTGAAACTATGCCGATTCAGATACGTGCAACTCAATACCCCCGGCGAAGCCAGCAACCAAATTGTAAATGAAGCCCATGAGGGCCCCGCCGATGAATCCCACGAGGCCATAGAAAATAGGCAGAAGGATCACCGCGCCCACGCCCACGGCGAGACCGGCGGAGGCATCGGGCCCCAAGGAGGCTCCGGCCAGGGCAATCAGTGACAGGATGGCTCCAATGATCAGCCCCAGGATGGCATAGAGTGCGCCGAACATTTTTGCACAGGACAAGACGCCGACTCTGCGGATCTGAATGGATTTGGACAAGATCGAACCCTCAGACATGGGGCTTTCATACGGATTGCTCATCGTGATCTCCCGGTAATGGGTAAAAGTGAGTGTTCTCGTTCACAGGGGCCGCAAAGCCCGAGACGTCAAGAAAGTATCGGTTGTTGACCGGCTTCCACGAAAGCGCGGCCGATTTTCCACACCGGGCCAGCGCCCATCACCACAATCAGATCATTGGGTCGGGCGATGCCGCGCAGGTGTTCGACGATGTCATCGAAGGCGTCGATGTGTTCGGCGACGGTGCCGCGTTTCTGAAGGCGCGTGACCAGGTCGGCGGCCGAAACGGCGCGCCGATCGGCTTCGGAGTCGCGCACGAAATAAATGTGCGGCACGATCACCACGTCGGCTTCGGCGAAGCTGGTGGCGAATTGTTCCAGCAAAAAGCGCGTGCGCGAATGTTGATGCGGTTGAAACACGCAGATCAGGCGACCGCGTTTTTCGTGTGGGCGATGGTGCGCCCGCAAGGCACGCAGTGTGGTATCGATTTCGGTGGGATGGTGGCCGTAATCGTCGATGACGGTGATGTCATTGACCTTGCCCAGGGTTTCCATGCGTCGGCCTAAGCCGTTGAAGCCTTCGAGGGCCTCGGCGATTTTATCCCACGCGGCGCCCATCCGGTGCGCCGTCACGGCAGCCACCGACGCGTTGTAGGCCATGTGTTCGCCGGGCATCCGGCAGGTGAAGCGACAGCAGACTTCACCGGCACGCCGCAGAATCACATGCGGTCCCTGCTCAGTGAATGAAAGATCGATGTGCCAGTCGGCCTGCGGCGCAAAACCGATGGTTTCGACCGGGCATTCGGCTCCGGCCGCCACATGAGTCCGGCATGCCGCATCGTGACCGATCAACAGCGAGCCATCGGGTGCAATCTTTGCGGCAAAGTCGTGGAAGGCGTCGAGAATTTTGTCGAACGAGCCATAGATATCCAGATGGTCTTCCTCGACGTTGAGGATGGCCGCATGCGTCGGATGAAAATTGTGAAACGAGTAGTCGTATTCGCAGGCTTCAGCCACGAGCATGTCGGGCCGTCCCGCGCGAGCGCCGCCGCCGATCTGCGTGCATTGAGCGCCGACGATGAAGGTCGGGTCCAGGCCCGCGTGCATCAGGCAATACGCGAGCATCGAGGTCGTGGTGGATTTGCCGTGTGTCCCCGCAATGGCCACACCGGTGCGACCGATCATCAGACGGCCGAGCAGTTGCGCATATTTGAGAACGGGAATGCCGCGCCGCAAGGCTTCGATCAATTCGGGGTGATCGCCCTGAATCGCAGCGCTGATGACCAGCAGGTCGCAGGGATTGGGCACCGTCTGAGCAGTCTGTTCCAGCGCGACATCAATGCCATCTTTGACCAAAGCCTGCGTGGTCGGGCTTTCAGTTTGGTCACTGCCTGAGCAGATTCCTCCTGCTGCCCGTGCAATACGAGCCAGACCACTCATGCCGCAACCGCCGATGCCCACAAAGTGCAGGCGCCGGTCGCGCAGGTTCAGCGGAGCGTTCGGATCATCCACAGGTAAGGGCGTGCGTCGTGTCATGGGGAGGAATTATACAGAAACAAGACAGTTCTCTTTTTTGGAACACGAAAGTGAGCGATCGTGTTATTCCGACCGCAGTGCCTCGATCGGACTCACGCGCGCCGCCTGATGCGCCGGCCACAGGCCGAAGAGGACACCCACACCGCATGAAACCACCAGGCCGAGTACCACCGAGGTGGTGCTGACGGCGACGGGCCAGTTGGCGTAGCGTGCCACGGCTTCACTCAGACCGTAGCCCAGCGCCACGCCGGCCACACCGCCGAGACCGGTGAGCGTGGCTGATTCCACCAGAAACTGGCCGAGAATATCGATGCGGCGCGCACCCAGGGCTCGGCGTGTGCCGATTTCTTTTCGGCGCTCGGTCACGTTGGCGAGCATGATGTTCATGATGCCGATGCCGCCGACCAGCAAGCTGATGGCGGCGATCGAAGCCATCACGATGGAGAACATGCGCTGCGCCGCCGCGCTGGAACGAATCAGTTCGAGGGGCACGATCAGTTCATAATCATTCTTGGCATGGGTTTTGGTGAGGAATTGGTTGAGGCGTCGCGACAAGACTTCCACGCTTTCGATGGCGTCGGCCTGAATGGCGATGGCATCAAGTTCGACTTTCACCGCTTCAAAGCCGCCTTGCGTGGCGGTGACAGACACATCGCCGCCGAGCGACTGAGCGGTGTTCAGCGGTACATAGACATAGCGATTCACATCCTGGCCACCGGCAAATTTCAAGGCAGCTTCGTTTTCGAGCACGCCCACCACGCGGTATGCATTGCCTGAAATGCTGACCCATTGATTCAACGGATCCTCGAATCGAAACAGTTCGATGGCCGCATCGCGACCAAGGACGCAGATGAGTTTTCGATCGGCTTCATCCAGTGGATGCAGAAAGCGACCGCGTCGTATTTTCGATGCGGTGATGTCAAGAAAGGCGGGTTCAGTGGCCATCACGCGCAAGTCCAGTTCGCGACCGGTCGAGCTGAAAAGCCGGCTGCGCATGTCGCGCACGCCCACGGCCTGCTGCACGCCTGCGAAGGTGCGGCGCACGTGCGTCAGATCGGAGCGCTTGAGTCCGTAGTCAAATACGAAACTGCCGGATCCCTGCGACTTGTTTTGATCCAGATCGGTGGGTTTCACCGAACGCGCCGTAATATTCTTCACACCCAGTGCGGCGATGCGCTCGATGGTCTGGCGCTTGGCGCCTTCACTGATCGAGAGCATGGCCACCACCGACGAGACGCCGAACACGATGCCCAAAGTGGCCAGCGCCGTCCGAAACTTGTGCAGCATCAGATCGAGCCATGCCGTGCGCAGGGTCTGCAGGAACATCATGTCAGCAGCTCCCCGTCGCGCATGTCGAGAACGCGATGCACGCGCGCCCGGTATTCCGGGTTGTGCGTGACGAGGATCACCGTCTGCCCGCCGCCGACCAGTTCGTCGAAGAGATCGAGGATTTCCTGACCGGTTTTTTCATCGAGGTTGCCGGTGGGTTCATCGGCCAGGATGAGCGGTGGACGGTTGGCGAGCGCGCGAGCGATGGCAATGCGCTGCATCTGCCCGCCCGAAAGTTCGCGCGGCCGGTGATGCACGCGGTCGAGCAGGCCCACGCGATCGGCCAGTTCTTCGGCGCGGCGGCGCCTTTCGCGCCGGGGTTTGCCGGCATAGACCATCGGCACTTCGATGTTGCCGATGACATCCAGTTGCGGAAACAGGTTGAAGGCCTGAAAAATGAAACCGATCAGCGCGTTGCGCTGGCGCGCGAGCGCGGCATCGGCCAGAGCGCTGACATCGTGTCCGGCAAGCTGATAAACCCCACTGTCGGGCAGGTCCAGAAGACCGGCGATATTGAGCATGGTGCTTTTGCCCGAACCGCTGGGTCCCATGATGGCGAGGTACTCACCCTGTTTCACCGTCAGGTCGATGTCTTTGAGGACATCGAGTCGGCGCGCACCCATGATGTAGGATTTTCGAATCTTGGCGAATTGAAGAATGGGTTCAGTCATGCGCCGGTGGATGACAGGCCAATGGAATCAGGATTTTGTCGGCGGCGCGACCGGTTCGGGCTCGACTTTCTGAGCGCCGCTGTCGGGCGAGTCCACGTATATTTTTTCACCCATCGCAAGTCCGTCTGTGATTTCCACATAATCGTCATTGGATCGACCGGTTTTCACCACGCGCCGGTCGGGGTTTCCGTCGAGGCTGACATAACAAACGGTCAAGCCGTCTTCGTTGAAGACGGATTCGATGGGAACGGCCAGACAATTTTCAACGGTATCGACGATGATGCGCACTTGTCCGGTCAGGCCGCTGATCATGCGCTGATCGTCGGAATGAAGTTCGATTTCACCGCGAAACGCTCGTGGGCTGTTTTCATCCCAAGAGCGTTTGCGCGTGGCATAACGGCTGATTTCCTTGAGCGTGGCTTTGACGTCCAAATTTGGAATGGCTTCGAACGTGACGACGGCGGCATTCCCGGCTTTGAGGCGAGCGCGGACATGTTCGCCGACTTCGATGTCGATCTTGTAGCCGCCCGCTTGAGGAATCGTCATGAGTACACCACGGAAAACCGTGCCGCCGACTTTCAAATCGCTTTGGCGGCCGCCGCGATTGTTTTCACCCTGGCCATACAAAAGAATGCCCGAGGCCGGTGCGATAATCACGCATCGTTCGAGATCCTTGCGATACACCTTTAATTCCTCTTCGATTTTCTCGACGTTTTTGGAGGCGTCCTCGAGGTCCTTTTCGGCTTTTTCGATGTCGGCCGCAGCTCGCAATTTGGTTTTCTGAAGATCGAGTTCGGCGCGTTCCACCGCCTTTTGAAGCGCGCTGAGCTGGTCCGGATAGTTGTAGGTCTGGTAGATGCGTTTCTGAAGTTCGACACGATCCATACCCTGAACAGCCGCGGCGGTTTTCAAAGTGAAGTTTTCAAAAGCTTTCTGGAGCTGCAGGCGTTTTTCATCATCGCCGAAGGAAACTTCGTCCACGGCGATTTCGGCGTCGCGTTCCTCTTTGACCGCCTTCTCGTAAGCCTCTTTCGCGCCGGCGATGGTTTCGTCGAGCTTTTGAAATTCGTTGGGCGCATCCCACTGGCGAAACTTTTTCAGTGAATCGATGCCTTTCTGCATCGATTCCTGGGCACCGGAGATCGCGCTTTGGCATAGGAGCGTTCGAACTGCAGCCAGGATTCCTTTAGAGGCACCAGGTTATTAGCGACCTTGAGTTCATTTTCTTTCGGTTCGATGCGCTCCCGAATGGGTTGCGGATCGAGATTGAGAATTTCCTGGTTTTCTTTGACTTCGGTGCCCTCATCCAACAGCCAGAGAACGGTGGCTTGCGATTGTTTTTCTTGTTCCATCTGAACGCGATGGTGCTTGACGGCCTGAAGGCTGCCGGTGGCGGTGTAATCGATGACGAGGGTGCGTTGCGTGACCTCGAAAAATCGCGTGGATGGATCGGCCGCCTCTGCAGAACCGGCGGCGTTGAAACGCTGCCAAAGCGCCGGTCCCCACTGCCAGGCCGCGCCACCCAGCGCGCCGATCAGAAGCAGAATGATGATGGCCCGCTTCATGGATTGAGGACTCCGGCTTCCTGCGCCTTTTTCTCATCGTCGCGCGCCTTGAGTTCTTTCAGGCGTTTCTCGATGGTTTCGTCGAGTATCTCCATGCCTTTGCCGGTTTCGTGCAGGCGGATGGTCCAGGGTTCACCGTCATCCAGAATGTGCACACGCAGAAGGAATACGAGTTGTGTACGCGAATATCGATCGCGAATGCTCTGAAACAGAAATCCGATGTAAGGCAGATCGCCGAGCCACGGGATTTTGTTGATGTCCTTGAACTGATCATTGCGCATCAGGCCGGCGATGGAAAGAATCTGGCCATCCTTCAATCGCAATGTGGTGCGTGTGGAGCGCGAGGCCACGATTGGCGCCGTCGAACCTTCAGGGCCGAGCGAAGAGCCCGTCACGGCAGAAACCTCGGGTTTGACTTCCAGTTCGATGGTTTCACCGGTGACGCGCATGGGTGTGACCTGAAGTTTCACGCCGACGGGTTTGAATTCCGTCGAAACGGTCGTGGAGCCGCCCGTCACGGTGGATTTGAAAATGGGAACTTCTTCGCCGGTGATCAGGTTGGCGGTATGTCCCACTTCGACGATCTGGCTGGGAGCGCTGAGGATTTTGGCGCGCCCTTCCTTGAACAGGATGCGCAGATCGATATCCAGTTGCTCGCTGCTGCTCGACAGGGGTCGGAGTGTCAGCGACAGGCCTTGATCGGTGGCAGGCGAGGGGCCGGGCGTTTTGAGTTCGATCGAACCGCTTTGGACGAACTGGCCCGCGCCCGCAAGCTGAGAGAAGGTTTCTTTCACATCAAATTCAAAATCGTCACCGACGGTGATTTCGAGCACGCGCGCCTCGACGAGAACCTGCGGAGGTGTTTCGTCCAAGGCGCGAAGCATCTGCGTGAGCGGTTCGATGCGATCATTATGATCCCAGATCATCAGCGTGTTCATTTCAGCGCTGGCCGAGATGCGGCCATCGAGACTGACAAAGCTTTTGAGGGCCTGAGCCAGTGACTCGCTGCGTGCCTTCATCGGCTTGTACACGATGGTGGTGCGATCGCCGTCCGGGATCAGTTCGATCTGGGCGCCTTCGGGCGCGGGGGGGCGTCGTTTGGTCGGATCGATCAGCGGTTCGGGCTTGTCGTAGCCCTCGACGTTTTCTGCCACGGATTCGGGCGCGGTTTCAGGCTCGACGGCAGGTGGCGTCTGGCAGCCCAGCAGGCCGGCCAGCGTCAGGATCATCCAGAAGGATGCTGCTTCACGGGGTTTTGGCATGATCACCGCCTTTTGAGTGACAACGAAGCTACAACGTGATCCATGCCGTTCGTCGGCCGAATCCTGTCGTGCGCCCGGCGCGCAGGCGCAGACATAGGCTTTATCGGACGACACCCGCGAGTGACGACAGAATTAGAGGACGTTTGCTGCAAAAGGATTTGCGCGGGCCGAATCTATCGGAGGGCCTCGCGCATGGCCGAAGCGGTGATTTTTCCGTGCGAGGCATGCCAGACGACTTTTCCATCGCGGATCAGCATCGCCTGAGGGGTTTCATGGCGGATGCCGGTGGTTTCGGCGATGTGATTCGAGACCGGACGATGGGTCTGCACCGTCACCATGGCGGCGGGCAGGTCCGGTTGCTCACTCAAAAAGGCGGCCATTTCACCCAGGGCCCAGTCTGAGAAAGAACACGTATTCGAATATTTCAAAAGCCACGCCGGACCTTTGTGAGCCAGCCACTGGTCGGCTTCTTCGGTGGTTTCCAGAGGGTGGTGGGATGACATGGGTTGAATTCCAATCGCAGGGATCACGGGCGGAATGAAACAGTGCTTGAAACGATCGCCCCATGTTCATCCGTCACCGTGATGAACCAGGCCGTGGCGGTTTCCGGAATGGCCGCCTTCAACGCTTCCATGCCCGGTCGGGATTCGGCAGGCGTGAGGGGCTGATCTTTCCATGTGCGCTTATTGATGGCTTCGGCACCCTCGGTGTAGTGAAGTGTGCGCGCACGCAGCGGGCCGGTGTGATTCACCTGCCATGCGTCGGCGGTTGAAATGATCGTCGGCAATGCTTCGCCCCGTCCGAGCGCATGATCAATAAAGCGATCGATTTCAACCGGGTTCCAACCTTGCGGATGACCGTGCGGCATGTTCACCGTGATGCGAAATTGCTTCGGACCTTTGGGCCGCGCAAAACTTTTCATGTGACTATCGAGCGGATAGGCAAAATCATTGGTGCCGTTCACGGCAAAGACCGGCGTGCGGCATGCACCAAGATATTGCGACGGATCATAAAGCGTGACCCATTTTGACTTCTGTTCGGGCGCCATCTTCGCGAATTGCGGTAGCCAGACAGAGTTGTCGTGCAGAAAGCCGCAACCGTAAACCGGCACCGCCGCACTGAAGCGATTGTCGAGGCCGCAAACGATGCTGGTGAGATAGCCGCCCCAACTGATGCCGGTAAGCGCCGTGCGCGTCTTGTCAATTTCGGGCAGTGAACGGATCAACGAGTGAGCGCGGATCACATTCGCCACGGCGTGATACGACCAGTGTTCAGTGACCGGCTCATCAATCGCGTTGAACTTTTCGCGATCGGATTGATTCGGCCCGCCGTCGGGCAGACGTTCGCGCTGTTTGCCGTCGTCGCTGATCGGTTGATGGCCCGCGAGATCCATGGCGATGGCGGCATAACCGCGCCGCGCCCATTTTTCAGCCCAGACACGGAATGCCGTACCGCCGCCGCCATGCACGAGGACCACGGCGGGCAACTGCTTGTCTTTCGTGGGATCACCCGTCACCGATCCCGGCGTGGCGACGTACGCAAAAACGCGCGTGGGTTTTCCTTTGTAAGGTTCTGATGTGTACATCAGCGACCGCACCGGCGCATCGCGATCGATCCAGGTGTATTGCGGCGCGACGCTCAGTGCGGCCAAGTTCCAGGGTGTGGTGGCAGGTAGTTCGGCTGCGGGCGTGATGGGATCGGCGCAAGTGAATGTGGCCAGCCCAAGCACGATCAAAATCGAAAGTGTGTTTCGCATCATGGCATTGTAAGTGTTGAACCAAGCTCGCGGTGATTGAGGGTCATCCGGTCATCGTGAAGACCTCAACGGGGTCCTCCACACCACGGATGGCCTGCGGCCCCAGAGAGTGAGCGTTGGTATGGTTTGTGGCGCGGTATGTGGCCTGGCTGAATACCAGAGACTGGTTCAGCGTTTTACAGAGTCCTTCAAGGCGCGCCGCGAGGTTGATCGTAGCGCCGATGGCGGTGAATTCCATGCGCCGATTCGATCCCATCGTGCCGACGATGGCCGGGCCGGTGTGCAGACCGATGCCGATGGCGATCGGTTCGTGTGTGGTACTCTGGTTTAATTGGCGCACTTGTTCGAGCAGATCCATGGCCGCATGCAGCGCACGCGAAGCATGCTGTTGATCATCGCCTGTCGCACCAAAGAGCGCCATGAATCCATCGCCGAGAAACTTGTTCACCAGTCCGCCATGGCGCTGTTCGATGATCGTCACGGCTTCGGTCAGAAAGCGGTTGAGCGCCGCGACCACTTCGCCGGGTGATTCGCGCTCGCACCGGGCGGTGAAACCGCGGATGTCGCAAAACATCGCGGTGATTTCGATCTGCTGGCCACCGAGCTTCGTGTCGCTGGCGAGAATACGCTCGGCGGCGCGTTCGCCCACGTGCAGACCCAGCGTTTCGCGCAGGCGCTGCTTGGCCCGCAGTTCGCCCACCATGGTGTTGAACTGGTCGATCAGCGGACCGAATTCATCGGCGCGCAGCAGATCAATGTGCGTGTCGAGTCGTCCATCGGTCACGGCAGCCGCCGCTCGGCGCAGCGCGTGTACCGGACCGAGAACCAGATGCGCAAGCATCCAGGCGCTGAGCAATCCGAACACGATGCCGACCACTGCCACGGCTGCGGCAAACGTATCGGCCGCATGTCCTCCATTGCGGTCGGCCCATGCGATCAACAGCAAAGAAAGAATCGGACATGCCCCGGCTGAAATGGCGCACAGCAGGCCGCGCCGACCGAGTGATAGAGCAAAGGCGCCGGACGTACTCGATGGAGAAACATCGCGAAACAGAATCGGAAATAACAATCGCTGAGCGAGCAGTTCGAGAATGAACACGGCATGCGTGATGCCGGTCATGGCCGCCACGCCGATCGAGGTGGTCAGATGCAGTGTGACATCAGCATGAATCGGTTCGGTGCTTTGGCCGATGGCGTGCAGAAAATACGGGATGCATCCTCCCCACCCGCACAACATCAGGATGGCGAAAACCCATGGCAGATTAATTGCGCGCGTGCGCGATCGGCGCAGCGCCTTGTCGTCTCCGGTGCCGGTCAATCCGGCGCGCAGTGTGATGATGTAAAAAATCCAGATCGCCAGTGCGATCGGATAGACCACGGAGTTGTACCGACCGATGGCTTCCTGAAAAAGGTTGTTCTGCTGCGGCGTGAGTAGCGGCTGAACGTGCGAGAGGGTGTACCAGATGTTGAACAGGCTGCCGACGATGGATGCCGCAAACGGCGCTACGCCGATGATCCAGAGCGTGCCGCGCGGCGCGCGTGTGGCAGAAGTCGTCACGGCAGTGTCCACGGCGTGAAGTAATCCAGCAGAATCATCGTGCCGATGCCGGTCTGTTCATGGGCTTGACGCACAGCCTGTGCATCGGTCATCGGGCCGTAGAAAAATCCGTCGTCGAGTGGGCGAAAGAAATCATCCTGATGACTTGGCAGCACGAATCGCGGCTTCAAGGCGCGGATCAAAGACGTGTAACGCGCTCGACTGTCGGGCAGCGCCACGCCGACAATCGCCAGATCAATCGGTGGATCGGCCGCCGCCTGGCGCCATGGTGCGATCAGATCGCCGTGAAAAAGCTTGCCGCCGGAATCCACGTAAATCCGTTTGCCGTCGAGTTCGATCAAAAACGCCAGAGGGTGACCGAGGATCCAATCCGAGGCGCGATGCGGCATCGCAGGCGTGGCCTCATGAATGCCCGGAAATGGCGGCGCATCACAACAGAGACTGTCATGCTCGGCGTGCAGCACATGCACTTTGGCTTGGCTGATCTGCAATTGTTCGCCGGGCCGGACAGCTCTCGCCATTTCTGGCGCTGCGCCTTGCGCGAGCGCCAGATACATGCTGGTTGGTGAACCGATGATGCGGGCCCCGGTGCGCTGTGCCAGCAGGGGTGCATCCATCAAGTGATCAAAATGACCATGGGTGACCAGAATCGCATCGATGCGATCCGGGAGTTTCACCGCATGGCGCTCGATGGCTATGACGTTAGGCGCAATGGGCAGATTCAGCGCCGCATGACCGAAGCCGATGCGCGAAAAATACGGATCGATCAGCAGACGCGTATCACCGGATTCGATCAAATATCCGTTGGTACCCAGATAAGTCACACGCACGCCGGAAGCGGCTGTTGGGTCGGCGGCATCGGCCACCAGCAGATCTGCGTGGGGACCGAACCCGCCGCCGCAGCCGGACAAGCCGACTGCGGCCATGCATAACAGGGCGATCTGGAAAAGGGGTCGAGGCAAGCAGAAATTCCCGGTGAAGGAATACGCATCCTAACCCGCGGCCGGGGGGCCCACCACGGTAACCGACAGGCACGGCGGCTTCGTCGATGTGGGTTAGAATGGAATCTCTCAGACGCTTACGGGAAGGTGGCCAGGGATGGCGAAAAAAGCGGGCGATTTTGTTCATCTGCATGTCCATAGCCAGTATTCGCTGTTGGATGGTGCATGCCGCACATCGTGGATCCTGCCCAAGCGGGCGGCGGAACTGGGCCAGAAGTCCGTGGCGATCACCGACCACGGCTGTCTGTTCGGCTTGATCGATTTCTATCAGAACTGCAAACAGCACAACGTCAAACCCATTGTCGGCTGCGAAGCGTACATGGCCGCGGGTGACCGGCGCGATCGGACCTACACCGGCACCAAGGACGGCGGTTATCACCTGCTGCTTCTGGCGCAGAATCTCGCCGGTTATCACAATCTGCTCAAGTTGGCCTCGATCGCCTATCTCGAAGGGTTCTACTTCAAACCACGTATCGATAAGGAAGTGCTCAAGCAGCACAGCGAGGGATTGATCGCCACCAGCGCCTGCCTCGGCGGCGAGATTCCCACGGCGCTGACGGCCAGTGATCGCAAGAAAGCCAAGCAGATCGCCGAAACCTATCTCGAAATATTCGGGCCCGATCGCTTTTTCATCGAACTCCAGAGTCATATTCCCGAACAGGCCGCCGTGAATCCGGAGCTGGTGGACCTCGCCGACAAAATGGGCGTGGGTGTCGTGGCCACCAATGACGTTCACTTCCTCAACAAAGACGACCACGCGCTCGCATGATGCACTGTGCTGCATTTCCACCGGCAAACTGGTGAGTGATGAAAGCCGTCTGATTTATCCCACGCAGCTGTATCTCAAAAGCAATGAAGAGATGCGCGTTGCTGCGCCGGATCTCAAACGCTGGCAGGAAGCCTGCGATAACACCAATCGCATTGCGGATATGTGCGAGGTGGATCTCGATTTCTCCGCCAACCACGCGCCGGTGGTGAAAATCCAGCGCCAGAAATCCCCGTCGGCAAATCCGATCAACCACCCAGGGTTCGACCGCAGTGGTTCAGGATTTCTGTTCGCGACTTCGATCTACTGCCCTTTGATGAATCGAAAGACAATTCGATCCCCCGCGATGAACTGAAGAAAGCCTGCGACGAAGCTCTGAAGGAACTGGTCGAGGCCGGTGCCGTCTGGCGCTACGGCAAGAAAGGCATCACGAAGGAAATTCGCGCCCGCATGGATCGCGAGTTGAAAGTACTCGCCGACAAGTCGATCAGTGCATACTTCCTGATTGTGTGGGATTTCGTGAATTATGCCCGCGCCAACGGCATTTCATGCAATGCACGTGGATCGGGTGTCGGCACGATGGTGGGCTATGTGCTGGGCCTTTCGAATGCGTGCCCGGTGAAGTACGGCCTGCTGTTCGAGCGGTTTACCGATCCCGATCGTTCGGAATATCCGGATATCGATATTGATATCTGCCAGGACGGTCGCGCGCAGATCATCAATTACGTTCGGCAGAAGTACGGCCATGTGGCGCAGATCATCACCTTCGGAACCCTCAAGGCCCGGGCCGCGATCCGCGACGTCGGCCGGGTGTTGGATATCCCGCTGCCCGAAGTGGATCGAAGGTCTGCAAACTGATCGGCCGGATCTGGGTGTCACCCTCTCCGATGCCGTCGAGCGAGCCCGAACTTCGCAAGCTATATGCCGACAACCCCGCCCATCGCCAGATGATCGATACCGCCAAGCGCCTGGAAGGTCTGGCGACCGCCACGGTGTGCACGCTGCGGGCGTGGTGATGGCCACGCAGCCGCTCGATAACATCATCCCGCTGTATCAACCGCCCGGCACCGAGCAGGTGGTCACCCAGTGGGACGGCCCGACGTGTGAAAGATCGGCCTGCTCAAGATGGACTTCCTGGGCTTGCGCACGCTTTCGATCATCGAGCGTGGCAGGGAGTTAGTCCAGCAAACCCTTGACGAAAAAACCATTCGCAAAACCGTGCGGCCGGACGATTCCCGCGATTGGGACCAAAACATGGCGACCCGCTCGATCTCGAACGCCTGCATTACGACGATCAGAACGTGCTTGACCTCTTCCGTCGCGGTGAAACGGCCGGCGTGTTCCAGTTTGAATCCGGCGGTATGCGCGACGTTCTGATGAAGATCAAACCGAATCGCATCGAAGACCTGATTGCCGCCAACGCCCTTTACCGACCCGGACCGATGGAACTGATCCCCGATTACATCGACCGCAAGCACGGCCGCGCAGCAAGTGCCCGAAGTTCACGAAATCGTCGACGAATTCACCGAGGAAACCTACGGCATCATGGTCTACCAGGAACAGGTCATGCAGATCGTGCATAACCTGGGCGGTATCCCGCTGCGCTCAGCGTATTCGCTGATCAAGGCGATCAGCAAGAAGAAACACAAGGTCATCAATGCCCAGCGCGCGATGTTCGTCGAGAGCGCAGTCGAGAAAGGCCTGACCGAACAACAAGCCGGCGAACTGTTCGACCTGATCTTGAAGTTCGCCGGCTACGGCTTCAACAAGTCACACTCGACCGGCTACGCCATCGTCGCCTATCAGACCGCGTACCTCAAAACTTATTTCCCCGTGCAGTACATGGCGGCGCTGCTGACCTACGAATCGGTCAACACCGAGAAGGTCGTCGAGTACATCGATGAATGCCGCAAGGTGCGATTCCCCGACGGGCATGTGGGCATCGAGGTGCGCCCGCCGGATATCAACCTTTCGCGGCATGACTTTACCGTGGTCTTCGAAAAAGGCGAGCCGCGCGATCCCAATCACGGCCATATCCGTTTCGGCCTTGGCGCCGTCAAGGGTGTCGGTAGAAAAGCGGTGGACGGCATCATTGCCGCTCGCGAAAAAGATGGCCCGATCAAGAGTCTGTTCGATTTCTGCGAGCGCGTCCCCAGCTCGCTGGTGAACAAGGCTGTGATCGAAGCGCTGATTAAATGCGGGGCCTTCGATGCGTTGCATAGCACCGAAAAACGCGCGGCGATGATGGCAGGCGTGGAGCAGGCGATCAGTCGTGGTGCACAAGAAGCGGAATTGCGATCCAGTGACGATTTCCTCTTCGGTGCCGTGGCCGAATCGGATGCGGCGTCGGACAAAACCGAAGAACCTGTTTTGCCCGACGTGCCTGCGTGGGAAACCCACGATGCGCTGGCGCAGGAAAAAGCCGTGCTTGGCTTTTATGTGTCGAGCCACCCGATCGATCGTTGGCGCAAGCAGTTGGAACGATTCAGCAGCGCGTCGATCACCGATGCGCTGCGTCTGCGTGCAGACACTGAAGTCACCATCGGAGCCATGGTCACGCGTGTACGCCAGACGGTCGTGAAAAACGGGCGCAGCGCCGGCCAGAAAATGGCGATGCTGACATTCGAGGATCTTTCCGGCCAGATGGATGGCGTGGTATTTTCGGATGCTTATGCGGCCCACGCCCATCTGCTGGAACAGGATGCGATTGTGTATCTGCAGGGACGCGTGGATCGACGGCGCGAGCAACCAAATCTGGTCGTCGACAAAATCATCCCGGTCAAGGAAGGTCCGGCCCGGTTGACGGCGGCGGTGAAAATTCGCTTGCGCGATACCGATGCTGAAGGCCGACCGCGTACCTACAACGGCGAACTCAGTGCGCTGCAGACCATGTTGCGACAGATGTCGGGCGCGATTCCGGTTTACTTCGAGCTGCAATCCGACGACCGCGTGGTGGTATTGCAGGCCGATCGATTGCGCGTGCGCGCCGATGGGCGCATTGTGGAACTGATCGAAGATGTCTTGCGCGATCCGGGATCCTGCGAACTGATCGGTCCGATGAAGTTGGTGCGTCAAAACCCGAAATTGGTGGCAACTGAAAACGAACAAGTGGTGGACCGTTTGCGCAAGGCGGCACCCGAAGAGGAATTCTGCGATTCGATCGACCGCTACTGAGACACACCATGAAACCGATTACGATTCGAACGCCGACGATTGATCTCGATCAGTTTCTGAAACTGGCCGATGTGGTGTCTTCCGGGGGCGAAGCCAAATTTCTGATTGGCGAAGGATTGGTCACCGTGAATGGTGAGCCTGAAATGCGCCGACGCCGGACACTGAAGCCCAATGATGTGGTGGAAGTGGATGAGGCCGGTGCGTTTCGCGTGATGCTTGCGGATGCGAGTGAAGACTCGGACGCATCCTGAACCACCGATTTGATTCAATAGTGCGGCGGAGGCAGGTCGACGATTTCTTCGTCGCCTTCGGCCATCTGCTTGAGATTCTTCTGAAGCGCTAGGCAGCGGCGTTCAAGCGCATCAATGCGCTTGGCTTGTTCGATCACCACGTCATTGAGTTGCGAAATCAGATCTTCCTGAAAGGTGATCTTCGATTCGATTTCGATGAGTCGGGCGTCATCCTTCATGGCCATCAGGATAACTCAGAGTCCTGATTCAGGTGTGACATCCTTCAGCCAGACCTCATGCAAGGAGGTCAGACGCTTGACGATCTCCGGATGTTCGGCGGCATGGTTGGTCTGCTCGGGGTGATCACCGCCGAGATTGCCCAGATGAAGTTTGTCGAGCTTCGGGCCTTTGGCGCCATGGTGACCGTTGGCGATCAGCTTCCAGTCGCCTTCACGCACGGCCCAGGCATTCTGCCACTGCCACACCATCACCGGATGCGGGCTGGGCGCATCCACCTTTGCAATCACATCCTTCAGTGTGCGACCGTCGAATTGCACGTTTTGCGGCTGCGACAATTCAAGTAGATCCAGGATCGTGGGATACCAGTCCATGATTGAAACCGCCTGATCGCGCACGATGTTTTTCGGCAATTGCGCCGGCCAGCTCAGGATGGCCGGTGTGCGGATACCGCCTTCGAGAAACGAACTCTTGGCACCGATCCACTTGCCGGTGTATCCCCCGCCGGCATTGGAGCCGTAGTTGGTACCTTCAGGCAATCCCGAAAGATGGTGGGCTCCCTGGATTTTATAGTCCTCTTCGGAGTGACCGTTGTCGCTCATGAAGACAATGATCGTGTTCTCATACAATCCGAATGTTTCAAGCGCATTCAAGATGCGCCCGATGTAATGATCGGCAGTAGTGACCGTGGCGGCATAAGTTCGGCGGGGTTGTTTCAGGTCCTTGTAAAGCGCGTTGAATCGTTCGAGCATCTGTTCGGGATAGTGCGGCAGGTTGAGGGCGTAGTACAAAAAGAAGGGTTCTTCCTTGTGCGCCTCGATGAAGCTCAGAGCCCGATCGGTGATCAGATCCGGAAAATAACTGTTGCGGGCGAAAACTTCTTTCGTGCCTTCAAACAAATCGTGGCCGCCTTGGCGATGCAGATGGTATTGCGTGTAGTTGTCGATGAAGCCGCCTCGAATGCCGAAGAATTCATCGAAACCTTGTTTGGTCGGGCCGTGATCCGGGTGGGCGCCCAGATGCCATTTGCCGAACAGCGCGGTGTGATACCCTGCGGCGCGTAATGTTTCTGCCAGAGTGACTTCGCTGAGGAACATGTTGCGCCCGGTTTCATCGTGGATGCGCGACTGCGTCCAGTTGTTCACATTGCAGCGCTGCGGATGGCGACCGGTCATCAGCGCGGCCCGCGACGGACAGCACACGGTGTGTGCATAAGCCTGCGTGAAGCGAATACCATCCTGCGCCAGGCGATCGATGTTCGGCGTATGCAGATCGGTGGCACCGAAGCAGTTGGCATCCAGCGTGCCCTGGTCATCCGTGAACAAAATCACGACATTGGGTTTGCGAGAAGCCGCGCACACGTGGGGCAAGATGTTCGGGGCCAGCAGCATGGCCATGACCAGCGTGAGATATCGCATGAGAAGGCGCTCCGTGAATGAACTCACCGACGGAAACGACCGGAAGGACACAATCCTGACACGTGTTGCCCGATCCGCGCGTCATGGGTGCCTGAAGCGCAATTCGGGCGGTTGTTCTGCATCGCAGAGGTGGAGACGGGTGTAGGGTTTTTCGGCGGGTCCGCCAATGGCCGGTTCCAGAATGAGGATTTCAATCCATGTTCAAAATCTTGTGGATGAGTGCGATGCTCAGCGTCGCAGGGTTCTCGGTCGGTTGCGCCACATCAGGCGCATGGATTTCTAAAAGCGAAGACGGTCGGCGCTTTGTGCGATCGGATACCGGCGATCGATTCATCGCATGGGGATTCAATTACGACCGGGATTACAAGCATCGCCTGATCGAAGATTACTGGGAGGGCGAATGGTCGACCGTGGAGTCGGACTTTGCCGAGATGAAGGCGCTGGGTGCCAATGTCGTGCGCATTCATCTGCAGGTCGGTCGATTCATGTCGTCGCCGGACCAGCCGAATGATGCAGCGCTCAAGAAATTGGATGCCCTGGTGAAGTGTGCCGAGCGCACTGGTCTGTATCTCGATATCACCGGCCTGGGTTGTTATCACAAACAGGATGTGCCGCCGTGGTACGACGCGATTTCGGAGTCGGATCGCTGGGCGGTCCAGGCGCGTTTTTGGTCGGCGGCGGCGAAAACGTGTGCGCCCAGTCACGCGATCTTTTGCTACGACTTGATGAACGAGCCGATTCTGGCCGGCAACGACAAAGTCGAAACCGATTGGCTTGCCGGCGAATTGGGCGGCAAGTATTTCGTGCAGCGCCTGACGCTGGATCTGAAAGGTCGCTCGCGTAAGGAAGTGGTCCAAGCGTGGATCGAAACGCTGGTGCCCGCGATACGCAAGCATGACACGCGCCATCTGATCACGGTGGGCGCGATCCCATGGGCGCTGACGTTCGGACCGAAAGCCAAGCCGGTGATTCACGATCCGGAAACATCGAAGAGGCTCGATTTCGTGGCGGTGCATTTCTATCCGAAGAAAGGCGATATCGATGGCGCGTTGGCGGCGCTGGCGGTTTATGAAATCGGCAAACCGGTGGTGATCGAGGAAACGTTCCCACTGGGCAGTTCGCCGGAGCAGATGGAAGACTTCATTCGCCGCGCAGGAGATCGGGTGGATGGTTGGATCAGTTTTTACTGGGGCCAGACACCCGATGAACTCGATCAGGAAAAAACCATCGGCGCCGCCATCACGGCGTCGTGGCTTCGAAAATTCCAGGCGATCAAGCCAGTGGGTCAGCCCTAGGGGGCGTTATGCCGTCGGATAAATCCACGGCCCGCGGTAGTCACGCTTCAACAGCGCATTGGCCTGATCGTCACCGATGCATTGTTCCTTGGCGCCATCCCAGGTGATGCTTCGGCCGAGCTTGTAGCTCATCATGCCGAGCATCGCGAGATTGGATGACAGATGGCCGGTTTCGATGTCGCTGATAGGTCGACGATTCTTCTCGATGGCATCCATGAAGTCGGCCCAGAGCAATTGCATGTTGTGACCGTCGGGTTCCTGCAGTTGTGATTTGCCGTGAACCGGCGTCGCGTTTTTCTTCATGGGATAGAACGTCCAGCCGTCGCGCCA
Source organism: uncultured Phycisphaeraceae bacterium (assembly GCA_942491355.1). Lineage (GTDB taxonomy): Bacteria > Planctomycetota > Phycisphaerae > Phycisphaerales > Zrk34 > CALOAZ01. The sequence continues at coordinate 28,232 of CALOAZ010000105.1, forward strand.
GCCGATATGGAACGTGCCTTCGGTGCCGTAGAAGTAGCAGCCGATGCCGTGCTTTTCGGCGCCGGATCCCGCGAATTTTCGATGTTCCCAGGTTGCGGTGAAAGATTCGAATTCGAAGGTCGCCGTCTGGTGATCGGGCGCATCGGAGGTTTGCTCTTTCTCGTTCAATACCGCTGCGCCACGAACTGGGCGCCCACCGGCTGAAAAAACGCGCTTCGGATATTTCTCTTCGGTCCACCACATGACCTGATCAAGCCAGTGCGTGCCCCAGTCGCCGAGCGTGCCGTTGGCGAAATCGAGAATGTTTCGAAAGCCGCCCGGATGAATAATGCGGTTGAAGGGTCGCAAGGGTGCCGGGCCGCAATACATGTCCCAATCCATGCCTTCGGGCGGTTCGCCATTGGGCGAAGGTTTTTCTGCCCCACCCCCACCGGCGACGAACATGCGCACCATGCCGATATTGCCCACCTTGCCGCTCTTGAGAAAGTCCATCGCTTCGACATGATGCGGACCGATGCGTCGATGCAGACCGACCTGTACCACGCGATCAGCCGCGCGGGCGGTATTCACCATCGCGCGACTTTCGGCAATGGTATGACCGGTGGGTTTTTCGACGAAGACATGAGCGCCGGCTTTGAGCGCATCGACCGTTTGCAGCGCGTGCCAGTGATCCGGCGTGGCGATGATGGCGATGTCGATCTTTTCCTTCGCTAGAAGTTCGCGGTAATCCTTATAGGTCTTGGGCATCTGGCCTGAGGCATCGTTGATTTCTTCGGCGCTGGCTTCGGTCGCATTGGGATCGACGTCGGCCAGGGCGACGGCTTTGATCTTGCCGCTGGCCATGGCCTCGCGCAGGATATTCATGCCCCACCAGCCACTGCCGATCAGCGCGGTGCGATACACGCGAGCCACTTCTTTGGCGCGGGCATAAGGTGTAAGGCCGAAGGCCAGTGCGGTGGTGGCGGCAG
>CALOAZ010000106.1:0-18300 GCA_942491355.1 uncultured Phycisphaeraceae bacterium
GATCATCGCATACCGCTCCGGCAGCAAGGGTTACACGAACGCCCCGAACGCCGGGCCGCCGTGAAATCTCGATAGTGTAGGCACTTGGGTCGACCTGTCAAGGCGATGCGGGCCGGTAGAGGCCTCGTTATACTCCCCGCGATGTCCATCGCCGCCCCGAAATCCGGTCGCACCCGATTCACGGCTCAGGTCCTGTCCAATACACCACTCTGCCGCGAACATTACCGACTCACCGTGCGCCTGACCGAGCCGGACGTCTTTCCGTCCACCGATCCGGGACAATTCGTTCAAACCGGCTGCAGCCCTGAGATCGACATGGCACCGGATGGGGCTGAAATTGAAATCAGTCCCGGACACTACCCCGCCTGGCAGGATCCGGAACTTCGCGAACCGACGGCTTTTCTGCGCCGCCCCTATTCCATCGCCGGTCGGCGCGACACCCCCGCAGGCACTGAAATCGATCTGATCTACCGCGTGGTCGGCCTGGGCACACTGGGTCTCGAACGCATGCAACCGGGACAGACCCTGACTCTTCTGGGTCCGCTGGGCAACAAATTTCACCTGACCGACGGTAAATCCATCGGGCTGCTGGTCGGTGGCGGCGTCGGCCTGCCTCCGATGTTCTATCTGGCTGAAACCCTCTGGTCCGAAGGCTGGACCGGCTGCGCCTTCCTCGGCGCCATGGCCAAGGATCTACTGGCCGCCACACTCAAAGGTCCTGCCGACGAAGAAGGCCTGCCGGCGCTGTGCGTCCAGGAATTCACCCGATGCGGCATGCCGGCGGTGATCACCACCGACGACGGCTCAGCCGGATTACCCGGGCGCGTGACCGACGGCCTGCGTCTTTATCTGCAAGGACTCGACGATGATGCGCGAGCCATTGCCGTGATCTTCGTCTGCGGACCCGATCCCATGATGCACGCCGTCGCACGACTGGCCGCCGAATTCGGCGTCGAGGCTCAGGCCTGCCTCGAACAACCCATGGCCTGCGGCATGGCCACCTGTCAGAGTTGCGTCGTCAAAGTGCGCGGCCTGCGTTCAGGCGAACAAGCACACGGCACGCTGGATGTCGGCACGCCATGGCGCTACCGACTCGCCTGCACGGACGGCCCCGTATTCAATACTGCCGAGATCATCTGGTGACATTGCTGCCAGCCGGGGTTTGCCGATCATGTCTTCTCAAGAAACACGCCGTCATCCTCTGAGCGGCCTGCTGACCGCACAGTTTTTCGGTGCGTTCAATGACAATGCCTGGAAGTACATCCTGCTGACACTCGCCATGCGCCAAGTCCAGGCGCAATCACTTGCCGATTCCGAACTCAATGCCATTTCGCAGCAGCGCACCACACTCGCGATGCTGGTGTTCTCACTGCCCTTTGTGCTGCTGAGTCTTCCGGCGGGCACAATGGCAGATCGCATTTCCAAGCGATCGGTCATCATCGCCACCAAGGCTCTCGAACTGCTGCTGATGCTCGGCGCGACCGCTGCACTTTCAATCTGGCCCGGCCAGATCACACCACTGCTGGTCATCCTCGGCTTGATGGGCATGCAAAGCGCCCTTTTCAGCCCGGCAAAATACGGTGTCCTGCCCGAACTGCTGCCCACCGACAAACTCTCGGGGGGCAATGCCCTGATGGAAATGTGGACCATGCTGGCCATCATCGCCGGCACGGGACTCGGGCCGATTTTACTGTTCGCCGACGAGGGCGGTGCCATGCCCGACCTCACATGGATCGCGGGTGCCATCCTGACGCTGCTCGCGGCGATCGGCTTCATCGGTTCACTCGCCATGCCGCGCGTACTGCCTGCCCGCGCCGAAGGCGGCCTCGGCACCACGATTGTCGGCGGCACCCGCGCGATCTTCGCCGATCGTATGTTGCTCAGCGCCGTGATCGGTTCCGTGGCGTACTGGCTGATCATCAGCCTGCTCGGCCAGAACGTATACGTGCATACCAGCACGGTGGCTTCGAATTATGCCTCCGGCGAAATGCTGACCGGCCTGCCCCCCGCCCTATTCGGGATCGGCATTGCCATCGGCGCCATCTGTGCCGGACGCCTTTCAGCCGGAAAAATCGAAGTCGGTCTGATTCCCATGGGCGCACTGATCTTTGCGAGTTTCACGCTGGCCATGGGCGTGATGAGCGCCACGGCTTCCGACAATCTCTACACACTCTGCGGGCTCGCCACCGGAATGGGCCTCGGCGCAGGCCTGCTGGTGGTCCCGCTCAATTCGCTCTTGCAGTGGCGCAGCCCTTCGGATCGGCTCGGCTCGGTACTCGCACTCACGAACGTCGCGGTCATGATCGCCGTGATCGGCGGATCGCTCAGCGCCCTGCTGATGTCTGAAACCGGCCTGACCTCGGGCGCATCGCTCGGCGCTTCGGCGGTGGTCGTCCTGATTCTGGCCGGCACCGTGATTGTCCTGATGCCTTCGGCATTGATCCGCATGGGTTTGATCGCCGTGACCCGATTGATCTATCGCCTGCGTGTGATTGGTCGAGCCAATGTGCCCGAACAAGGCGGTGTTTTGCTGACCCCGAATCACATGGCATTTCTCGACGGCCTGTTCGTGATGGCGGCCATCAGCCGACCCGTGCGCTTCGTGGTGTATTCAGGCATGTACAACAAATGGTGGCTCAAGCCTTTCATGAAGGCGATGAAAGCCATTGAGATCGATTCCAACGGCGGACCGCGCATGATCCTCAAGGCGCTGCGCGATGCCGGTGAGTATCTCGATCGCGGCGAGGTCGTCTGCATCTTTCCCGAAGGACAGATCACGCGCACCGGCACCATGATGCCTTTCCGACGCGGCGTGCAGCGCATCGTCAAGGGGCGCGACGTCCCGGTGATTCCGGTTCATCTGGATCGCATCTGGGGCAGCATTTTCAGTTTCAAGCAGCAGCGATTCGTGACCAAGGCTCCTGAGCATCTGCCGTATCCGATCACCGTCAGTTTCGGGGCGCCGCTGTCGCCTGACACACCGGTCCATGAAATCCGCAGCGCCATCGTGGCGCTGGGCACCGAAGCATGGGCGTATCGCAAAGAAGATCTGCACACACTGCATCGCGCCTTCATCCAGCGTGTGCGATCGCGGCCCTGGCGCTTCGCCTGGGGCGATGACCAGCGCCCCGCACTCAGTCGACTGGCTGCGCTGACCGGTGCGGTGGCACTGGCTCGGGCACTGCGACCTCACTGGGGCGATCAAAAACGCGTGGGCGTCATGCTGCCTCCCAGTGTGGCCGGCGCGATGACCAACCTGGCGGCATCACTCGGTTGTCGAAGCACGGTGCATCTGAATTTCACCGCGGGCAAAGCGGCTTTGGAATCAGCCATGCGCCAATCCGAACTCAAAACGCTCATCACCAGCAAGGTCTTTCTATCGAAGGCCAAAATCGAAGTGCCCGACGGCATCGAAATCCTCTACCTGGAAGATGTCGCCCGAACCCTCACCGCCGGTGCCAAGCGCTATGCCGCCCTGCTGGCCCTGTTCGCTCCGATGCGAAATCTGGAACGAGCCTGCGGCGCCGGTTCACGACGTGCCACACTGGATGATGAAACCACTGTCATTTTTTCGAGCGGCTCCACCGGCGAACCCAAAGGCGTGGTGCTGTCGCATTACAACCTCGCCTCCAATATCGATGGCGCCATGCAGCTGCTGCCGGTCGGCACCGATGACAAACTGCTGGGTATTCTTCCACTGTTCCATTCGTTCGGTTACATGACCACATGGTTCGCCTCGAATAACGGCATCGGTCTTTACTTTCACCCCAATCCACTCGACGGCCTGGCGGTGGGACGCATCATCGAAGCGCAGCACATCACCGTGTTGATCGCCACTCCCACCTTTCTTGGGTTTTATTTGAGGCGCTGCGAACCGGGCCAGCTCGGCTCGCTCCGCCTGGTGCTCACCGGCGCCGAAAAATTGCCGGACCGTCTGGCTGATGCTTTCGAAGAGCGCTTCGGCATTCGTCCCATGCAGGGATACGGCACCACCGAATGCTCGCCGATTGTTTCGGCCAACACACTTGATGTGCGGTACGAAGGCGTATTCCACGCCGGCTCGCGCCGCGGCTCGGTGGGCCAGGCGCTGCAAGGCGTGAGTGCCCGCGTGGTCGATCCCGATACCTTCGAACCCATGGGCCCCAACCAGGCAGGCATGCTTCTGGTGTGCGGCCCGAACATCATGCAGGGCTATCTCGGTCGCGATGATCTGACGCACAAAGCCATGCACGATGGCTGGTACATCACCGGCGACATCGCCAAAATCGACGATGACGGCTTCATCTTCATCACCGATCGCTTGTCGCGCTTCAGCAAAATCGCCGGCGAGATGGTGCCGCACGGCCGCGTCGAAGAGGCCCTGCACGAAGCTGCCGAAGCGCCGGGCATGCTCTTCGCCGTCACGGCAATCCCCGACGAAAAGAAAGGCGAGAAGCTGGTCGTGCTGCACACATGGGATGAGAACAAGATCGACACGCTTCCGACCAAACTCACCGCGATGGGCCTGCCCAACCTCTTCATCCCGCGACCGGATCAATTCGTGAAGGTCGACGAAATTCCGATGCTGGGTACCGGCAAATTGGATCTGCGCCAGCTCAAAGCCATCGCACTTGAGAAAACAGGCTGAATGATTCAGCCTTCGGTGATGGCGCCAAACGCCTCTGTCACTGACTGCTTGACCTGGTCCATCGATGGACAATCATCGCCCAACAGGCGCTTCAAACTCGTCACCGGTCGATTCAATCCGCACGGCACAATCAAATCGTAATGGGCCATCTGCGGATCCACATTGATGGCCATGCCATGCATCGAGACCCAGCACTGCACGCGCACACCGATCGCCGCCACCTTGGCGTCCTGCACCCACACGCCCGTCGCACAGTGATCCCGCTGAGCCACCACACCGAATGTTGTAAGCGCCCGGATCACCACCGCTTCGAGACCGCGCACATAACGACGAATATTCAGACCCAGTGTGTTGAGCGGCAGGATGGGATAAATCACCAGTTGGCCCGGCCCATGATACGTGACATCGCCGCCGCGATCGGTCGGGCACAATGCCACACCGTGACGCGCCAGCATTGCCGCATCAGCCAGTACATGGGCGGCGGCACTTTGCCGGCGCGAAACAGTAATCACCGGATCATGCTCGACCAGAAGGACGGTCGGCGGTCGTTTACCGGCAAGCACATCGGCGTGTATCGCGCACTGTTTTTCGAACGCCGGCGCATAAGCCAGACGCCCGAGATCCTCGAATTGAATTTCGCCTGAATGCATCACCGACCGTATGATATCGGCCATGCCGCAAATACACCCCACCGCCATTGTGGATGATCTTGCCCAACTCGCCGACGATGTGATCGTGGGCCCCGGATGCATCATCAGTTCGGGCGTCAAAGTCGGTGCTGCCACACGCCTCACGCATCGCGTCACGCTCAAAGGGCCTCTGACCGTTGGCATCCACAATATCTTTTATCCAAACAGTTGCATCGGCTTTGCGCCGCAAGATCTGTCTTACGACGCAGAATCAGCTGGTGCCGGCACCGTGGTCGGATCACACAACGTCATTCGCGAAGGCGTCACGATCCACCGCGCCACAAAAGACAAACCCACCACGGTCGGTGATCGCAATTACCTGATGGCCAACAGTCATGTGGGTCACGACTCGGTGATCCACAACGACGTGGTCATGGTCAACGGCGCTCTGCTCGGTGGCCACGTCGAGATCGCCGACAAAGTCATTCTCGGCGGCAATGCCGTGGTGCATCAATTCTGCCGGGCCGGGCGCATGGCGATGATCAGCGGCCTGCGCGGCATCACCAAGGATCTGCCGCCCTTCTGCGTGTGCTACGACTCGCGCACGACCGGATCGCTCAATCTCGTGGGCCTGCGCCGCGCCGGACTGCGCGATCACATTCCGAGTCTGAAAAAAGCTTTCGATATCGTTTTTTGCCAAGGACACACACGTCTGATCGCCGCCGATCTGGTGATGGAAAATCTTGCCGATGATCCGCTGTGCGTGGAATTTGCGAACTTCGTGCGCAACTCCAAACGCGGCATCGTGAAATACAAGGCCCGCTCGGACGACGCTGACGAATAACTTGCTTTAACGATTCAGCCGCGTAACCGACGCAGAAATTCCCAATACGTCGGGAACGTCTTGTTCACGCAGGCCGGATCCAGAATCGTCACACCCGACGCACGCAATCCGGCCACCGCAAAGGCCATCGCCATGCGGTGATCATCGTAGGTTTCGATTTCGGCCGGCTCGATCACACCGGGTTGTTTCACGCGAATGTGCAGATCGTCACGCTCGACGATGACCTTCGCCCCGAGCTTCATCAATTCAATCTGAAGCGCCGCCATGCGGTCGGTTTCTTTCACGCGCAGATTGCCGACGTCGCGAATCACCGTCGGACCTTCCGCAAACAACGCCACCACCGCAAGGGTCTGCGCCATATCCGGCATGGCATTGAGATTCACATCCACACCGCACAACTGTTCGGGGCCGGTCACCGCCACATGGTCCTGCTCGAATTCAATCGCGCAACCCATCTGCCCGAGAATCTCCACGAATCGCACATCCCCTTGCAGACTCGACCGCCCCAATTTGCGAATCACACATCGTGCGCCCGGCGTAATAGCTGCCGCCGCCAGAAAATAACTGGCATTCGAGGCATCAGGTTCGAGGGCCAAGTCCGTGCCTTGATAACCTCCCGAAGCAATCGACACTTCAGACCACTGGGCATCGTGATTCACCGTCGCGCCGAAACAACGCATCAGCCCGGCGGTCATTTCCACATACGGGCGACTGAGTACCGGTCCTTCAAACTTGATCTGCAAGCCATCCGGAAGGCATGGACCGATCTGCATCAACGCACTGATGTACTGACTTGAAAGCGTCGGGCGCATGACAATCGATCCGCCGCGCATCGTCCCGCCGCGCACACTCAGCGGCGGACAGCCCTCGACGCCCAGAAAATCCACTTCGGCACCGAGTTCGCGAAGCAGATCCACCAACTGCGCAATGGGCCGTTCGCGCATGCGTTCCACGCCATCGATGCCGTAGGGTCCGACCCCCTGCGCGCATGCTGCGGTCAAAAAACGAACGGCCGTTCCGGCGTTGCCCAGAAACAAATCGGCCGAGGCATGAGGAATCTGCCCACCCTGCCCGGAGACCGTGGTCGCATGCGCCGACCCAGACGGATCCAGCACATCAAAACCCAAGGCCCGCAGACCTTCGAGCATCCGCTGAGCATCGTCCGAAACCAGAACGTTTGAAAGTCGGGAATCGCCCCGCGCAAGCGCCGCCAGAAGCAGCGCCCGGTTGGTCAGACTTTTGGACCCCGGCAGATCGTCGATCGTGACATCGAAGGGGCCGCTCAGGGGTTCCATGACTAGCGTGTCAGCCGTGGTCATGGTGCATCACTTGGTGTCGCGACGAAAGACCGCCACGATATTCTCGACCGGCACCACAAACAGTCGGTTGTCGCCTTCGAAATCCACCGGAATGGCTTCTTTGGGATTGAACAGCACCCGATCGTAATTCTTGATCGGGTAATCGCTGTCATTCCCCACCTGAGCACTGACCGAAACCACACGCCCGGTCAGTGTGGGAATTTCGATTTTATCCGGCAGATGAATGCCGCTTCGGGTCTGCTTCTTATCCTCATCCTTTCGGATCAGAACGCGCTTGCCGATCGGCTCTACCGTTTCGATTTCTGACATTTTACTTTTCGTTCCGCTCATATCGAATTCCTTCCGGGTCACCCATGTCCCGGCCTTAAGGCTGACAGTATATCATAGCGGCCTCATCCTTTTGCCCCGGAGTATCGCATGGATCTATTGCGCGACCATATCCGCGACGTGCCCGACTGGCCGAAGCCCGGCATCAATTTCAAGGACATCACGCCGCTGCTCAATCATCCCGCCGCCCTGTCGATGGCGGTTGAAACCATGGTCAATCCGTTTCGTGGTAAACACGTGGATATGGTGGCCGGCGCTGAAAGCCGCGGCTTTATTTTCGGCACCGGGCTGGCGCAATCTCTGTCGGCGGGTTTTGTCCCGATCCGCAAACCCAACAAACTGCCGCGCGCTTTCCATTCGGCTGAATACGAACTCGAATACGGCACCGATACACTTCAAGTCCATCAGGATGCCATCCAGCCCGGCCAGCGCGTGCTGCTGGCCGATGATCTGCTGGCCACCGGTGGCACACTCAAGGCCTGCATCGATCTGGTTGAGAAAATGGGCTGCGAACTGGTGGGCATCACCTGCCTGATCGAACTGACTTTCTTGAATGGCCGCAAGAAAATCCAGCCGCACGAAGGCATTTTTTATTCGGCGGTGAAGTACTGATCAGGCGCTGCGCCCGGGCGGCACGGCAAACATTTTCTTGAGTACGCGCAAAAGCGTTTCGGGCCTGTCGAGATAATTGCTCGGCGGTCGATGATAGACCGTGCCCGGTTTTTTGATCGTGGGCGCATCCACCAGACGCACCGAGCCACGTTTGCGCCCGATCGCGGTTTCAAGCGCACGCGGATTTTCCGTCACGTAGACCAGATCGCGATCCTCCACGCGCACGGCATGCACGCCGATGGCCGCCAATCCCACACGCACCGCTGCCAAATCCAGCAAAGCTCGCGCTGCGGGCGGCGGAGCGCCATATGCATCTTTCAAATCGCGCTCGAGCGCTCCAAGCAATGCCGCATCCCGGGCGCGGGCAATCCGTCGATAGATCGTCATTCGGTGTTTGTCTGAAGGGATGTAACTGCGCGGCAGATGCCCCGCCAGACCCGGCAGATCCAAATGCGTTTCACGATCAATCGGCGCTTCGCCATCGCGCAATTCGGCGGTCGATTGTTCGAGCAAGCGGCAATACATCTCATAGCCCACCGCTTCGATGTGGCCGGACTGCTGCGACCCGAGCAAGTTGCCCACACCGCGAATTTCCATATCGCGCATGGCGATCTTGAAGCCTGCACCGAGCATCGCATAGCGCTCCAGAGCACGAAGGCGCTGGCGGGCCACATCGCTCAGCGGCCGGTCTTCGGGCAACAGCAAATAGCAATACGCACGATGGTGCGACCGGCCCACACGACCGCGCAACTGATGCAGTTCAGCCAGGCCGTAACGATCGCTGTCGGTGATGATGATGGTATTGGCATTCGGAATATCGATTCCGGATTCGATGATCGTGGTGCACACCAGAATATCGGCCTCGCGCCGCATGAATTTGAGCATCACCGCTTCGAGTTCGCGGGCGGTCATCTGCCCATGGCCCACCACCACTTCGGCTTCGGGGATCAAGGCCTTGATTTCTGCCGCCACATCGCGAATTGAATGCACTCGATTATGCACCACAAAGCACTGGCCTTCGCGCGACAATTCGCGCACCAGCGCCGTGCGCACACGCTGCCGGTCATAGGGCACCACTTCGGTCACCACCGCGCGGCGATCCACCGGCGGCGTGGCCAGACTGCTGATGTCGCGCAAACCCAGCAATGCCATATTCAACGTGCGCGGGATCGGCGTGGCCGACATCGACAGCACATCGACCGTCAGACGAAAGCGCATCAGCTTCTGCTTGTGTTCCACCCCGAATTTCTGCTCTTCATCGATCACCACCAAACCCAGGTTCGCAAAGCGCACATCCTGGCTCAACAGGCGATGGGTTCCGACCACCACGTCCACCGATCCATCGGCCAGACCTTCAAGCGTCTGACTCAGTTCCGTCGCCGTCTTGAAGCGGTTCAGCGCCGCGACACGAAACGGGTAACTGGACAAACGATCGCGAATGGTCTGTTCGTGCTGCTGGCACAACACCGTCGTCGGGCACAAAATCGCCACCTGCCGCCCCGCCTCTGCAGCCATGAATGCGGCGCGAATCGCCATTTCGGTTTTGCCGTAACCCACATCACCGCAAAGCAGGCGATCCATCGGGCGCGTTGTCGACATGTCTTTCTTGATCGCCGCCATCGCCGCAAGCTGGTCTTCGGTTTCTTCATACGGAAAGGCTGCTTCGAAATCATTCATCCACAGTGTGTCGGGATTGCATCGCAAGCCGGGCATGGCCTCGCGCGCGGCCTGCACGCGCAGCAACTCCACGGCCAGATCCTTGGCGGCATCGGCTGCCTGCGCCTTCTGGCGTTTCCATCGCGTGCCGCCGAGCTTGCTGAGATTGGGCCGCCCGGAACCCCCGACGTATTTGTGCACCAGTTCGATCTGCGAAGCGGGTACATGCAGCAACACGCGATCGGCGAATTCGAGTGTGAGATATTCCTCACCCGGCGATCCGTCGCGCTCCATCATGCGCAGTGCATTGAATCGGGCAATGCCGTGCTGCACATGCACCACATAATCGCCGATTTCCAGATCGAAGAAGGCATCGGTGCCGCGCACGCCACCGACCTTGCGCACGCGCTTGCGCGTGCCGTAGCGATGCGCCAGTTGCCGGTACGGCACCACCGCCATCGGGCGATCGCCCTCCAGCGCCCAGACAAAGCCCATCGCCACATCGGCCTGCGCAATCTCGATGGCATCCGACTGCGCATGCTCGGCGATCAGTTGCTCCAGGCGATGCCGCTCGGCTTCTCGCTCGCACAGCACCACCACGCGATGGTCCTGCGTCAGCGCATCGAGTTCGGCCACGGCCTTGACCACATCGGTATCGAATTCCGGAAGGCGCGACACCGGCAGATTCATCTGATGATTTGCAAGCGCCGCCGCGCCATACGACTGCACTTCGATGCACGCGTGCTTGCCCAGCGCCTGATGCACCACATGCGGCGGAAACACACCCACCGGATCGGTCAGCCGCTCGTAATAACCGCGTGCCTGCTCTTCGATCTCGACAATGTCAAGCAACACGACCTGCGTGTCATCCGAAAGCAGCGACCACAACGGCACCACACGATCCGGATCCAGCGGATCATCATCACGCACCGTCAACAGACGCGCCACTTCAAGTGGATGATCCGACCCCATCGAATCCAAATCGATCTCGGTCAGCGATTCGAGTTCATCGCCGAAGAAGTCCGCACGCACCGGCGCCCCGTTCGGTGGAAACACATCGAGAATACCGCCGCGCATCGCGTAATCACCGGGTTCTTCGACGGCATCGCTGCGCCGATATCCGGCAGTCTCAAGCCAGGCGGCCAGATCATCCATGCTCAATCGATCACCGGGCTTGAGTTCGCGAATCAATCCCGGCAGGCTCTCGGCGCGCGGCACGCCCTGCATCAGCGCCTGAATCGGCGCCACCATCACGCCCGCCTGATGACCTGTGGCATGATCGGCCACCGTCGCCAAACGCTGAGAGAGCAACTCGGCCGCCACGTGCGATTCGCCCGGCAACACTTCGAGCGCCGGGAACAAGCGCACTGATAGATTTTCGAGCAGCGACAGATCATCCACCACGGCATCGGCATCATCGAGATGGCCGGTCAGAATCAACATCGGTCGCCCGGTCTGCTGCGCGAGCGCCCCGCAAATCAACGTCGCACTCGAACCAGCCTGACCGCCGAGCCCCACACGACGATGCTTGCGCAGCGCCGCATCCAGATCACGAATGACCGAAGACTGCGTCAGGGATGTGAGCCAGGGCTGTGCCATGCAGGATTTCGATTCGGCGCGCGCAGGCGCATGCCGACCTGTTTAAAAACAGGTGGCTGCGTGTGAAACATTCAGGCTGAGACTCTACCGCGATTCGGGGGCGTCGGCGAGCGACGATGCCTCACGTTTCGCCGACCGATAGAGATCGCCGTATTTTTGGATCAAAGCCGCCTCGACCTGATCCAGACGCGCTCCGGCACAAGACCAGAATTCAGCCACATCGCCTCGAACACTGCAACAAGTGGCTTCAACCTGATCGCCGTGAGCATAAACACAGATCGACAGACTCGTGTCCTGCACATCATGATGGCGCACATCAACCCATATTTCGACATCGGGGTACATACCGCGAATCGATGCCAACACTTGATCTTGATACTGATGCGGCAGCCACCGATGGGCTCGCTCGGTTCTTGATGTGATCGAAATCTGATCTTCCCGATGCGACTGACAACCGACGACGCAACAAAGCAACCCCATCAGTGCGATCCATCGCATCATCTTCGAATTCCTTTTCAAAGACTCAGTCGTCCAGTTGACCGGCCTCGCGTTCCAAACGTCGAATCGGTTCGCTCAACACCGGCAGCGACATCCCGGCCGATTCAACCGCTTGCGGAATGGCGATCGGCACATCGCGCAGCGCCTTGACCATTGCGATTTCATCGCAGGCGTGTCGCTTCGAACAGCGAATGCATTCGCTCCACACCTTCAGCGGCAATTCCTTGTGGCGATCCACCACTTCGAAACCGCATGTTTCAAAAAAGTTGCGGGCATAGGTCAGCGCAAACAAACGTGCGATCCCGAGGCGATCGGCTTCGGCGGTGACGCCATCGACCAATTGCCGACCGATGCCCGACCGGTGCAGATCCGAGCGCACCGCCAATGCGAAGACTTCGGCCAGATTGGCCCACATCACACGCAAACCCACCACGCCCAGCACGGCATCATCCCCATCGACTGCCACCAAAAAGTCGCGCACCGCTTCGTAAAATTCGGCATGCGACCGATGCAGCATCTGCCCTTGCTCGGCATAGTCATTCACCAGGCTGGCCATGGCCGGAACGTCAGCCACGCGGGCGGGTCGGATGATCACAGACACGGCAAAAGTCCTGCGGGGTCAGAGATTGCGAAACACATTCCCTGATCTTACCAAGCCGCCCTCAGAACCTCTCTGCCCGACCCTGCAAAATCGAATCGATCGTGGTAGAGTGCTGCCCCGATGGAAGACCCGACGCAACGCCCCGGACCCAGCCTCGCCGTTGACCTGGCAGGCATCAGCCTCAAGAACCCGACCATGACAGCGTCGGGCACGTGCGGCTATGCCTACGAGTATGCCGACTTCGTCGACATGCACCGCTTCGGCGCCTTCGTCACCAAATCCATCACACGCGAAGTCCGCAAGGGCAACGAATCGCGCCGCATTGTTGAAACCCGCGCCGGCATGCTCAATGCCATCGGCTTGGCGAACGTGGGCCTCGATGCCTTTCTCAAAGACAAGATTCCCGAACTGCAGAAGATGGATGCCGCAGGCGTGCCCGTCTTTGCCAACGTGGCCGGCCATTCGGTGGACGACTACGTCCACACCTCGGGGCGCATCGCTCAAGAGGCGTGCGTGTCGGCCATCGAACTGAACGTCTCATGTCCGAATGTTTCCGACGGCCTGACCTTCGGCACCGATCCGGTGCGTCTGCGCGAACTGGTGCGCCTGGTGCGCGATGCCATGGACCCGCGCGTCAAACTCATCGTCAAGCTGAGCCCGAATGCCATCGACGTGGTGGGCACGGCACGCGCCGCCGTCGAAGGCGGCGCTGAAATCCTGAGCCTGATCAATACCTACACCGCACTGGCCATCGACGTGAACACGCGCAAGCCGCGCCTTGCCAACGGCACCGGCGGGCTGAGTGGTCCGGCGGTGCGCCCGCTGGCGGTCTACTGGACGCACCGCGTCTACACCGAAGTGGCCCGCGATGCCGGCGTGCCGATCATCGGCATGGGCGGCATCCAGACCTGGCGCGATGCGGCCGAATTCATTCTCGCCGGCGCATCGGGCCTCGCCATCGGCACCATGTTGTTCATCGATCCATCCATTCCGGTACGCGTGTGCCTCGGCCTGCAGGATTGGCTTTCGACCCAAGGCTGCCGCGCTCTGCCCGAACTGGTGGGCGCCCTTCAATTCGGCAAACCCGCCCCCTGCGCCGCGCCGTGAGCGACTTTCTCCCGCTCGACGCCGCCACGCGCGACCGCTTCGACACCCTGCTCGAACGCGTGCTCGACACACTCCCCCAAAAACTGCTGACACTGCTCGAAGAAATCCCTCTGATCGTCGAAGATGCGCCTTCCGAACAACTCATGATCGAAATGGATGTCGAAGACCCCACCGATCTCTGCGGCCTGCACGACGGCATCCCCCTCACCGAAGAAAGCGTTCTGCACTCGGGCACCATGCCCTCGCAAATCACGATCTACCGCGCGGGGCTGATTTCAGGCAGCCTCGATGAATCAGACTGCGTCGATGAAGAGGATCTCTTCAAAGAAATCCGCATCACGATTCTGCATGAGATCGGCCATCATTTTGGATTGGATGAGGATGAGCTTGATACGTTGGGATATGGGTGAAGCCTCGCCAAGATCCCAAAGACATCCTATGGCACAAGCCACAGAATATGGCAATGCAAAACTTGCCCCCAATTGCCTCCAACGCAACTTTCACCTTGAGCTCCACTAAAACTGACGTCGCCCAACCATCTCCAGATCTCTTCCAAATCTTCCGGCCGGCCCACCTTACCAACTGTCCGAGATCCGGGGACCACCTCTCCCACAGGTGTCATTACGCTTGTGTGTTTGCGCAAGATGGGGTTTTATATCGAGGCTGGCCAATGCATTTAAGTTTGAAAATGAACAAAGCAGGTGCCCGATCTCTCGATAAATCGTGCCAATGACAAGCCAGGCTATCACATCTTGGGTTGGGCGCGAGGATCCATCCACACGATTCACGACTATTGGGTGATATAAAAATGAAATACAAACACAAATTAATCTTTACAGGCCTCCTGACAGTCACGGCTTTGATTGCATCTCTGGTTGCATCATCCGAGTCGGCCTATCAATTATCAGTTCGAAGTTCAGGCGAGGTACCGCTTCGTTATGCCATATTTGGATCCGTATTGTTACTACTATTCGTCTTCATCTTTTCTATCGCCGCCCGGACGAGAAAGTATCGAGCACCTGCTACGGCGATTTTGATCGGCCTGGTTGTTGGAATGCCGCCAGGCTATCGCTATGCGAAAAGCCAGGCCAGGCAGTCCAAGAAAGTCAAAGCACCTGCAATAGCTCCGCCTGCCGAGACAACTAAAACAGCGCCAACGGCTGACAATCGGTTTTGGCGACGGGGTAGCGAGCAAGATCTTTATTGGGCACGTGAAATACTCAAGGGGGTTATATTCTTCATTTTCGTCACGCACTTCGCGACCAGGATAATGCGGTCTTTGGAGACACGGTCGTCTTTGATGCCCTTGACATGCAGGAAGGGTTCAAAGGCCCCGAGAGCAGGTGGCGTAAGAACATATGTCTGAATACCGCCGGTGAACGCCAGGCAAGTGGAGCAAAGGTTGCTTTTGAAACAATTGGCCTTCCTGTTTCGGTCGTCGTCAGTAGTCCGAGTTGTCGTGCCATGCAAACCGCAAAACTGGCTTTCGGCCGAGTTGATGAGACAAGTATCGCCCTGCATTTGCGCCTCTTGTTTGACGAAAACGGACGACGTCAACGAGATAACGAATTCGTGAGTCTCCTCACGCGGTTAAAAGACCAATACCACTCGGGCAATATCGTCCTGGTCGGACACAACGGCACCATCGGGTACTTGGGCGAAAGCGTGCGACGTGTCGAAAAAGTAAAAGTCGAGGACGGTCGTGAAGAAATGGGATTTACCGTCATGTCTCTCGCTGATACAGGTGAATTGGTATTTCATCATGAATTTTCGATGTTGAGACATTTTATTCTCGCGGCGCTTCCAGAAGCAGCCACCGGGGTCAGGCCTTGATTCATGGCGAGAGGATCAGCTTGGGGTCGAATCCGGATCACCGCACCGACGGCGGCGTAAGTCCTCTTCGATGAATCCGCCGCCACGCGCGACCGCTTCGACGCCCTGCTCAAACGCGTGCTCGACACACTCCCAGAAAATCTGCTGACACTGCTCGAAGAAATTCCTCTGATCGTCGAAGACGCGCCTTCCGAACAACTCATGATCGAGATGGGAGTCGAAGACCCCACCGATCTCTGCGGCCTGCATGACGGCATCCCCCTCACCGAAGACAGCGTCCTGCACTCGGGCACCATGCCCCCGCAAATCATAATCTTTCGCGCAAGGGCCTGATTTCAGGCAGTCTCGATGAATCAGATTGCGTTGATGAAGATGATCTCTTCAAAGAAATCCGCATCACCATTCTGCATGAGATCGGGCATCATTTTGGTTTGGATGAGGATGAGTTGGAGGAATTGGGATATGGGTGAGGTTTTTGGGATACTCTTGAAGCACTACAAAGAGCTATATCGTGAATATTTTCTACCATCTTCGACCCCCAGGCAGGCAACCCGATGAACAGGCCAGCCCCTAAAGACAACCCCGAACCAACCTACGTTACTCTTGGCGACGTGAACTCTGTCCTGCGGCTTCCGCCTCCGCCGATGCTCACTCCAGAGAATTGGCGACAAGAAGACTCTGACCTTGCGGCCCACCTTATCCAGGTGGACCGACAGATACAGAATTCCCGCTGGCGGAATTTCAAGCTTAGCGTAGTTATATCTGATGCTGAACCATACGAGCATAGCATCCCACCTTTTGAAGATTTCGTGTATGCCGCGATGTACTTCCGACAACTTGTAGTAACCAAAGACAACATACTCAACAAATGCGTCGATAGGTACACCCCCTTCATTGGCGACAAACTGCGATCGCATTGGATTCTTGCTGAGCAAGAGCAATTCAATGCGAGCCTTGACGATAGCCCACTACTGCTCAAGGGATACTCAAGACGCGACATATTTGATGCCTTCATGTATGGCGCATCACTAGTACACAAGCCCCCACATTCCCGATCTCCACATAAGCACCGCTTTTTAAAGCTCTACGACAAAGAGCCCCGACACATCGTCCTATTTGCTCTCAACTCCTCCATGCACACCTTACTCAACTATGTAAGCAAAATTACAACAGTACTTTATTTCGACTTCGCCAAGTGGTCTTCAGAGCACGACCTCCCTCGGCCTGACATCCGATGGCACGATCGCCTATTCCAAATTCCAGACGGTTAGAAAAACTACCAGACGCTCCGAGTGATTACCCGCCCTACCGCTCGATCTCCCGATAAACTAATCCACGTCATCGACCGACTGGAGCTATCGCCCAATGCTGCCACGATTCCTTCTTACTATCGTCTTATTGTTATTCACCGCCTGCACCGCGCCCACATCGCAGGTCCTCTTCGATGACTCCACCACCACACTCGAAAACTGGGAAACCCTCGGCAGCGCCCAATGGCATCCCATCAAAGGTGTGATTCTCGGTGGTCAGGATGGCGACGCGAAGCGCAGCGGCGTTCTGATGACGCGGGCGTCTTACCGCGACTTCGATCTCGAGCTTGAATTCGTGATCGACGAACACGGCAAATACAACAGCGGCGTTTATCTGCGCTACGACCCGAACGACCGCAAGCGTCGGTGCTACCAGATCAACATCGGTCGCGGCGCGGCGGGTGAACCCGTCGGCCTGTATCTCAACGACTGGCTCGACAAAGGCGACGAGCACGACAAAATCCGAAAACCGCTGGCGTGGAATCACCTTCGCATTCGCGCCGTTGGCGCTCACATCGAAACATGGCTCAACGGCACGAAGATCGTCGACCACGTCGACCCGGCACCCGAAGCCTATTTGCTTGAACCCGGCCGCATCGCACTGCAGACTTACGGCGCTGAAGACCATGCGGGCTGGGTGAAATTCAGAAACATCCGCATTCAGGATCTGACGAAATAACACGGGCCGACAAGCTTGCGCCGTGACGCCTGACGCGTTTGGCGGTAACTTTCGCAATCATGACCTCTCGTCCGGCGATGAAGTGGTTCGTCCGGGGTGATCTGGACGGTTTTTGCGGCCTGGCACTCGACAATCTGGTGCAGTTGCTGGTGATCCATGCGCTGTGCGGTTCGGTCCTCGGTTTCGGGCCGGACCTGCTCTACGGGCGCGTGCTACCGGCGATCGCCATCTCACTGATCGTCGGTAATCTTTATTACGCCTGGCTGGCCAAGAAAACCGGCGACCGACTCGGCCGTTCTGATTTGTGCGCCCTGCCCTACGGCATCAACACGCCGTCGGTATTCGCTTACATCTTTCTGGTCATGCTTCCGGCAAAGCTCATGGCGCAAGCCGGTGGCGCCACACCGGAGCAAGCCGCACGCACCGCGTGGCATGCGGGCCTGATTGCGTGTCTTGGCAGCGGCCTGATCGAATTCGCCTGCGCCTTCTTCGCCGAGCGCCTGCGCCGCATCACACCGCGCGCCGCACTGCTCTCGACACTGGCCGGTATCGCCCTCACGTTCATCTCGATCGGTTTTCTGTTTCGCACCTTTGCGGTGCCCATCATCGGCCTGACCACATTCGCGGTGGTGCTTGCCGCCTATTTCGGGCGCATGAAA
>CALOAZ010000107.1:0-9272 GCA_942491355.1 uncultured Phycisphaeraceae bacterium
GGTGATAAAGCCAGCGGCCCGGTGTTGGCCAGGTGCTCTTCAGGTCGCAACACAGGATCGCGGGCACGCTCCTCGATGATGTCGAGGTGAGGATGGCCTCGCCATGCGCCAGAGCAGCTTGTAGGTTGGTCAGCCAGATCGCCGGGGTCGGCGGCGATGGCCCCGTCCGCCGGAAGTGCTCGCCAGCAGTGCCACAGGTGCCGACCTGGGCACCTGGCTGGTGATAGCGCTGAAGTGGATCTTCCCCGGTCAATTGAAACCGATAAATCAGCTTCTTCCGCTCACCGACCAGGATCGGCGCGTGCCGGGAGATATTCCGCGGTGGTCGGCATCGAACCGACTGGCTGGAGCATCCTGGGCAAGAACAACGCTGATGTGCCAGCACGGCAGGAGGCATCCAAGTGCGAAAAAGTGGTTGCGTGTGAGCATTCGCTCCAATGATAGAGGCGTAAGCCCTCTGGCCCGCGATCGCACGGGATGGCTCTGGTGCGGTGACGGTCTATGGATAGACGCAATACCTCATCCCAAGCGACAGATATCTCATGGGCGCCAGCCACAATCGCATGCATGATGCACAAACATGTCCAGTGGCGAGAACACTCCATGACGGAAAACCTCAATATCATGACGAAAGCCCGCAGGCGATCGCGTGCGGGCGTCACGCTCGTCGAGGTGATGGTGGTCATCACAATCCTGATGGCGCTGATGGCTCTGCTGATGCCCGCGTATCAGCAGACCCGCGAGCTGGCGCAAACCGTGGTCTGCCGCAGCGGCCTTCACCAGCAGGGTCTGGCCTTCGCGGGGTATCTCACCAATCAGAAGCAGATGTTTCCGGATCATCGAGGCGATCCGGGTGTTCATGGCAAAGGTCAATACGAACGTTGGTGGGGGACTTCGATCGCGCCTTATCTGGGCGCGCCGATTACCGACCCGAAGGCGCAGGGCTTTTTTCATTGCGCGGGCATCGGTGCGCCGCAGGTCGACTACGGCATTGAATGGGAATGGGATTTCTGCCAGCACCATGTGGGCTACGGTTACAACGGCTGGTTTCTTGGGATTCGTCTCTACAACGATCAACGCTGGGGTGTTTTCGAAACGCACGGCGCACGTCGTTTCGAAGAAGTCGCAAATCCGGCGATGAATCTGATCCTTGCCGACTCGACGGTGAAAGGCGACGGACGCTGGTCGCAATCTCTGTGGTGGCCCTTCAGTGCCGAAGATGGTTTGCACGAAGGCGTTTCAGGTCGGCATCGCGGCGGAGCCAACATTTTGTTCAATGACGGTCACGTGGGATGGCACGACAAACTCGAGATCAACCCGGCGTCGAATCCCTATTGGGATCCGCGCAGTTCGCGTTACTGGGATCCTGCGCAACGCTCACCGTATTGAGTGATCGGAGATTGCCTTGGACCGCATCTCGCCACGCATGCGATGGATCATGGCCGTGACGGCGCTTGTCGTCGTGGGGGTGTGGTTGAGTCGCGCGGGGGCTGAGCGCGGCGACACCGCCGCGTCGACGCAATTGTTTTATGACACGGTGACCGGTGTGCTTTTCGAGGCGCCGGCCGATCAGCATGCGCCCATTGAATCGCCCGCAGGGCATGAAGCCGTGCGGGCGGTATTCTTCGTCTGTGAGGGTGCGGACGAGCGATTTCTCGGTTACTACGAAAAGTACACGCCTGAGGCCAAAGTCGCGATGACCGTCTCGGTGTCCGATGGTGATCGTGCGGATCAATTGGCGGCGCTGAGTCGCGGGCGATTAATTTCAAAGGACGCGAAGCAATGGTTTTCGGCCGATGCGCCGGAAGCAAAACGCATGGCTCGCGATGTGCATGCCCGCTGTGATGGGAAAGCCGCACGTCTCTGGCACCCGGAATAATGGCGCATAAAAAAGGCCCGCCATGAATGACGGGCCTTTCCAAATCTTGCGATTTTGATTCAGCACCGAAGTGCCGAATGCTTACCAGCGACGGCCACCGCCGCCACCACCACCGCCGCCGCCACCGGGACGGGCTTCGCGGGGCTTGGCTTCGTTGACCTTGATGTTACGGCCATCGAATTCGGTGCCATCGAGAGCGGCGATTGCCGCGCGACCTTCATCGTCGCTGCCCATCGTGATGAAGCCGAAGCCCTTGGGGCGGCCGGTTTCACGGTCAGAGATGAGCAGGACTTCCTGAACTTGGCCGTGCGAACCGAACTGTTCGCGCAGCATGTCTTCAGTGGTCTGGTACGAAAGGTTTCCTACATAGAGCTTCATGTTTCAGCCTCCTTGGCTGGTGTCCCTGAAACACCGTCAGTCCAACGTGGCCGAAGGGTTCGTGGGTCATGAGATGTGAACGGGGTTTAATGCAAAAATAGCCGCGGCTTCGGAAGTGAATCTGAAAGCGTGCGGTTTGTGTCTCTGAATTTGGGAAGTGTCTGGATCACCAAGGCATCTTGTACGGGTCTGTTGAGCCCGCAACGCATGACGCTCGGGGAGGCAGACATTAGCACAAGCAGATCGCACAAGCGAATATTTTATGAATATTTCGCAACAAGACGGATCAAAACGCGGTTTAAATGGCCCCAAAGCCCTTTATGGGGATGAAATACCGGGTGATCAAGCCGCGTGGCGCGTCAGAAATTGGCGTTTGTTTCGAGGGGCGCCCTGTTGGGATCAGCCGCTGTGGGGCGCGGCCAGCCGTTAGAATCGGTATCCAATGGGCAAAAAGCATCCATCAAGAAGGCAATATTGGTCGATGCTGGTACTGGGTTGCCTGGGCGCAGCGCATGCGCAGGAGCCCGCACTTCCGGCGCAGGTCTGGATCCAGGCCTATCAGGAAAATTTCAAAGCGGATTCGGTGCCTGACATCGTGGCCCATGCGCGGAACAGCTATGTGCTGCTCGATGCCTTCGACAGCGAGGCTGCTCGCGCTGCGATTCCGCAGATCAAGAAAAACGGAAATATTGTCAGTCTCTACATGAGTGTGGGCACCGGTGAGATGTGGCGTAATGACTTTGAATTGCTCAAGCCGTTTCTCGTGAAAAAGACATGGGGTCAATGGAAGGGTGAATATTTCGTCGACCAGATTTCGGATGGCCTGATCGAGATCATGAAAAAGCGAATCGATCAAATGGCCGCGTGGGGTGCGGACATGGTCGAGTTCGACAACATGGATTGGGCTTTCGACGATGCCAATCGCCGTCGTTACAAATTCAAGGTGACGGTCGAAGAGGCGATCGCGTATTACCAGGCATTGTGTACGTATGCGCGAAGCCGAGGCTTGCAGTGCATGGCCAAGAGTACCACGCGCGGGGCCGAAGACTTCGCGGGCGTGACGTACGAATCGAGTCCCGATGAAAAGCAGTGGTGGCCGCAGAAAGAGCTTCAGGATTTTTTGGCTCAGGGCAAAAT
Source organism: uncultured Phycisphaeraceae bacterium (assembly GCA_942491355.1). GTDB lineage: Bacteria > Planctomycetota > Phycisphaerae > Phycisphaerales > Zrk34 > CALOAZ01. The sequence goes on from CALOAZ010000107.1 coordinate 3,395, forward strand.
CGGCATCGTGGTGCACTACAACGAGAAGGATCCGGACGCTGCGGTGAAGTGGTATCGGGATCGCTATGGCAAATCACTTCGGGTGATCATCGAGAGCGTTTCAAAAAAGCGGTATGTGCGGCCGGAGGCGGCAACACCGATCGCCCCTTCAAATTGAAAGTGTCCAGGTCGTTTTTTGCTAAGGAACTGATTCCGACCATGTGTTGTGGTAAAAACACAGGTGGTGATGTGCGCGGCCGAGCGGTCGCATAAAGACACGCGTCGATGAAGTGCGGTCGATAGGACCGCTTGAAGAGGAGCGATTGATCATGAAGCGCCACAAGATTCTGGTTTTATGCGGACTGCTTTTTGCGGCGCAGGTCGCGCTGGGCGAAGTCAAGCTGGATGTTCATCCGGATCGCGAATCCGGCGTTTATGCGCCGGGAGATCAGGTGATATGGACAGTCAAGGCCGCGGCAGGCAGTGATCCGGTTTCTGGCGCTCTCACTTGGGCGGTCAAACGCGGTGGTTTGGATGCGGCGGAAAAAGGTGACGGAGCCTTTAGGGATGGCGCTGCGACATTCACCGGCAAACGGGCCGATCCCGGCACGCTGCTGCTCGAAGTGAAGTATCGCCCCGAGGGTGCGGATCGCGATGTCGTGGTGCGCGGGGGTGCGGTCTTTGCGCCTGATCAAATCAAATCGTCATCGCCCGTGCCCGAGGATTTCGACGCATTCTGGGCGAAAAAAATCGAGCAGCTCCACGCGATTCCGATGAATGTGAAACTTGAGGCGATCGATGTCGGCGATCCGACCATCGAATACTTCAAGATCACGATGGACAACATCAACGGCCGGAAGATTTACGGTCAGATCGCCAGACCCAAAGGCGGCACGGCATTGCCCGCATTGTTGCAGGTGCAATGGGCCGGTGTGTATCCGTTGCACCGCGACTGGGTGACGGGCTATGCCAAAAAGGGCTGGCTTTCGATGAACATCATCGCCCACGATTTGCCCATCGATGAGCCCGCCGACTTCTACAAACAAAAGTCAGCGAAGGAACTCGATGATTATCCGGGCATCGGTGCGGATGATCGCGAGACGACTTACTTCCTGCCGATGTTTTTGTCCTGCCGCGCGCGATCGATTATCTGACGCAGCGCGGAGTTGGAACAAGAAAACCATCGTGGTGCATGGGGGCAGCCAGGGGGGTTATCAGGCGATTGTGACGGCGGGGATTCATCCGGCGGTGACCGCCTTCGCCGCGAATGTTCCCGCAGGTTGTGACCACACGGGCAAGCGGGCAGGTCGCGCGCCGGGGTGGCCCAACTGGACCGGGCGCACCTGGAAGAAAATGGCTTTTGAAAAACTCGAAAACACCGGGCGCTATTTTGATGCCATGAATTTTGCGACACGGGCTCAGGCGCAATGTGATGCGCTCGTGGGCGTCGGCCTGGTTGATGTGACCTGTCCGGCCGAAGGCGTTTTTGCCACGACGAATCAGCTCAAGGGCAAAACGCAAACCATCATCATGCCGCGTTCCGGTCATGGCGGTGAAGGGCCGGGGCACAAGGCGTATTACGAGGTGTTCTGGCGATTTCTTGAATCGCACAAATAAGGTGATGGCAGGAATCATGATTCTCAGCGCGATTCGAATCGAGCGCGTTTACGATTTCATCAGGCGCCCGAAAGGGAATGATGAATACGCGGTGCTTGTGGATCGCCTGTGGCGCGCGGCATCACCAAGGCGAAATTGAACCACGATATTTGGGTGAAAGAGATTGCCCCATCGACGGCCTTGCGCCAATGGTGGTTGGCTGATCCTGATCGTTGGCATGGTTTCGGAGAGCGTTATCGAACTGAATTGGCTCACGCAGACCGAAGCACATCGCATCGCTGCGCGCGTTTGCAGAGAAACAGAATCTGACGCTGCTTTATGCTTCGAAGAATACGGTGCGTAATCACGCGGCGATTTTACGTGAGGTGCTGGACGACTGAGGAGGAGAATGGGCCATGTGGCAGCGTGTCTTGTTCGTCATGTGTGTATGGGTGTCATCGGTGACGGCGCAGGACGCCGAGCCCTTTCGCAGTTACCACATCGGCAACAGTCTGACGTGGGATTTGCAGCCGTTGGGTCTCGCCGCGCTTTCCACTCAGCGCCGGCTCACGCATGAAGTGGGTTATCACATTCGCTGCGGGATGCCTCTGGCTTTCATCTGGGCCAACCCGGATGACACATGCGTAGAGCCTGTGGCCGAATTCGGCACATTCGGGCCGGCGCTGGCGAAGCATCGATGGGATGTGGTAACGTTGCAGCCGCATCGCGTTGCCTCCACGTTGGGCGACGACGAACGTGTGATTCTGGGCATGATCGGTCTGGCGAAACAGCATCCCGGGAATCAGAAGACGCGATTTCTGATTCACGCGGCATGGCCGGGTGATCACGGTAAGGATTATGCGAAGCAATGGACGCAGCCGATTATGGATGCGGATGGCGCTACGACGGTGCTGTGCCGCGAATACTTCGCGCATCTGTTGAAGCGTGTGCGATCCAAGACAGACGCATCCGTTGACATGATCCCGGCCGGTGAAGTGCTCTATCAGCTGGATCGGAAATTACAAGCGGGGGCCTTGCCGGGCACGCAAAGCGTGGCGGAGTTTTATCGCGACGAGGTACACCTGTCGCACGATCGCGGGCGCTTCGCTGTGGCGCTGGCCGCTTGGGCCGGAATATTTCAGGCCGATCCCACCGGTCTGAAAAGGCCTGGCAAGCATTACGGCAACGACGAAGTGTTTTCGCCTGATTATTACAAGCTGGTTTACGAGACCGTCGGCAAGGTGCTGGCCGAGTCGGCTCAATCAAAATAAGCGTTGATGCAGCGCGCAAGCGATACTTTCATCGGCACGCGCTTCTTTGCTCAAGGATCAATGGCCGAATTGTGCCACAGCCCCTAAAGTGACATGGCGCCGTTTCGGCATCTGGAGGGGAAGCCATGAAACATGTGCTGGTCGTCGATGACAGTCCGGAAGTCACCACCTATCTCGAAATGATTCTGCCGGCGATTCTGGCGGATTACACCGTGCGCGTGGTCAGTGCCGCGCAGTCACAGGAGGCGATGGCGCATGTGGAGGCGCAGCCCCCCGATCTGGTGTTGCTCGATATTCATCTCGGGGACCAATGCGGTCTGGATCTGGTCCGGCCGCTGAAAGCTCAGGTGCCCCGAAGCCCGATCATTGTGATCTCCGCCGATCCGGATTGGCGTCTGGCGCGCGAGGCGTTACTGCGCGGCGTCTTTGGCTTCTGGCAAAAGGGTAGAGAGGTCGAAGAGTTGGCCACACTCGTGCGCACGGCGCAGGCCATTCACGCGATGGAGCGCGGTACGGCCGATGACGTGATGCTCTTCAAATTGTGCCATCACGATGGGGACGTCAATCTGACGGCAGAGTCGGAAGGCTTCGCGGTCGAAGACGTCACGCGGCTGGTGGTCGAGCGGGGCGTACCGGTACCCTGAAATGAATCCTGCTGTTGCTCGCGGCGTGGTTGCCTAAAAAAATTTCATTCAGCGTGTCACCTTTCGTCTTTGACGACGAAGGGTTGGGTGGCGACATGGTTCGTCAGGAGGTTTGCGGGATGCGTGGTAAGGCAGCGCGACAGTGGTGGGGTCGATTTCTGTTTCTGGGCCTTTTGTGTTTCGAGGCCATGGCCTGTGCCGCGGCAGAGCGGTCGACGCAATCAGCGCCATTTGATCCCCGGCCTCAAATGGCGGCGCTTCAACGCGCTCAGAAGGCTGCCACGAAGATGCGGTTTCTCGTATTTGGTGATGCCAAGCATTCCGTACATTTCAAAACGGTATTGAAGCATGCGGATCAACTGACCCCCGATTTTTGTCTGACCACGGCCGATCTGGTGCAAAGCGGCGGCGGAGAAAAAGGCGAGGCGGATTATCAAAAACTCGAAGATGAAGCCGCTTGGTTTTGCGCAAATATCCGACGTGGCCGACGGTCGGCAACCATGAAGAAGCCGGTGGGCCGAATGGCCAGAAGCGATTTTCAAACTTCTTCGGGATCGAGAAGGACCTGTATTCATTCGAGTATGGCAATGCCAAATTCATTGCGCTGGGCTGGCCCAAGACGCATGAAGACCCCAAGCGGCTGGCATGGCTTGAAGCCGAATTGAAATCCGGTCAAGGCAAGCATCTGTTCGTCTTTCAGCATCGGCCTTATTACACGGTCGGCACGAAGGCGCGGACCGATGTGGATGGCGAATCGAATGAAGCCACAAAATTATTTGAACGCTATCACGTGACGGCGGTGTTCTCGGGTCACGATCACATTTACTACCGCACGAAGCGCGGCGGCGTGAACTACGTCATCTCGGCCGGAGCCGGCGCATCGATTTACGAACTCAAGCGGGCGGGCGACGCCATCAAAGGCGATGTTTATTACGGTCGGCCGGCAGAGACCAAAGACAAATATCTTTATCACGGTGCCGATGGCATGGAACGCGATATTCCGGGCCCGATGCATTATGTGGTTGAGGTGTCGATCGACGGGCCGACCGTGCGCCTGACCATGATCGACTCAACCCATCAGCATGCGGTGTGGGACGATTTCATCCTGTCGCCTGCGGCACCGTGAAACATCGACGGTTACGGCTTGAGGCGCACCAGCACGCGCAGTCGCTTGCTGCTGTAGGCGCTGCCGTTGGACGTGAACGTCCAGTCGTGCGTCTTGCCTGTGCTGTTGCCGATGCCGATGTCCGAGCCGCTGCTGCCGCCGATCCATCGGTTGATCGAAAACAGCGTCTGCCCGGCTTCGTGATTATGAATCTGCATGCTGCCGTAACCGTCGGCAGGATCCGAAGGCACGTCGCCGAAGTCATACACGTCGTTGGAAGCACCTGAAATACCGCCGCTGTTCTGCGGACCGTAATTGTTCGGCCAGAACTCGATGTTGCCGCCGCCCAATGCCGCGCCGTTCACGATGCCCTTGACGTTGGATGCCACCGTCATGGCCGTCACTTTTTGCTGAAAGCGGGCGCCGGAATCCAGCGTGGGCACACCGATTTTTGAAGCATCTTTGGTGAAAGCGCCCATCGAGACGTAGAGGTATTGCACATCGCCTTCGGCGGGTTGAAGTTCGATCAGATAAGCGACGCGATCAAAGGCGCCCATCGCGGCGTGGTGATCCACGTCATAGCGGATGGATTTGCCGAGCTTGTCCATGTCGAGGTCATAAACCAGCGTGTAATTTTTCGCTTCATCGATCTGGCTTAGAAAATTCGGTTTAGGCATTTCGCCGGCCCGAAACGCCGGTGCGGGTAATCCTGCAGCGTTGGCCAAATTGGGCTCGGCATTTTTATGCCAGGCAAATCGTGCGACCGCGGGTGCCGGCACTTTGGGCGAACTGAGCACAAGGGTTTTGCCGTCAATCGCGACATCGGCAGGTTGCCAGCCGGTGCCGATGCCTGCGATTTCGAACCAGTTGAGGGGTTTGCCGTCGCGCGATTTCAGGCCTTCGGCGTGATCAAAGTGCAGGCGCAGTTTGGGGCCTTCGACCTGCAGGGATTTGAAAGTGGGGCCTGAATCGACCACGTCTTTCTGGCCGTAAGTGCGATGGAGTGCGAGCAAAGCCAGTCGCTTGCCGACATCCTGCTTGTTCGGCGGGTGGATATCGTTGAGTGTGGCGATGTCGGTGGTGACCACCATGCCGGTGTTCGGAATTTCAAGTGTGGCTTTCTGCGCTTCCCAGAATGATGGAAGGATGGAGGGGTTTTCCTCGCCGTATTGAAAGGGAGCAATCTGCACGAAATAAAACGGGAAATCGCCCTGGCCCCAGAGTTTTCGCCAGCCACCGATCAACGCTTTTTTCTTTTCGGTGTAGAGCATGCCGTCATGGTG
>CALOAZ010000108.1:0-36363 GCA_942491355.1 uncultured Phycisphaeraceae bacterium
ACTCCATCCGAGAAGCCGACCGAATCAGGGTTTTGAAGCGTGCCGTTTCATCTGATCGATGAATTTTGATTCGGCCTCAACGTATTCGATCTTGGTGTCGGGCAACGCGGCTCGAAGTTTTTCGAGATCTTCGGGAGCGATCAATCCCTGATTGCAGGCAAATCGCTTGAGCCGTCCCTTCAAGGCCACCAAATGCTTGAGCCCACCCTCCCAAGTGAGGATGGTTTCATTGAACTCCACATCTTCGATCGCTTTCATCGAAGCCACTGAGGCCAGCGCTGCACCCGTAATCTTCATCGAATATTGCGGGCCCCCACGCAGCAGACGGATATGATCATCCTTGGCCAAGGCGGCCAGCCCCGCATCAGTCACACGCGTGTGATAAATGATCAATTCTCTGAGTGACGGCACACCCACCGCCGCTCGAACACCTTCGTCGTTGAACCAGGATCCCCCGAAATTCACCGATTCAACCCGGCTGCCTTTGAGATGAATCAGTCCGGCTCCCGAATACACTGACTTGTCGCTGTCCTTTTGTTTATCCCAGCCGTTGTGCCAGGCCGTGATCACGCGGAGTTGCGTGAACCCCGCCATTTGCTTCAGGTCCTCGTTGGTGAAATTCGCATTATTGAATGTCATCTTCACCACGCGGCCCGCTTCAAACGTCAGACTGCCGGAATAAAAATCGCCTTTCTTTTTTTCTTCGTCGTAAAAGCCCACCCATTTCACGGTGCCCTTGCCATCGCGTTCGATGTGCGGCTTGCGGCCCGACCGATCCAGCAGCCATTGCCAGAGTTGAGCCTCTTTGGCCTCTGCGAAGATGCCGTCTTCGGCAACCAGAACCATGGGCAATGCCAGAACACACACCACGTACAACCACACCGTTAAACGCATCATCATTGATCCTTGATTTAAGATTCAGGCGTAGCAGATCCCGTTGACGTGTTCCGGTGCCCGCAACACTTCGGCCCACGTGATGGCATCGGGTGATGTCAGAATCCGACCTTTCCACAGCGATCCGACAAACAAGCCATTGCCGTAGGTGCAGGCGGTGGGCGCATGCGTATTGGGCACACGTTTCCAATCACGTCCATCCTTTGAAAAGAAAGTCGCGCCGAGACCCACGCCCACGAACTGATCGCCGGTCCATATCATCGAGTTGATGTGCTCGCCTTCTTCGCCCACCACACGGCCCACCCACTTCAACCCATCAATGCTGTGAAAGCGCAGGCCATGCAGCCCCGCGCCCACAAACACACCGTTGCCGAAGGCCACACTGATGAACGTATCGAGCTCGGGCAGAGGTTCGGCATCCTGCCACTTCTGACCGTCGACCGAAACCGCCACGCGCCCCTTGATACCCACGGCCACAAACTGGCCCGCGCCAAAGGTCACACGCATGAGCAAGGGTTCCTTGTCGAATTTTTTGGCTTCACTCCAGTTTTCACCATCAGTGCTGCTCGACACGGTGGTCCAATGTCCATCCATGTTGCCGCCGATGGCTAAAAATTGTCCGTTGCCATAAGCCAGATCGATCAGACGACCATCCTTGACCTCCACCTTGATCGGCTTCGACCACGATTCACCATCGGCACTGGATGAAAAAAGCGCATGCTCACCCTGGCGGGCCAGTGCCAAGAACTTGTCGGCACCGTGCGCACACGATTGGAAGTAATACTTGTCACGGCCTTCAGCCATGACCGGCTTTGACCACGTTTTGCCGTCAGCCGACGACATGCGCAATCCGTCATATCCATAAGCCACAAATCGATTCTGTTGCATCACACCAATCCCGGCAGACGACCGCCATACGCAGCCGCCGACGAAGTCTTGCTTTCCCCGAATTCACCCACGCGCACATTCATGCGGTCGAGCATTTCGACAAACAGGTTCGACATGGGTGTGTCTTTGGGCATCGCCAGATGCCGACCGGTCTTGAGCGTATTTTGTGCATGGCCCACAAACATCACCGGGAAATCGGATCGATGGTGCCCACCGTCGGCCATGTAGCTGGTGAATAACAGCATGGTGTTGTCGAGCAGCGTGCCTTCGCCTTCGTCGATCGCTTTCATCTTCGACACCATGCGCTCGAAATTGGATACGAACCAGGCGCTCACCTGACGACACGCTTCGCGCGCAATCGGATCAGTGCGACGCGGATCAGGATTGCCGCCTTGATGTTCCAACGTGTGAAAATGTCGCTCGAATCCGACTGTCACCACACCCGGGAACAGCGATCCGTCATCACCCACCGCAAATGTGCAGACGCGCGTGGTATCGGTCTGAAGCGCCAATACCATCAGATCGCCGATCAGGTCGATGTAACGGGCCTGCATTTCCGGATCCTGATTCGCCGCCTGTTTGATGGGCTCCCAGTCCTTCGCTTCAGCAGGCAATCCGACGGGAATCTGTGCGGGAATGCCTGCCCCATCGGCCACCATGGCCTTGGCCCGCAACTCAAGTAGTGCGATGCGCCGCTCCAGCGAACGCACACTGCTCAGATACTGGTCCATCCGCTTCTGATCCGTTGTGCCGATTTTTTTCTGGAGTCGCTTCGCCTCATCCTGAACCAGATCCAGCACGCTTTGGTCGATGGAGTCCGACTTCTTCGCGCTGTCGCGTGTGGCGGCTGCCAACGATGCAGAACGCTTCGACCAGTTTGGCGCCATCGGCGCACGACCACGAAACATGCGCTCGAATATAATTCGAGGCTCGGTTTCGTAAGGCATCAATTCGTTGGCTGATCGGAACGAATACCGACGCTCTCCGGAAGGCGTCGTCGCAATTTCAAGACTCGGCAGATAGGTTTGATCCCCGATGTGCTGCGCAACCTTCTGATCGATCGAGATGCTCGTACGCGGCGCCCCATCCACTTTCGCGACTTCCGGCGAACCGGTCAGATGCACATAGGCCGCATGTTCGTGGGCATTCAGGCCCGTGCCCTTGCCATGATGGGCCAGTCCGCTGATCACGAGAAGGTCTTTTTTGTGTTTTTCGAGCGGGCGCATGATCGAAGGCAACTGATTCAACGCGCCTTCATGATCCGGCTTCCAACTTTCAAGCACGGTGCCACCGGCCACCGAATAAATCCCCATGCGCAAAGGCACGGTGGATTTCACGGCGTCTGATGCCGCATGCGCCGGCACCATGGCATCCAACCATGGCAGCGCCAGCGCCGCACCGGCGCCACGCATCAAAGCACGTCGTGATAGCGGTTGAATTCTGCCCATGCCATAACTCTCCTGAAAGTCGCTCAGTTTGTTGCCAGACGCGATGGCGCGTCGACCGGCAGGCGATATTGAAACGGATAACTTTCCACCACACCGCGTATCAATGTCTGGATGCGGTATCCATCGGCTCGCGTCGCCGCCACGATTCGGGCAATCGACGGACGATCGCCCCAGGTCACATCGCGCCCCAGCGCATAGATCATTAGTTGTTCGGTCAGATTCCAGACAAAGCGATCCTTGTCTTCAAACAGAATCTTCTTGAGTTCCACCGCACCTTCGATTTTGCGCCCATCGGGCAGGACCGACGAGGCATCGATCTTCTTGCCGTTGCGCTCATTCTCCCACTGACCGATCGGATTGAAGTTATCCAGCGCGAAACCGAGCGGATCCATCTTGCGATGACAACCCGCACAGGTCTTGGATTCATCGGCGTGCAGAGCCAGTAGTTCGCGAAAATCCTTCGCCTTGGATTTGTCAGCCCCTTCATCGATCTGCTCGACATTGGCCGGCGGTGGCGGCGGTGGATCGCCGAGCATCACGCCCAGAATCCAGTTGCCGCGACGCGTGGGCATGTTGCGCGCCACATGAGAATTCATGGCATGAATCGCGCCCATCCCCAACAGTCCGCCGCGGTAAGGATGCCGATTTTTATCGATCTTTTCCTGTTTGAATTCAGGTTGGTATCCGCCAAAGCCATAGATCGGCGTGAGCGGTCGCCCTGTGAAGGTGTAGTCCGAATCGATCAACTCGTGTACCGGGCGATTTTCACGAATCAGATGTTGCAGAAACATCATCACTTCGCGGCGCATGCCCGCACGGGCATTGGCGTCAAACTTCGGAAAGTTGTCTTCGCTGGGCAGCGCGTGATCAAGCATCTCCAGATGCAACCACTGCACGGCGAAATCGAACGACAGCGTTTCAATGGCCTTTGGATCTGAGAGCAGGCGATCTATCTGCTGACGCAGCACGTCGGGTTGGCGCAAATCCCCCGCATCCGCCGCAGCACGCAACGCGGCGTCGGGCATCGTGCCCCAGAGAAAATAACTCAATCGCGTGGCCAGTTCATGGCCAGATACCGGCTGAGCGCCTTGGGCCGTGGCATCTGCTTCGATCCGGAACAGGAAATACGGCGAAAGCAGCACCGCCTTGAGCACATAACGCACGGCAGTTTCATGATTCATCTTGCGCGACACCGCCTGATCGTAGATCGTCATCAGGCGTTCCACTTCATCCGATTTCACCGGTCGCCGGAATGCCCGACCCGCAAATCGCTGGACGATCTGAACGGCAGCTTCGCGTGGCTTGTCACCGACTTCCACAAAAAAAATACGCTGGTGTGCCTGCAAATCCGGCCGCACCGCTGCGTGCCACGGGTCCGGAGACCTCAATCCACTCCAGACCCAGCGTCCGAAAGCGATCTTGATTGCTCGCCCAGCCCGGACCATGCACGGCATTGGTGAAGACAAGACTCAATTGAGCCGGACCTTCAGGCAGATCAATCAGAGCATCCACGTCGCCGGGCATGGCTTCGGTGTGCACCATCGGAAATGAACGACGAATTTGATCGCCCATCTTGATCCCGAGATCAGGTCGCCACTGAATCCAGTTCGGCCCCTTGTGCCCCCAACCCTGAACGCAAATCCGATACGTGCCGGCTTGAGGTGCTTCGAAGGCCAAGGGTATTTCGGCATTCACACGAAAAATGCGCAATGCGCCATCCACCGAGGTCGGCGGTGGAACAGGTCCATCCTTGCTTTTGCCTTCGGGCATTGTGCCCTCCAGCGCATGCTCCAGCGTCGGGCCATTCCATCGACGCGTCATGGGCTTCGTGTCGATCGCACGATCCAAAATCGCATCAGCCGCCATCACATATTTTTCAAAAAGCGATTCCGGAATATCCAGCGCATTGGCGATCGAGTCGTAGCCGAAAGCGCGCGGATCATCCGGCAAACCCACTTCAGCAGCGATGTCGTGTTCCAGACCGAACAGATCGCGCAGCGATCGTTCGTAGTGAAGACGGTTGAGTCGCCGCACCTGCGCCGGGCCGGGATCAAACGGATCGATGGCGCCAAGCGTCTGATCCAGTTTCTGAACCCAGGCCATCAGTTTCTGGCGCTGCGCGTCATCGGGTTGCTTGGTTTTTTTCGGCGGCGGCATCTGCTTGTGTTGCTGGGTCTGCGCCGCCTTCAACCAGATTTTGGTGAGTGCAAACAGCCTTTCAGGCGTGTCGAGTCCCTCAAAAGAAATGGTGCCCGCCGGATCATCGTCCATGTGGCAGTCGAGACAGAACTGATCCACGATCGGGGCCACGTCGCGCCGGTATTCCGCGGCCAGGGCCCGCAGATTATCGAGGCCGGCGGCTGAGACCGGCGCAGCGGCATCCCACCCCATCATGCTCAGCACAAGCCCGCAGGCCAAAAAGACATAAGCCGTTTTCATGCCGGTACTTCTCGCCAGTTCCAGCCATCATAGGCCTGACATCCCTTCGACCGGGACATGGATCGGCCCGCATGAAATGAATCGCGCATCAGATGGATCCCATCCGAATGACGCCAACTAATTCCAATATCGATAGTTACGTTCGAACTTGCCACGATCAGACGACCGGTGGAAATCCGATACACCTTTGCTCCTGACGCCGAATCCACCGGTCAGGGACCGCACCCGATTTTATTTACTCAGGAACATCGGATCGGTGCAGATACGGATCAGCATGTCTTTGAGTCCATACCCCTTGGCTTCGGTCTCTGAAACAATCTTCCGGATATCACTGCGATCACTCGCTTCCATCGTGCGACCGGCGCCATAGGTCATCAATTGTTTGGCCAGATTGAAGGCGAATTCATCAGCCTTCTTAAGCATGATCTTCTTGAAGCCCACCACATCCTTGTAAGACCCGCCAGACATCTTGCCCCAGGTCTCGACATCACGACCATTGTCGTACTTCTCACGGTAAGCGCCGATCGGGTCAAAGGCCTCGAATGGAAAACCCAGCGGATCAATCTTGACATGGCATACCGCACACTCGCGCACGTTGCGATGCATGTCGAGACGCTCACGAATGGTCTTGGCACCGGTGACATCCGGCAGATCCGGCACCTCTGCCGGCGGGCTGGGCAATTTAGTCCCCATCAGAGCGGCCAGCACCCATTTGCCGCGATAAATCGGCGTGGTCGACATCCCATCGGTCGTCGTGGCCAGCACCGAAGCCTGACCAAATAAACCACCGCGCATCGGATGATCGGCCAGAGACACCTTTTGAAATTCTGATCCGCTCACACCTTTGATGCCGTAATGCTTGGCCAGCTTGGCATCCACAAAAGTGTAATCCGAATCCAGAAAATCAGTGACCGGTCGGTTTTCCATCAGCACGTGACGAAAGAATGTCATGGTCTCGCCAATCATAGACGGCCCAAGATTATCGTCATAAAAAGCCTGAAACCGCTTCTTCTCCGGCGGCATATCCATCATGTTCTGAAGCTTCAACCATTCCCAGACGAACTGATGAATAAATGCATCCGATTTCGGATCCTTCAGCATGCGATCGATCTGCTGAGCAATCACCACCGGATCGCGCAGCTTGCCCTGCTCGGCCAGCGAGAAGAGCGTATCATCCGGCATCGTGCTCCATAAAAAATACGACAAGCGCGACGCCACGGCGTAATCATCCAAATCACCCGGTGTTTCCCCGAAATACACCATGCGCGGCGAACAGAGAATCGCCTGATAAATACGCAGCGGCTCGGTCGCCTTGCCATCGGCCTTGAGCAGATACGGTGCAATCTGCGCCGTGGTCACCGGTCGACGAAAAGCTTTCGTGGCGAATGCCCGAATGACTTCAGGATCCGAACTGGGCTTGACCGGTGAACGCGCCATCGCCGCTTCCGCCGCCCTGAGATAATTCTCCATCAGAAGATCCGACATCAGCAGCGCACTGCCCACATTCGAAAAACCGTCGGCGGTTTCGTCCGGAGGAAAATCCACGGTCGGATCATTCTGGCCGCTCACATCGATCTTCATCAGATCACGAAGCGTGTTGCGATACTGCGCACGATTGAGTCGACGCAAAACCGTCTTGCCGTTGGATCGCACCTTCTCCACACGGGCCGACTTCAGGGATGGCGTGAGCCACTCCGAAATGGCTTTTCGCTCTTCAGCCGTCGGCCGGGTGTCATGATCTTCGGGCGGCATCTCATTGAGATCGATCTGCGCGAGCACTTCCTGCCACTGTTCATAGTTGTCGATCTGCGTCGGCGTGAAGGCGAGGCCATCCAATCGCAACTTGCCCTTCTGCTTTTCAGGGCCATGACAGGAGACGCAATATTTTTCGACAAACGGTCCGAGTACGGTAGAGGCCGATCCGGTCAGGCCGCGACCGGGCGCAGGCGTCGGAGTCGGAGTCGGCACAGCTGCCGTACCGGGCTTCGGGGCCGAAGCAGGTGCGGGCTTGTCGGGTGCCGCGGGCGCGGCCCCTTCACGCAATGTGGCGATTTGTGTCCATGGAAAACTGCGACGCTTCTTATTGCCGCGAGAATCGATCACATCAAAGAGTACGCTGATCGCCGTCTTGCGGACGATTGCGCCTTCGTAATCTTCACCGCTTTTGAGCGACACCGTATCGGCTTGCGCCAAAAGAGCGCCGAGATGAATCACGGCACACAGCGCCACCCAACCACTCAGCTTCAAGGTTCCACCTGATCGGCCGTGGAGCATGCACCACTCCTTCACTGTCAAAACGAACAACTGACCCACGGATACCCGGCCTCTATGCCGAATCCGCCCGCACTCCGGTCGGTCAGGCGCTCAGTCCCGGCAGCGTGCCCTTGCTGGTGTTGAACACATCGGTTTCAACCCCGAAACGGCGCAACATCGACAGGTAAAGATTGTTCAGCGGCATGCCGCGCTTCATCTTGGCATGACCGCCCACACGGAAGCCGCCACCGGCCATGATGATCGGCAGATCATTCGTGCCATGTCGACGCCCCGAATCCTGCATGGTGCTGATCATCAGATTGATGGTCGTATCGAACATCGAACGCCCGTCGAGATCCTTGCTTTCTTTGAGCTTGTCGAGGAATCGCCCGAAATTCGCGAGCTGATACTTCTCGATGGCATTGAGCTGCGCGACCGTGCCATCGTGGCCCAGCGCATGGTGATTACCGTTGGTCACGCCATCCACCGACTGCCAGCCATCACCCGGCACACCGAGCGTGACCACACGGGTCTGATCGGTCTGCAGCGCAAGGAACATCATGTCGTACCAGATGGGATATTCATCATTGACCGACATGCCGTTGCTCGGCATCGCCATATCCACCTTCGGGCGCGGCTTCGTGAGCCAATCAGCCGAAGAGGCGATCCGGCGTTCGGTTTCGCGCACAGCCGTGAAATACTCATCGAGCTTTTTGCGGTCGGTCGTGCCCAGACGATGCTGCAGACTGTCGGCATCCGATTTCACCAAGTCGAGCACGCTGTTGCGTGCCAGCAGATTCTCGGCCTGCTGCTGGCGCTGCGCGGGACTGGTGTTATCAATGAACAATTGCTTGTACACACCTTCCACACCACCGCGCACGGCCGGAATCGGAATGCGGTAGCGCGACCACGAATAATCGCGGGCGTGCCACAATGACATTGACGGAAAACGCGTGCCGTAACCCACATGCTCAGCGGCGCGCTGATCCAGCGACATCACGCCATTGGGATTCTCTTCCATCGGCGATTGATACGGGCCGCGGTTATGCACGCCCGTCAGCACGGTATGCATCGCATCGTGACCGCCCTTCAGGCCGTGATCCAATCCACTAAAGACCGCCATGTGACGGCGGTGTTTATTCAGCGTCGCCAGCACCTCGGGCATTTTATAATTCGAGCCCGAACCATTGGGACGAAAGGTCGGCTCCCAGAATCCCCACGGTGTGACCGTGATCGCCATGCGCATCGGTGCCACTTCGGCTGTTTCGCGCCCGGCGGCCACCGCCGCCGGCACCATGGCATCTAGGAATGGAAGTGCCATGCAGGCACCGGAACCTCGCAGCAAAGTGCGCCGATGAAGTGTGCGGCCAATCGCCATGGTCGGTTTCTCCTAAAAAGGAAGATCCGCAATTATTCAAATGTTCAAACAAAACACGGGTGATTTTTCTCAGCGAGCGGAGCCGGCGATTGGGCAGGAGTGCCGGTGCTCGTTCATTGCATGCATATTTTAATTCGATGTACGCAGATGTAAATAAAAATTATTAAGTCTCTGCCCGGAAACTCTGCTCCAGACGCGATTTCTGTCTCCAATCCCACTCCAGGCTTAATAAAGGGGGTTCCCGAGGGCTCCAAACCCGCCCCCCGATCCTGCACGCCTTTAATTAGGTCCCGCCCCGCCCACGCCCAATGCACTGCCGATTGAGCCCAATTGCGATCAATCGGCTTGTTTCTGGTGCCACATTCCCAGCCATGCTAAACGAAGCACCCGATCGCCACAACAAGATTCAAAAATCTAGAAGCCGCTGCCCCATCAAGCCATGAGGCAGACAGCGGCGACAATGTAGATGGCATCGCCAAATCCTCTGAACTCATCACCTCTTGCATCGACACCACAAAATTGAAATCAAACGAAGCAACCTCGCGCAAGCTCCAAATGACAACAGCGCATCAACTTCAATCTGGCACGACAAGATCCATCAACGTGATCTCGCAAACCAACACGCCACCCCATTGATCCATCTCTGCAGCATTCGCATGTACCGCCCGCCTGGGCATCGAAAGCACCCTTGGATCTCAGACTCGGTTATCATGCCTCAAAACCATTCAGAAACTCTTTGAGCTCATTGACCTATGGCCCATCAATTGGAATTCAATATGCCGGACTTCAAGCCGCCAAAGCTATGGCCCATCGTCATCGGATCATGCGTGATTCTGTTGCTGCTCGTGGCATGGACGGCCTTCTACACCGTGCCCGCCGAATCCGAAGGCGTGGTACTCCGTTTTGGTCGATTCCATGACACGGTGCCCTCGGGGCTGCATTTCAAGATTCCTTTGGGCGTCGACACGGTCGATATTGTCCCCGTCAAGCGACAGCTCAAGCTCGAATTTGGTTTCGGCACGCCCGGGGCGACCAATCCCTGGCAATCCACATCGGTGGCTGAAAACAACGACGAAAAAGCCATGGTCACGGGCGACCTCAACGCCGCCATGGTGGAATGGGTCATCCAGTACCGCATCGAAAAGCCCGAACACTATCTCTATAAGGTCCGCAACCCCGATGCCACTCTTCGCGACGCATCCGAAAGCGTGATGCGCGAGGTCGTGGGTGATCGCACCGTTGACGAAGTTATCACCATCGGCCGACAAGACATTGAAAGCGAATCACTTTTAAAGCTTCAGGCTCTGGTCAAGAACTACCAGATGGGTATCAAAATCGATCAAGTGCAACTCAAAAATGTAAACCCGCCGGTGAAGGTCCAGGCCTCATTCAACGAGGTAAACCAGGCTCAGCAAGAAAAAGAAAGCGCCATCAACATCGCCAATGGCGAATACAACAAAGCCATCCCCAGGGCTCGCGGTGAAGCCGACCGTGAAATTCGAGCGGCCGAAGGCTACGCCAAAAAGCGCATCAATGAAGCGCTGGGTGATGTGGCAGCATTCAACGCCCTGCTGGTCGAGTTCAACAAAGCCCCGGAGGTCACCCGGCAACGCCTGTACTTGGAAACCTTGGGCGAGATTCTCGCTACGGTGCGCAAGAAGATTGTGATCGATGAGGATGTCAAAGGACTCTTGCCCATGCTGAATCTCGGTACCAATGGCCCTGTCAATGGAGGCCTGAAATGAAATCTCGCCTTTTATCCACCGGGCTTCTGATTCTGATCATCGCCACTTATCTGGTGTTGAGCAGCACGCTCTATACGATCACCGAAACCGAACAGGTCATCATCACGCAGTTCGGCAAACCCATCGGCGACCCCATCGTTGAGGCTGGCCTCCACTTCAAGATTCCGTTCATCCAAAAGGTCAACCGCATCGACAAGCATATTCTTGAGTGGGATGGTCAGCGCACCGAAATGCCCACGCGCGACAAGCTGTACATCTCGGTCGATACCTTCGGTCGCTGGCGCATTACCAACCCGCTGGAATATTTCCGACGCCTGCGCGATGAACGCAGCGCTCAGTCGCGACTGGATGACATCCTCGGCAGCGAAACGCGCAACGCCATCGCGAAGCACAATCTGGTGGAAGTCATCCGAACCACCCGAGATCGCACTCCCGCTCGAGATGAGACGCTGGTCGACGCCAATCTCAGCGTCCTGAACACCATCACCAAGGGCCGAACCTGGATCGAGCAGGAAATCCAGAAAGAGGCAAAAGGCAAACTCGCAGAATTCGGCATTGAACTGCTGGACATTCGTTTCAAACGAATCAACTACAACCGCAGCGTGGTCGAGAAGATTTACGATCGAATGATCTCCGAACGGCAGCAAATTGCTTCCCGCTTCCGCTCTGAGGGCGAAGGCGAAGCCGCCAAAATCCTTGGCAACAAAGAGCACGATCTGAACGAGATCCAATCAGCGGCCTACAAGCATGTGTTGGAAATCAAGGGCGCTGCCGATGCCCAAGCCACCGAGATTTATGCCTCGGCTTACAACCAATCCCCTCAAGCACGCGATTTGTACGACTTCACCAAAACAATGGAAACGTACAAAAAAGTCATTGGATCAGATACCACGCTGATTTTTTCGACCCACAGCGACCTGTTCCGCTTTCTCAATCATGCCTCCGGCCAGCGCGACCCTGGTGATCAGAAATGAACGGCGTAGAGCGATCGCCAAGGCTCCATAGGACTTAATCGCGCTTCGGCAAAAACAACACATTCTTTGTCGTTACGCCAACCCCCGCCTGTGCGCCAAAACCACCGGCCGGTGAGGTCATTGCCCAGAAACCACTCAAAACTTTTTTCGGCCTCTGGCAGACAAATTGACCGTTTCATGACGAAACCCCCATGTTCGGGAAATGCCAAAACACACTTACTCTGGAGACTGACATGCCCCACGTGCGTTCATTGTTCACCGCCGCCCTTCTGGCTCTGGTATTTTCGGCCGGCGGATGCAACTCAGCTCTGTATATCCCCGACGTCAGCGGCAAGGGCCTCTCGGTGGCCGAGGTCACGAAGATTCTCGACCAGGCCGAAGCGGCTGCCGGCAAGCAGCCCTCGCTGGTGCGCGTGGATGCCAAAGGCAAGCAGCAGATGACCCGCATGCACATCTTTGTGCTTGACACCTGCGGCCAGGTGATCGGTCGTCGATCGATGGCGGATGCCTGGTACGGCAGCATTTCGATCGCCCACGCCAAGGCCTACACCGCGATGTCATTCAGCAGTGGCGAAAACGCCCTGACCAGCCGCACCATCGGCGTGCTGAGCCAGCCCGGTGCGCCGCTGTGGCAAATCGGCAACTCGAATTCGAATCCCGGCCTGATCGAATTCCCCGGCGGCCTGCCGCTCTACAAGAACGGCAAGCTCGTGGGCGGCATCGGCGTGAGCGGCGATGGCGTGGATGAAGACGAAGCCGTCGCCAAGGGTGGCGCCGAAGGATTCGGCCCGCCGAAGGCCATCCGCGTCGACACCATCTCTGATGGGAAGATTCCTTACACCAAGTAAGGATCCAACCTCGTTAAATTTAAAAGCCGCGCCTCGGCCAGAGGCGCGGCTTTTTCAATCCGGCACATGGCGTTTCTGCCCAGCTATGCTGTAGGCCACAGATCGCCCATCGATGACAGGTGTGAATGACGGCATCTCCGAAAAAAACCAGAAGCCTCTCGCTTTATTCAAAGCCTGGATCACGCGGGCGTGCGTCATCTCTTTGATCACATGCCTGACGTGCAGTTCTGGATCAAGAATTCATCAGGTCGTTACATGCATGCCAATACATGCTTTCTTGAAAGCTATGACCTGAGCTCGGTGGCAGACGTCGCCGGTAAAACAGACCACGATCTGTCGCCCGCCTATCTCGCCGATCAATTCGTCAAGGATGACGCCCTGGTCCTCAAAGGACATCGCGTCATCAACCGCATTGAACTCAACAGCCTTCAGGATGAATCCGTCGGGTGGTTCATCACCACCAAGATGCCGCTTCGAAACTGCGCCGGCAAGATGGCGGGCACCACCGGCTTCACTCGAAACGTGAGTGCCACTCAAGCCACCCTCGGCCCCTACCAAGACATGGCCGATGTGGTGCAATACATTCGAAGCCATATTCAGAAAACCATTTCCATCGGCGAACTGGCGCGACAATCCAATCTATCGGTCAGCGCCTTCGAGCGGCGCTTTAAAAAATACTTTCAATTGACACCCATTCAATACATTCGAAAGCTGCGCGTGCATCTGGCTTGCCAGGCGCTGATTCATCGCTCAGACGCTATTTCCCGAATCGCCATCGATTGCGGGTTTTGCGACCACAGTTACATGACCAAAGCCTTCAAGCAGTTCATGGGCGTGACGCCGCAACAATTTCGCAAACGCTATGCCGCTCATGTCATACCCGATGAGGCGACCCGAACACTTACCCAGCGTGGCGCCGACAAAGCCCCTCAAAATACCCATGCTGCGACGAATGCTCTATAGATGAATAAGCGTCATCATCATGCGATCGAAACGCGTCGCACGTCGATTCTCGCAGTCACCTTCTTATGCGAATCACCTATGAATCATCACCCATGAGCTTATTCCGTCGTGCTGATTGCCACACTGCTTGCCGCCGGTATCTGGCCGACACCCGCCATTCACGCCGCCTACGGCGAAGCTTCTGATGCCTTCACCTACACGGGGTTTCGCGTTGTTCGTGACAGTCGATGATTACTTACGGCGTGATGTTCCCGAAGGCGTCGAATTGCCTGGTGCGCCACTCGAGCCAATTCGGTCACAAGCGGCTGGGCCATCAGACCGCTATACACCGGCGCGAGGCGAGGAATCTGTTAATCATCCAATGTGTTTCGAGGACTTGCAACGTCAGTCCGTAATAATCTGCAGATGAGAGAGCTCGCTTTGCCATTGACTGGCGTCTTCTTCAGCCATCGGTGTGCCACGTATATCAAGGTATTTCAGGCCGCGAATGTTCTTGATGGATGGAATGGACTGCCCGGTCAGCTTGGTCCCCCTTAGGGACAGCGAATGCAGGTGGGCAGATTCCGACAAATGCTGAATGCCTGCATCCGAAATCAAGGTTCCCGACAAATCCAAAACCGAAAGGCGGGCCATTTTGCTAATAGCCTCGATGCTCCAATCCGTGATTTGGGTGTTGGACAAGTACAGCGATTCGATGCTGAATGACCCAACGACCTCGGACAGCCATTTTGCGTCCAACGGCGTATCGTTCAAGACGAGACCCTTAAGCGCCGCAAGCCTGTTTGTGTATTGAAGCCCAGGTCCTGAAAACTTAGTCCCGCTCAAATCCAGCCACTCGAGGTTCCGGAATCTTATGAGGTATTCCAGGCTGTCATCCGTTACGCCTGTTCCAGCGAGAACTAAGGTCCTGAGCTGTCGATTTCGCCTGAAATGGTCGAGGCCCGCATCATCAATGGATGTATTGGCGAGGGAAAGATGGTACAGACCTTCTGTATTGGCGAGAGCAGTAAGGGCGCCCGGCTCAAATGTTGACCGGGAGAGATTCAATACATGAAGAAATCGGAGTTCAGAGATTCTCCCCGCCCTCTTCGGATCCAGACGGATACCGGACCAATCAAAACTCAGTGATTCTGCCGCAAAATAGTTTAGCCGCTCAGTGATACCCTCGACCTGAAGGTCACTCGTAAATGCGCAGTGCGGGAGGGCCCGATCTACACGAAAAGGGTCGCCGCGAAATCGCGCCCAACGTGCTTGGGCAGAGACAGGTGTTTGATTTTTGGGGCTAGGATGACATGCCGAATTTCGTTCTCTTCGAAACGCGATTCGCGCAAATCCAGGCTATCAAGACTGTGGAGGCCCTCCATACCGAGGAGCGCGTCTCTTTCAATATCGCACCCGCGCAAATACAACCTCATGAGCCGATCCAACTCACCCAACGCTGCGATTACCGATTTTGTAATCGTTACGCGGTCAAGGTAAAGGTCGGCCAGGTTATCCAGGCGATCGATCTCGGATAGCCCCTCGCTCGTAATATTGAGTCCGCTCAGATTTAGCTCGTAGAGTTTAGTTAGCGGCACCAAGGACTTGAGGCCGGCGTCGCCGACTTGAGTGTTGGAAATATCAAGCGATTGAAGATTGCCGACGTCTTTAAGGTGGGCGAGGCCCTCGTTGTCTATTTGAGTGCGAGAAAGAGATAGGTGGGTGAGGTTGGGCCAAAATGCCAAGCAAGACATCCCTTGACTGGTGATGCCCGAGCCATCCAATGCAACCAAAGATAGTGATTGATTGTGGCGGAGTATCCAAATACCTTCGTCTGATATTTTGGAGTCCTGTACATACAGATACTTCAGGTGCGTCAATTTTGAGTATGAGGCCATTGCATAATCAGTAAGCCCCGGCTGTCGAATACCAAGCCAAATGATATTGGGTAACTCTCCTAGCTTGGCGAATCCTTCGCGTGACAGATCGGATTGGTTTACATCGAGATGATCTATTTCATTTCGAAATGGGGTGAGCAGCGACAGGTCTTGGTCTGTGATATCGGGGTGTTCAATGCAAATACCCTGGACCTGAAAAAAGCGATCCTTAAATTTACGGCCGAACAGAAGCCTCAGATCCTCCTCCGCAAAAGGCCACGGCCCATGATCGTTTACCCGCTGGATCCTTGGATCTATGTGACGATCCCGCAGGGCCCATAAATCTTCTTGTCGCCGCATCAAGTCTTGGTGCCACAAGCGAAGCGGTGGAGACAATTCATCTAGATCGATGAGTGCGTTGTTGTTTCCATCCATTGATTTGAACATCGCCGGATCAAGAGGAAACTCCTTTGCGGACAGCTGTCCGTCTCCGTCCTGATCTCTCTGGGCGATCAAAGCTTGAGTTCTATTCGCCGTGGTGTCGGTGTTGTTGCGAGAGGTGTCAATGGCGGCAACCTTGCTGACAACCAACAGCATTGCCAATGCCAAAAACATGAGAGCATGCTTCGTGCGTGGCGGCCTTGCCGCTCCGTCCCTAATCACTAATTGCCTATGAATCGCCATAATCTTTTGTTCGCCCTTTCGGATTCCAGGAGACGGCACCCATTTGCAATGGCCTGACCCGCCCCCACGATTCATACAACATTAAATGATAGCGGATCGTTGATCTTCATTGCTTGCTGAGCCGGGCTCAGCAAGCAACACGGCCTCAGGCGCTGGCGGCCTGTAACCTCAGGTGCTGTGCGGCCTTTTAGTGTTGTATGAATCGTGGGGGCGGGTCAGAAGAAATCTAGAAATCTAAAGAAATCTAAGACACCCACCTATCTCCAAAACCAGTTTAACCCACACCTCGGCATTCACCGCATCTCTGAGTCAAGGAAATTAAGTGAGTGCTTTTTGTCTCTATGATCTCCTCAAAATCTCGACGCCGATTTTGTCATAATCTTGGCCGCAATTCCTATAGTCTGCGCTACCATGGCGCCACTAATATGGAAGGCTCAACCGGCGGCCTGAACCGGCTCGACACTTTTGACCGCAAAATCCGAGATACCGATGAAAATCCACTCTGCCACCGCACTGATCCTCATGCTGGCCGCCGCCGGTTCACTGTCGGCAGCCGAACTTCCGGACAATCTGAACCCTGAAAAACTGGTGCCCTGGTGCATCGTTCCATTCGATGCCAAACAACGCACGCCTGAACATCGCGCCGAAATGCTCGTCACATTGGGGTTGCGTCGATGCGCCTACGATTGGCGCCCCAAACATGTGGCCCAGTTCGAAGAGGAAATTCTCCAGTACAAAAAACGCGGCATCGAAATGTTCGCCTTTTGGGAAGGCCACGATCAGGCTTTTGCCCTGTTCAAAAAACATGATCTGCATCCGCAGATCTGGCGCATTCTGGGAAGTCCTAACGGCGATACGCAGGAACAAAAAGTCGCTGCCGCCGCACAATCTCTCGAAGCGATTGCCCGACGTACGGCAGAGTTGGGTTGCAAGCTCAGCCTCTACAACCACGGCGGCTGGGGCGGCGAACCTGAAAACCTCGTAGCCGTGTGCCGACAACTCCGCGATCGGGGCCATGTACACGTGGGCATTGTCTACAACTGGCACCACGGTCACGGTCACATCGAAGACTGGCCACAGGTTCTGGCGCTGATGAAGCCTTACCTGCACTGCCTGAACATCAACGGCATGAATGCAGGAGCCCAACCCAAAATTCTGCCACTGGCTCAAGGCCAACACGAACTGAACATGCTCAAGGCGGTGGTGGCCAGTGGTTATGACGGTCCGATCGGTATTCTCGATCACCAGGAACAACTCGACAGCCAGCAAGCTCTGCAGGACAACCTCGATGGTTTGCAGTGGCTCAAAAAAGAAATGCTTCAACCCGGTTCAGGTGGCAACCGCCCTATACCGAAAGCCAAACCTCTTTCAGAAACGGCATCCACTCCTCAGACCAACGCCCCGCCACAAACCCCGGCGGTGTCTTTTGGCCGCGAACCGCTGGATCCCACATCCAATCCTTATTGGCAAGCACCGGTCAACCGCGATCGCCTCTACGATTTTTACGCTAAACAAGCCGCGTTTTACGGCACGATGACACCGGCCGCCTCGCCCACTCTGTTACCTGCTTATCCCGGCCTCGATGGTGGAAAACTAGGTCATTGGGGCAATCAAAACGATCAGGAAACATGGAAAGACAGCCGGGTGCGCGACATCGTTCACGGCTCCATGGTCAGTGGCGTGTTTCGCGGCGCGGGCAAGACCATCGCTCGCGCGGTCAGTGTGCAATTGAATGAACAAGTCAACGTCGTTTTCAATCAGGACACGCTGCAGTTCGAACTGGGCTGGCATGGCCCGCTCGCCCGCTGGTCGGATGTCCGCTATGGCTTGATGCACGGCATTCCCATTGGCAGCGATGACACGATCCCGGTCAGGCACGCCGAGCCTCCCACCAAAGGCGCACGCTACTTGGGCTTGTATCGTGAAAACGATCGCGTCATCTTTGTGTCGCTTGAAAATGGCGATCAAAAATACCGCACTGCCGTCGTGGTCGATGGCAAGATCCAGGAACGCATTGTTCTCAAACCCCAATCTGCCCCACCGCAATGGCCGGATCGAATCATCACGCAAGGCCAATTGGGTGATGACCGACCTTATGCCATCGATACATTCACATTGCCTTATGAAAACCCCTGGAAGTCTCTGTTTTTCGTCGGTGATCTGGATTGTCTCTCCAAAAATCGCTTGGTCCTCTGCAACATGCATGGCGATGTCTGGATTTGTGATGTCGTCAAAGAAGATCTCTCCGAGCTGAGATGGAAGCGATTTGCCGCAGGTCTTCATCAACCCCTTGGCCTCAAGGTGGTCGAGGGTGTCATTCATGTGATGTGCCGCGATCAGATCGTGGCACTCCACGACCTGAACCACGATGACGAAGCTGATTTCTATCAATGCGTGTTCAATGCGCACGATACTTCAGCGGGCGGCCACGATTTCATCACAGGTCTTCAGCGCGATGCCCAAGGCCGATGGTATTTTGCCTCGGGCAATCAAGGGGTTTGCCGCGTCTCATCCGACGGCACCACACTCGAAGTGCTCGGCAATGGCTTGCGCAATCCCAATGGTCTCGACATCTCACCGGATGGATCCGTCGTGCTCACCACCGTGCAGGAAGGCAACTGGACACCGGCCAGCGCCATCTGCGATATGAGCCAAGGTCAATACTTCGGCGCAAAAGGCCCTGTCGACCAAGGCCATGCCTACACACCACCGATGCTCTATCTACCGCGCGGCGCAGACAATTCATCCGGCGGCGAAGTCTATATCCAGAGTGACCGATGGGGACCGGTGAAAGATCGCTGGATTCACTTTTCGATGGGATTCGCCACGCATTTTCTAATTCTGCGCGAAGTCATTGACGGCAAATCACAAGGTGCCGCCATTCCGATGCACGGCGAATTTTTATCCGGTGGCCATCGCGGGCGATTCTCACCTTATGACGGACAACTCTATGTGGCCGGCTCACAAGGCTGGGGCAACTACGGACTGAAAGACGGCTCATTACAACGCGTGCGCCATACCGGTGGAACCTATCCCTACCCCATCAGCTTTGAAACTCGAAGCAATGGACTTCTCCTGACTTTTGCCGAACCCCAATCCGAAACCACGGCCCAGGCGGAACGATGGTTCGCTCAGCAATGGAACTATCAATACGGCCCCGGCTATGGATCGGATGAATTCTCCACCATCGATCCCAATCGCCCCGGACACGACCGCCTGGTGATTCGCTCCGTGCAACGCCTCGGGGATGGCACGCAGTTGTTCATCGAAATCCCGCAACTTCAACCGGTCCATCAGCTGCATCTTTATTCCGACGGCGCAAGTCGTATCGAAGTCTTCGCCACACTACATCACCTTGGAAAACCGTTCACCGAATTCCCCGGCTATCAAAACATCGCCAAAATCACAGATCGAAAAATGGATGCTCCTTCTACCCCCACATCAACTTCGATGCTGCATGTATGCTCGGCCTGCCACCATCCAACCCTGCGTGTGGTGGGCCCACCCTTGGCCGAAATTCGTCAGCCGCTATGCCAACAATCCCGATGGCATCGTGACCTGGGCTATGAATCCGCAGAACAAAAACCCCAACCTGCCCCCCATGCCGTCTTTTCAATTTCTCGGCAAAGACAATCTCAGAATCATCGCCGATCAGATTCTGTCGCCATTGAAAAACTGATGGACACAGGTCCGACACTATTCATTTGTTCTTTAGGTGAACCGATCAAGCCATCAAGTCATGCACCACATCGCCTTCGACATCGGTCAGTCGAAAATCCCGACCGGCATAACGATAAGTCAATCGTTCATGATCAATGCCCATCAAATGCAAAATGGTGGCGTGCAGATCGTGAATGTGTACTTTGTCACGCTCGGCGTAATAGCCGAATTCGTCGGTCGCACCGTATGAAAATCCCGGCTTGAGACCGGCCCCGGCCATCCACCAAGTGAAGCCGTACGGATTGTGATCGCGCCCGTCTTTCTTTTCGGCGGTGGGCGTGCGACCGAATTCGCCGCCCCAGATCACCAGCGTGTCTTCCAGCAGACCGCGCTGTTTGAGATCGGCAAGCAATCCGGAAATCGGCTTGTCGACTTGGGCGGCCAACTCGCCATGCTTCTTTTTCAAATCCGAATGCTGATCCCAGTAGTGATGCGAACACTGGATGAAGCGCACGCCCGACTCGGCCATGCGTCGCGCCAGAATGCACTGACGGGCAAAACCTTCGGTGTGTTTTTCATCCAGGCCGTATAGCCGCTGCGTGGCTTCGGATTCGTCCCGGTAATTCATGACTTCAGGTGCTTCGGATTGCATGCGAAACGCCAGTTCAAATGATTCGATGCGCGCTTCCAGATCAGCATCCACGCCGCCGGTGGCCGCCAGATGCTCCTGATTCATACGGGCCAATAGATCGAGCCGACGGCGTTGCGCGGCGGCCACGCGCCTTTCAGATAGCGAATGGTGTCATCCATCCCGCCCCCGATGCGCGTGCCTTGATGAGCGGCCGGCAAAAAGGCCGACCCGAAGTTGTTCACGCCGCCGTGCCCCAGCGAATGATCGATAGTGACAAAGCTCGGCAGATTTTGATTCTCAGTAACCAATCCGTAACTGACCCAAGCGCCGATGGAGGGCCACACGAACGTATCAGATCCGGTGTGAATCTTGAGCATGGCACCACCATGCGCCACATTCGACCCGTGCAATGATTTCACGAACGTCAGATCATCCACGTGACGTGCCACATGCGGAAACAGATCACTGACCCACGCTCCGCACGCACCGTACTGATTGAATTTCCATGGCCCGGCCATCAGGTTATTTGTGGCACCGTCGGCAAACGTCACACGCGGCTTGGGGATCGGCATTTCCTTGCCGTCATCTTTCCACAGGCGCGGCTTGTAATCGAAAGAATCCACATGCGACGGGCCGCCGTGCATCAATAAAAAGATCACGCGCTTGGCACGCGCCGGAAAATGCGGTTTCCTGAACGTGATGTCTCCCCCCCAAACCCACGGCCGACGCTGCCATCGCCTGCTCTGCAAGCATGGCCGAGAGAGCCAGACCGCCGAAGCCCACACCGCTTCGGCGCAGCATTTCACGACGACTCAGCGCACGATCAGGATAATTTGAAAAATGATTCATCGGATATACACAAACTCGTTGGTGGCCATCAGGGTCTGACAGAAATCCGCCCATGCCTCCAGCTCCGCCGT
This sequence comes from uncultured Phycisphaeraceae bacterium, assembly GCA_942491355.1. Classification (GTDB taxonomy): domain Bacteria; phylum Planctomycetota; class Phycisphaerae; order Phycisphaerales; family Zrk34; genus CALOAZ01. The sequence goes on from CALOAZ010000108.1 coordinate 21,582, forward strand.
CGCCCCGCCGTCACCGGCTTGCGTGAGTTGAGCCACATAAGCCACGACACGTTTCACTTCTGAATCATCGGCGGGTCGCGCAAAGAGTCGAAGGTACACGGCTCGCACGCGTTCGGAGGCATCGCCGCCTGATCCAAGAATCGCCTGCGCCAATGCCTTGGCTTCTTGCGTCACCAGCGGACTGTTCATCATAAACAGGGCCTGATGCGAGACCGTGGTCGTGGCGCGCTGACCCGCATGGACGGCATTTTCGGTGTAATCAAAAATCGAGAACATGTCGTAACCGTTCACACGGACGATCGGCAGATACAGCGCCCGCCGTTTGGACATCTGATAATGATCGCCCTCGCGCGAATACGCATCATTGGCCGATGTGAGCAAGCTGCCGCCCATGGTGCGATCCAGATTGCCTGAGACCGCCAACAGCGCATCGCGAATCGGTTCAGCCTCCAAACGCCGACGATTCTGCCGCCACCATAAACGGTTTTCCGGATCGATTTCAGCCGATGCCGAATCGTGATCACTGGCCATGCGATAGGCTTGCGACAGCAGCATGTGTCGATGCATTTTCTTGATCGACCAACCATCATTGATCAAAGTACGTGCGAGCCAGTCAAGCAGATCCGGGTGCGTGGGCTGCTCGCCGCGCAAACCGAAATTGGAGGGCGTTCGCACCAAGCCAAATCCGAAATGACCCTGCCAGATCCGATTGACCATCACGCGAGCGGTCAAAGGATGCTCCGGTTCAGTCAACCATTGAGCCAGAGCCAGTCGCCCGGATTGAGTCGGATCAATCGTTGCTTCACTCAAAATCTGCCCAAACACTTTCGGGGTGCCGCGTGGCTCAGCGGTCTTGGCGAGATTGAGATGACTGCCGCGCACATGCACCGGCAAATCGACGGGCTTATTTTCGGCGACGGCCATCGCCACAGCCCCTTCGAATTTCAATGCCTTGAGCTTTTTGATTTCAGGTTCAAGATCGCGGCGTTCCTGGTCGAGCGCCTTGGCTTGATCGCCTTTCTTGTCTTCAAGCTCACCGAATTCCTTTTTGACCGCTTCGATTCTTTTTTCCAATTCGGCCAGCCGCTGCATCTTTTCATCGTGCTGCTTCTGAAGAGCCCGCGATTCGTCTGTCTCTACCGCGCGTTCATTCCAGAGCGAAACATGATTCAGATGGGCAAAGGATTTCGTACTGCGGAGAATACCGGCCAGCGCGTAATAATCCTTCGCCGAAAACGGATCGAATTTGTGGTCGTGACACCGTGCACAAGTCAGCGTCTGCGCCAGAAAGGTTTTACTCAGCACATCCATCTGCTCGTCGACCACATCGATCTGCAGCTTGTCTTTATCCTGCTCGGCAAGCATTTTCGGGCCAAGCAGCCAGAAACCCGTAGCGATCAATCGATCATTGCGGAGAGATTCATCCTGAGTCTCCGGCAACAAATCGCCCGCCAACTGCTCATGTGCGAATTGATCGAATGGCTTGTCGGCATTGAAAGAGCGCACCACATAATCGCGGTAGCGCCAGGCATGGGCGTAGGTTTTGTTTTCGTCGGCACCATTGGTGTCGGCATACCGCACCAGATCGAGCCAGTGCCGGCCCCATCGTTCCCCGTAATATGGCGAAGCCAGGAGTCGATCCACCACGCGTTCCCACGCATCGGGACGATTGTCATTGACGAACGCTTCGATTTCATCCGGCGTGGGTGGCAGACCAATCAGATCAAAGCTCACGCGCCGTATCAGCGTGTGCCGATCGGCCATCGGTGATGGTTTTAATTTCTCGGCTTGCAAGCGTGCCGATATAAAACGGTCGATGGGATTTTCAGACCATGTCGAATCAGCCACCTTCGGCGGCTGAGGATGCCTCATTGCCTGGTAAGCCCAATGCTGACGTCGCGATTCAAATTCATCGGTGCCGCGCCGATCCTGGCCACTCAACGCTTCTCGCGGATCAGGCGCTCCACGCTTTACCCACTCGACCAGTGTGTTGATTTCTTCCTGCGACAATTTTGACTTGGGCGGCATCCGCAAGTCATCGTTCGTGTAAGACACCGCCTGGATCAACAAGCTCTTTAATGGATCACCCGGGATCAAAGCCGGCCCGCTGTCGCCGCCCTTTGCCCATCCCGGCGCGATAATCCAGACGCAGATGGGCTCGCAGCTTTTTCGCCTCGGCACTGTGGCAGTCATAACAGCGGCTGGGCCAGAATCGGCCGAACGCGTTTTTCGAAGAATTCAAAATCAGCCGCATTTGGTTCGGCCGCCTGAATCGTCATGGGCATGGCACAACATGCCAGACCTAAAATGCCTCTCCAGAAAAATGATCCAGCCCATCGTGTCATAAAAGGCCCTGAACGCCATGCAAACCAAAGTCGCTATGTTTCTATGTCCGCCCGATGCGTCTTTTGGACAAATTCGATCCGACCGACGCGCCACGTGAATCCATAACACATTTAATTTTAAACACTTAAAACAAATCGCCTCTTCGTCTCACGATGAATGCCCGCGGCGGAGATCGAAACCCCTTTGGCCGCGTGCACACCGACTGCTGCATGGAGCGTTTCAGCACCCACGACGCATTGCAGAAATGACCGCCTGCTCGGCGATCGCATCAAAGGATGGCGATCAGATCCATCGATGTCCCTGCCGATCAACAGAGAGACAATGGGGTTAACCCTGAACGAATGTGATTCTGTGCATCGGGTAACATTCGTGGATTCAGCATCGACAAGGATGCGGTGGGTGTTCGCGGGCTAAGCCATATCTCGATGTGATTTAACAGGAGCCGGTACGCATGGTTTCTTGGTTCAAGTCGAAAGCATCCTCTAAAAGCACCACCACTTCCGAACGCGCTTCGGATCAATTCGATTCTCCACCGGCTTCAGCAACGCGCTTTCTTTCCATTCCGTACGAAGCCCACATTCAACTGGCCGAACAATTCGGTGATCTGGCCGCAGATGATCACGGTGATCTGGTTGGCGATGTGCGCGATCGCTTGAATCAGATTCCCCCGTTGCCGCAAACGGTAAACCTCATTCTCAATGCCCTGGGCGATGAAGGTTCTTCTGCCTCGACCGTGGCCAATATCATCTCGAAGGATCCCGGTTTGGCCTCTGCGCTTTTGCGCGCCGTGAACAGCACCGCTTACGGCCTGAGTACCAAAGTGCATTCGGTCGATCAGGCCATCACACTGCTGGGATTTTCATCGGTTCGATCGCTGGTCGTCCGGCTCAAACTGGCCGAAGGTCTGGCCGCTCCCATCGAACCGGGCGCGTATCACCACGATGACTTGTGGGTTCATGCACTGGCGGTGTCTTCGCTGGCCGATCATCTGGCCCGGCGCGTGCCGGGTGTGGATCGCGGCTTCGCCTCCACGCTCGGACTGCTGCACGATCTGGGAAAAATCGCCATCAACAGCCGCATGCCCGCCATCGCCCGACAACTCTGGGAAGGCACCGGTCACAGCCTCGAATCAACACTCCTGCAGCGCGAACGCGAATTGTTCGGCGTGGATCATGCCGGCGTGGGTATGTATCTGGCGCAACAATGGAAGCTGCCTTCGACACTGGTCGATGCCATCGGTTTACACCATCGCCCGAACGATCCACGCATCGAAGCGATGCCGCCTGAAATCCGCAAAGCCTTCCAGGTGGTCTATGCCGCCAACCAATTGGCCAAATACTGCCATGCCTATGGACGCCACACCATCATTTGCGGCGTGCCCGACACACTGTTCAAAACTTTGGATCTGACCCCACCTCTGGCCGGCCTGCTCGATAAACCCGCCTGTTTATCCGTGAGCCGCTGTATCTTTTTCGCCGAATCACTGGCCATGCAATCGGCTAAAAAACTCGAGTTGAGCGGACTGGCTTTTCATTGGGGACCCGAGGCCCTCGAAAATGCCAAGCGTTTCACGCAAGACACCGAGGAGGATGCCACCGTGCAAATCGGCGGCGCCTTATGGAAGCTGAGCCATCACGGCGGCCAGTCCGGCGGCGAAACACTCGAAACGCATACGGTCGAACAGATCCAGAATCTGCCCGAACGCAAGCTGGCTTATCTTCGCGCCGCCCGGATTGAATCCGCACTCGACAACGATTCACTCAAAGCGCTGTATGCCATTCTGATTAAACATCAGGAAAGCCTTGGGCTCGGTGGTGCCCATGCACTGGCCGCACGATTTGTGCTGCGACGATTGCTCGATCGCCTGTCTCAAGCACGCCAGGAGGGCGAATCAGTCCAGGTCACACAGGCCATGACGCAAGGCCGCTTCATGCTGGCGATCGAAAGCCCGGCCCTGTCTTTTGAGCGACGCCTGGGAGATGGCGCAGATGAGGCACTGGGTCGTGCCTTGATCCGTGCCGATACAGCCACGGTTCGCAATCTCGGTTGGTACACGCAAGTCGATACCAGCCCGACAGGCGACCGCCTGGTGCTGATGACGGCACCGATCGATTAACCCTTCATGCGTTCCACAGGCGTCGTACACGTACCCTCGCCGAATAGCACACACTCACTCCGGCGGAGCAATGCGAAGCGTGCCGCGCACGAATCCCTTTTCCGTGCGCCACAATTGCATGTGAATCGATTGCCGTTGGCGCAACGTCTGCGCCACCCACTGCAAAGGCCGATCGTTTAATGTCGCTTCGCGATTCGGTTGTCGCAGCTGGCCCTGCGCGTGATTCCAATACGCATCCACACTCTGAAGAAGTGCACTCAAGGCATCGGCCCGCGTGAAAGCGCAAAGCAAGGGATGACTTGCCGGATGGTAAACAAACCGCTGTACCACAGCGCTCTGGTTCACGTTCGAATCCATTTGCTTTTGAAGTTTGAGACATTCACGAAAAAAGACTTCTTGTGAGCAGATCAGATACCAGTCCCCCACTATGCCGTATGTCAGGCGGCTCAAACCGGCGGTGGTCGGTAATTTGAGCAACGGTGCAAAAGTCGGGTCGGAGATACGTCGCGTCAGCGCCTGGCCGAAATCGGCCGTCTGATAGCGCGTCCCGTCTTCGGCTTGATGCAATCCGAAAAACATACGTTTGAAGTCGAATTCACTCAGACTCGCCACCATGTGAAGGCGACCCAGGATCGTATCCAGATCGCGGGCCACACTCGGATCGCGCACGTGCAACATTAATCCCACCACAGGAACCTGCTCCACACCCGGCGGGCGCTGCGCCGCCGGCCACACTTGCTCGGCGGGCAACTGACCGACGAATCCCACAGCCGGTGAAGCGAGGCGCGGCAGAATGACCGATCGAGCGCTTAACGGAAACAACAGCGCATCGAGCAAGCCCAAACCCTCGGGCGCCATCGAAAGATCTTCGATCGACACGCCCATCACCAGGTTCGCCGGCAATGGGCCGAAATCCGGATGAGATAAAACCCGCTCAGGCGGCGACGACAATTGTTCCATGATTTTCGGAACCCGCGCGCCGCATAATGGGCCTGGGTGTGTGCGCCGCGCGGATCCACCGTCATGACATGCTGTTCATCGTCGGATGACATCCGACGGCGCATGATCACCGGCGCGTCATCGGGCAAAGCGGCACGCAGTTCACGAAAGTCGGCATCAGACATTAACGGAGGCCCGTGCTGCGCGGTCTCCAACACGCGCATGAGATGTGCCGTATTCGATTGATCCGTCAGGATCATCCACCCGTGGCCCATCGCCATGCAGAGCGACCCTTTGTCTTGCCCCACATACAGATCAAACGCACCCGACCGCCCCACCGACGACAATCCCAATCCATCGGGAATCAGCGGCATCAAGGACGCATCCGGTCGAGCCAAAATCACGGCCGCGTGTCGATCGTCGACGGCCAGTTCGATCAAGGCCGCTTCTTCACCAAAGCAGGCGTTGAAAAAATCTTCGGCTTCCAAATCCAGCCCTTGCGCCGCACGATGCCAGAGTTCCGGGCGTGTCTTGGGCTCAACCATGGCCCACAAACGTTCAACCAGTGGATCACTGCGATAACGCCAAGCCGCCAATTTTTTGAGATGAAGATAAAACGACGCATCGACCGGGCAGAAGGCTTCGGGCTGGTCCAGCGTGACCGGATGCACGGGGGCATGGGTGATTGTGATGGTCTGACCGCCGCAGCCCATCAAACCTACGACCAGAAAGACCAAACTCCCGAAGACCCTGATGCCGCCATGAATGCGAATATTGTTCACATGAACAGTTTAGAAGCTTTGGCGCTCCTAAGTCGCCTCACGCCCGTGATGGCCCACACGCCAAAATGGATTGGCCTTGGGCCTCTTAGGCCGGTAAATTATGTGCAACCGCCTGTTGGGTGGGCATTTCTGATAGCCGGCTCAACGACGAGCCTTCGTTCATGATCAATGACGATCAAGGGCAGCAACCGGCATGCTGTTTGCTGTGGTGTTTGTGGCAGATGGTTTTCCCATGCGCCACCGGTATCCGCGATCTCCCCCCCCTCAGGGGACGGAGCGAATCTTGATTTCGCCAAAAGACACGCGACAGACGCTCGTGCTCATCGGCCATGGCATGGTCGGCCATCGCTTTTGTGAAAAGCTGGTGGCGTATGACACCGCGCGCCAATTTCGCATCGTCACCTTCTGCGAAGAACCCCGCGCGCCGACCGCGTGGGTCTGACCAGTTTCTTTGCCATCGCGATGCCCAACAACTCATGCTCGCACGCCACGAGTGGTATCAGGCGCAAGGCATCGAACCGCATATCGGCGATCGCGCCGGCCACATCGATCGTCAAGCCAAAATCGTCCATTCCGACAACGGCCTGTCGATTCCTTACGACCACGTCATCCTGGCGACCGGATCTTATCCCTTCGTACCTCGATTCCCGGAATCAAGAAAACCAGCGTACATTCCTCCCAGCGCGTTGGGGTTTTCGAACACCGCCGTCGCCTTCGCCGACGCGGCTTCGTCTGCCGCCATCATCGTGGTGAGTAACCGCTGCTCTGAACTCGTAGCCTTGTTAGCTGCCATCGGTCGTGGCCTGGTTCCCCATGTGGTTGAATTTACCACGCTAGATGCCGCGCTTGGCTGATGAAGCCGGTTCGCAAATCCTTGTCCTTGAAATCGAATCCCTTGGCGTGCATGTGCATCTGGGCAAAGCGACCGATGCCGTATTGGGTGAACATGCCGTCTCGGGACTCGCTTTCAAAGATGGCTCGACCATGCCGTGCGACATGGTGATCGTGTCGGCTGGTATCCGCGCTCGCGATGAACTCGCACAGGAATGCGGTATCGAAACAGGCGAACGCGGCGGTGTGATCGTCAACGACGGTCTTCAAACCAACGATCCGAATATCTATGCCATCGGCGAAGTGGCACACCATCGCGATCAAATCTACGGCCTGGTCGCACCCGGTTATGACATGGCCGATATTCTCGCGGCTAATTTGTGCGGCGCGGATCGACATTTCACGGGTGGCGACCTGTCGGCCAAACTCAAACTCATGGGCATCGACGTCGCCAGCTTCGGCGATTACGAAGCCTCTGCAAATCAAACACGGTCTTTGATTTTCGAAGACCCTTTCGGCGGCATTTACAAAAAACTGGTGTTCACACCCGATGGATCGCGTCTCTTGGGCGGCATGCTGGTCGGTGATGCGTCGGACTACGGCGCCTTGCTGATGGCCTCGAAAAGCGACACCCCGCTGCCGGTATCACCGGCGGATTTGATCGGCGTCGGCGGTGGCGCGGCGCTCGGCGGCGTCGAAGACATGGCCGGTGATGCCCAGGTCTGCTCGTGCAACAATGTGACCAAAGGCACAATCTGCACCGCCATTGCAGAAAAGCAACTCGACAGCCCTGCCGCCGTCAAACAATGCACCCATGCCGGGACCGGCTGCGGCGGCTGCATGCCGCTGGTCACCGATCTTTTTCATGCCGAGATGAAACGCGCCGGCAAAACGATCAACCATCATCTGTGTGAACACTTCGCGTATTCGCGCCAGGAATTGTTCGAGATCGTGCGCATCAAACAGATCCGCACATTCGATCAACTGATCGCCGATCACGGCACCGGCCGCGGCTGTGAAATCTGCAAGCCCACCGCGTCATCCATTCTGGCAAGCCTGTGGAACGACATCATCGTCGAACCCGAACATGCCACGCTTCAGGATTCGAACGATCGCTTTCTGGCCAACACACAACGCGGTGGCCTGTATTCAGTCATCCCGCGCATTCCCGGCGGCGAAATCACACCCGACAAACTGATCGTCCTGGGCGAAGTCGCCAAACGGTACAACCTCTACACCAAGATCACCGGCGGCCAGCGCGTCGACCTCTTCGGCGCGCGCCTGCAGGATCTGCCTTCGATTTGGGAACAACTGGTCGAGGCCGGTTTTGAATCCGGACACGCCTACGGCAAAGCGCTGCGCACGGTCAAAAGTTGCGTGGGCAGTTCGTGGTGTCGATTCGGCGTGCAGGATTCGGTCAAGCTCGCGGTCGAAGTCGAACAGCGCTATCGCGGCATTCGGGCGCCCCACAAAATCAAGATGGCCGTGTCGGGCTGCGTGCGCGAATGCGCCGAAGCCCAGAGCAAAGATGTCGGTCTGATCGCCACTGAAAAGGGATACAACGTTTATGTCTGCGGCAACGGCGGTGCCACACCGCGCCATGCCGACCTGCTCGCCGCCGACCTGGATGTCGAAACAGCCCTGCGCTATATCGATCGTTTTCTGATCTACTACATTCGAACTGCCGACCGCCTGACGCGCACCAGCGTATGGCTTGAAAAACTCGAAGGCGGTATCGACCATCTCCGCCACGTGGTGATCAATGACAAACTCGGCCTGGCCGCCGAACTCGAAGCCCAGATGCAACACTTGGTCGAAACCTATCAGTGCGAATGGGCTGCGGTGGTGAATGATCCTGAAAAGCGACGCTTGTTCCGTCAATTCGTGAATACGAACGAAGATGACATCGATATCGAACTCGTCGATGAGCGCGGCCAGCGCCGTCCGGCCTACTGGCCGAAAGATGACGGCACGCGCATCGCCATCACCGTCGAAGGACAATCGCTCGATCAGGCCCGCGCCGAAGCACCCACACGCCGCGTCCACGTCGGAAGCGTGCATGACTTCCCGAAAGACGGCGGTGCCGCGGTGAAGGTCGGCAAAACGCAGATCGCGGTCTTCAACTTCGCCAGTCGCGGCACGTGGTATGCCACGCAGAACATGTGCCCGCACAAACGAGCCTTCGTGCTGGCACCATCCCAGGGCCACGCGGTGAATCTCCACGGGCGCGATTTGCCTTGTCAAAGGAGGCCTTGAAGCAGACACGAATCTGGTGCTTCTCCCCGACCCCGCGCCAACGTCTCGGCGACACGGAGCATGATCGCATCGTCCTCAACCACGCACGGACCGGCGAGGAGGAAGGGCGTCGGGGAGAAGCTCCAGGGGGCGTTCACGAGCGCTTGCCGTCCTGCTTGTTGGCCAGGGCCGCACCGACGAAGGCTTCGAAGAGCGGGTGCGGGCGTGTCGGCCGAGACTTGAGCTCCGGATGAAACTGACATCCCACGAACCACGGATGGTCGGCGAGTTCCGCCATTTCGACCAGCCCGCCGTCAGGCGACTGCCCCGAGAGGACCATCCCATGGTCCGTCAAGACATCACGATAGGCGTTGTTCACCTCCCATCGATGCCGGTGCCGCTCAGAAATCTCAAGCGTGCCGTACGCCTCTGCGGCGCGACTTCCCGCCTTGAGACGGGCAGCATAGGCGCCGAGTCGCATCGTGCCGCCGAGATCGGTGACATCGCGTTGTGAGGCCATGAGGGCGATCACCGGATTAGTACAGTCCGGCTTGAACTCGGTGGACGTGGTGCCATCCATGCCGCAGACGTTGCGGCCAAACTCGATGATCGCGACCTGAGCCCGAGACAGATCCCGAAAAATGGCATCTTGTTCTCTCGCGCCCACCGAATCGCCTCAATCATCCCTTCGATTCCACGCTCCCCAAAGCCGCCTGGCACGAGCAATCCGTCGAACTCCTTCAGGATTTCGCCAGCTGCCGCCTGCGAGGTGAACCGTTCGCTGTCGAGCCAGTGAATCGCCACGCCAGAATCGTGTGGGATTCCCCCATGGAGCAGTGCCTCGCCGACTGATTTGTAGGCGTCGTGGAGATCGGTGTACTTGCCGACGACCGCGATCTTCACGGCATGCTTGGGGGCCAGAATACGATCCACCATCGCTTGCCACTCTGTCAGATCTGGCGCTGGCGTGTCCAGCCGAAGGCGCGAGCAGACCTCGCGATCGAACCCTTGCTCGAAAAAGCGCAGCGGCAACTCGTAGATGCTCTTGACGTCCGGGCTCTCGATGACCGCAGAGAAATCGACGTTACAGAACAGCGCAATCTTGCGCTTGATGTCCGCGCCAATGTGGCGCTCGCTCCGACAGATCAACATGTCCGGCTGAATACCGACCTGCATGAGGTCACGGACAGAGTGCTGGGTCGGCTTGGTCTTGAGCTCTCCCGCGGCGGCAATCCATGGTACCAGCGTGAGGTGAACGAAGAGGGCGTTCTCGCGCCCGACATCCTGACGGAACTGCCGGATTGCCTCGAGGAACGGAAGGGACTCGATGTCGCCGACTGTGCCCCCCACCTCGATGATCACCACGTCGTGTCCCGGCGCGAGTCGGCGCAGGGAGCCCTTGATCTCGTCGGTGATATGCGGAATGACCTGCACCGTTCCGCCGTTGTACTCGCCGCGGCGCTCCTTGGCAATCACCGTCTGGTAGATCCGACCCGTGGTGATGTTGTTGGTCTGCGAGAGCGAGCGGTCGATGAACCGCTCGTAGTGGCCGAGGTCGAGGTCGGTCTCCGCGCCGTCGTCGGTGACGTAGACTTCACCGTGCTGGAACGGGCTCATCGTACCTGGATCGACATTGATGTAGGGATCGAACTTTTGCATCGTCACCGAGAGGCCGCGTTGCGACCAGCAGCCGACCCAGCGACGCCGCAGCGATCCCCTTCCCGAGCGACGAGACAACGCCACCAGTGACGAAGATGTACTTGGTGGTGCGGGTGGAGTACGGTCATGGTCATGCTCCTCGGCAAAGTCGGCAAGCCACTGCGCCTCGGCGGCGGCCAGATCAGCCGGGGTGTCGATCCCCGGCGGGACGGCGTCATCCAGTCGGGCAACGCCGATCGTGAGAGTCCGGCGTCCAACGCACGGAGCTGTTCGAGCCGTTCGGTGTGTTCCAACAGCGTCAGGAGGCAATGTCGTCAGCCGAAGCAGTGCATCACGGCTGGTAGGCGTAGATCGCCGAGGTGTTGCCACCAGCGCGCAGCGTCGCGATCGGCCTTGTCGCGGACGTGCCGGGATTGGCGACCGCGAGAAGTACATTGCCCGTCCCTCGGCGGTGCATCACCACCTTGACCAGCGCCGGATCGTCAACGTCGTCCTGGTCCATCGGTGCCGCGGCGGTCCCGATCTGGCATCCCCGGAGCGGACCCGGTTGATCGCGCCGAACCACCGCGGCGACCGGCATGAAGGGTTCGTCGCCCTGGAGGTTCACCACGATGTCGTAGTCCGCGTATTCGCGCCAACCGACACACCGCAGCGACGCGATCGGTCCCACTCTCGTGGTCGGCATCGGTCAGCACCACCTCGACCCTCCCGGTCGACCGTGGCGCCACGCGATCTCTGGGCTATCGGTGGCGAGCACCACGGCGATCGACCCCGGGCACCGCACGGGCGCGGTCGATAACGCGGGCCACGAGTGGTGACCCGCCAAGGAGCTGGAGGGGTCTTGTCGGGAAGTCGCGTCGAGCCGACGCGGCGGGCACGACAATCAAGACAGGCACGACGAAAGCTACATGCGGGAGCGGTTCGGAGTCAAAATCCGTGCCGGGCCATACCGCCAGTGCCGCTAAACGCTTGTTCGTCAACCGATTAGGCCGGGCTTCCGACTTCTGCCAAATCGAGGAAGTTCACGAGGAGGTGCTTCCCATCCGGGGTCCGCCACCGATTCCGGGTGGAACTGCACCCCCCAGATCGGCGCGGTGCGGTGCCGCCACCCCCATGACCTCGGAACCTGCCGGGCCGATCGGTGGTCCAGGCGGTCACGTCGAGCTCAGCCGGCAACTGGTCGGTGCGTCGATCACGAGCGAGTGGTAGCGCATCACGGGCATCGGGGCGGCGAGGTCCTGGAAGAGCCCAGTCCCGTCGTGTGCCAGGTCGGAGGTCTTTCCGTGCATGAGCCGGTCGGCGCGGACCACCTTCCCCCCGAATGCCTCGCCGATCGACTGGTGCCCGAGGCAGACCCCGAGCGTGGGGAATTGGGTGCGGCAGCCGCTCGAACGGATAGCTCGACCGCGATCCCGGCCTCTGTCGGTGTGCAGGGGCCGGGCGAGATCACGATCGCGCTTGGGTTCGAGCGCGATGGTGCCCTCCACGGTGATCTGGTCATTCCGATCCACGATGGGGTCCGAACCGAGCTCACCCAAGTATTGGACCAAGTTCGAGGGTGAAGGAGTCGTAATTATCGAGGACGAGAAGCATCGGGGAAAGATATATCCGATGGTCTCACCGGCGATCAATCTCGATTCTGCGATCCACCCCGCCGCGACGAGGCAGATGGTGTGATCACTCGTCCAGGACGAAGGTAACCTTCAGAATCGCCCGATACGCCGTGATCTTGCCGTCCTTGATGACGACTTTCTGGCCTTCGACCCAGGCGCCCGTGACGTTCCGGATGGTTGCATGGGCCGGGAAACGCCCTGCTTCACTGCATCCTCAAAGGAGACCGTCGACTCGGCGATGAGTTCGGTGACGCGTGCGACTGACATGGGACACTCCTTGGTTGTGTGGTGTCCTCGTAACCTAACGCTGTTCTGATGGAGTCCTGTCCGCGTTCCTTCCCCCGCCCCCGCTTGCAGTCCTCACTCCCACAGGCGGGGGCTCTGCCGGGCACCCGGTCAGTTCCCGCCGAGTGCCTTCTTCAGTGCGTCCGCCCCACCGAGCACTGGCAGGGTGATGGAGGTGCCATCGAGGTCGATGGTCAGCTCGGTTCCCGGGCTCGGGTGCAGCGTGAATCCCAAATCACTTGAGAAGATCATCAGGCCGAGCTGCTGACCGGGCGCGATGATCTGGTCGTCGGGCTGAAGCGGGAAGGTCATCGTGTAGAACTTCCCGGGAACCAACTGCTCACCCGGCGTCTTGGAGGTGTAGTCGTCGGCGTTCTTGAGGGACTTGTAGTTCTGTGGGTCCGCCCACCCGCGCGTGACGATGCCGCGCTGCCCCGCACTCCCGATGTTCCCGGGCTCGAACGGCAACGTCACGAGATAGACCGAGAGGTTCGCGGCCGGCTTGCTCGAGGCGAGCTTGAGGGTGACAACCACCGTTCCTGAGAGGTGAACGGAGTCCTTGAACGTCGGCAATGCGTAGAGCAGGCGATTTGGGGAGGACGCGGCAAGCGCCATGTCGCCCGGCTTCACGTGCCAATCGTCGTTCAGCTTCTGTGCGCTGCCTGCTTCCTGCCGCCTTGAACGTCAGCGCGCCGACGCCGTTGCCACCTGCGCCGAGCTGCAGTTTCACATCCTTCGTGCCCGGGATCGGCCAGTCCGCGTGGAAGAGGGGGCCAAGCTGAGCCGCGACCTCCACCTGCCACCGTTGCGGTCGACGGGACGATCATTGCCCGGGGCAGGCGGTCCACGCCGTTGTCCACCCCGTAGAGGTAGTGGGCCCACCACATGTTCTGGATCTCGGCCGGCGGCGGCGCGCCGTGACCACCCTGGCTCATGTAGATCTTCGCCTTTGGGTTGATTTTCTTGATCGCGTCCCACATCCGGGTGGTGTTGTCCGGCATCACGTTCCAATCATTGAATCCGTGTGCGAAGAGCAACGCAGCCTTCACATTCTTGATGTACTTCGTCTGATCGCGCAGTTCCCAGCCGGCATTGAAGTCGCCGGTCTCCCGGTCCTGAAAAGTCTTGAACTCGCCGTCCCGCCAGATCTCGTCACACTTCTCGCGCACTCGACCGCTGTGAACAAAGTCATACAGCACGTCGATATCCTCACCGAGGTAGCCGCCTGGTGAGCGGACGAGCCCAAAGGCCCGGTGCAGGCGATGGTCGGACGTACTGGGGAGATCGGGATGATCGCCTCGTTCTTCGACCTGCAGGCGGTGGCCATCGGCACTCCGCACCCCGGACGTGCCATACATCCCGACCTTCCCGCTCGACCACGACATCGCGCTCACTTCCTCGTTGCCATCGACCGACGTGTAGGCCTTCGCTCGGCCATTCAGCCAGTCCACCACGAACGACGCGCTCATCCGCTCCGTCGTGTCCCCAGAGGTCGGGCATCCCATCGACAGGCCGGTCCCGGCCTGCTCCGCTGCCACGGTCGCGAAGCCGCGTGGTACCCACTGTGTGGCGTACCCGACGCGGAGTGGAGGGTTCTCCAGGAATGGCTTGTAGGGTGGCGGTGTCCGCGTGGGCGGCGTCGCGCCGAGCTCGTGTTCCACATTCCAATTGGCCGAACCATTGGTCGGGCCGATATAGGGCGAGGCGAGCATGATGATCGGGACCTTCAAGCCGGCCTTCTCCGCAGCACCCGGCCGGACGATGTCCGCGTGTACGCGGTCGCGCTTGCCGTCATGGTCGGAGTCGAAGTTGGTCTCGACCCAGACACGTTGTTTCACCAGTTGGGCCGTGTCGGCGAACTCCGCGACCGGCTGCAGCATGCCGTCCTTGATGATTGGGCCCAGCTTCCCCATTGTTGCCATCGCGGAGGCAGGAGGGGGCCCGGCCGGGGCGCTACCGCGTCCCTGAGCGGAGAG
>CALOAZ010000109.1:0-12109 GCA_942491355.1 uncultured Phycisphaeraceae bacterium
GGCGGCCCCTGCCCCTATAAGGCTAAAGCGATTGTAAAATCTTGCTGAGCTTTCCCCCTGAAGGACTAACGCACATCTTTTCAGTGAGTTCAGTTGAGCCCTGTTGAGCCTCTACTGAAGGGCTACTGACCATTCCGAGCATCAGAAAGATCAGAATTCTTGGGGTAATTATTCGCATTTACAGAAATATATCATTCAGAATGGCAGCCAGATGGAAGCCTCCTTTAAGCAGTCGATCTTCCAGTAGTTCTCTATTTTTGAACATATATTCGTAGGACAATTTACCCTCACCGATATCATAAACCTGGGGATGCACCGATCTTGATTTATTGACAAAAACCATTAAATCAGGATTGAGCATGGCTTCCTTCTCCTGGGGGTGAGTCCCAATTGTATTGTGTGGCGGGGGCGGTGGTTATTCACGGAGGATTTCGAGCCTGTCGGCCATCACTCCAGATCAGGAACACCAATCGACATTCCCCCATCAAACGGTATTAGCCATGCAAGGATGGATAGGGCATTTCTCTGGGATTTCGCCCGGAACGAGACCTTAGTTTCCTATTCCCGGATGCCACCGGCATTTCCTTTTCAGCAGACGGAAGCCTGTCACTGGTCCACAGCCAGAACCAGGCCTGGTTGCATCCACTCGATCTGTCTGGAGAAGTTAAGTCTTTCCAGTCACGCCATTGAGGTTCATGACATCGCCTTTAGTCCCGAAGGCGCCCGTCTAGCATCTGTAAGCAAGGATGGCTGGCTCCGCGTTTGGGACAGCGTCTCCGGCCACTTGGTTAGCGGCGCGGCGGCTCCCGGGAACGGGAGGCGGTGACCCACCAGCGCCCGACGGCACGTGGTTGCTCACCACGGACTTCGACCAGGGTCGCGTATACATTTGGAATCCCCGTACCACAGAACTGCATGCCAAAGTAGGAAGCGTCCGCCTGGCCAATGTATGGGCCGCAGAACTCACCGACGTAGACATACCAGTCACGCTTGTGGAATGCATTGCTAAGGCCGGGGTTGGGATCACTCACCGTCTGGGCCTGCGAACTCGAAAATTCGGGCTCAGCGAAATCCAGCCCACGAGTAAAGATGCTAAAGTCATTCCCGGCCACATGACCGACGTCGTCATCGCGCCCAACGGTCGGCATTTTGCTTTTATCCACACAGAACACAAGTGGGAAGACAATCAGGAACTTTACCTCTAGGATTTCACAGACGCCAATACCCCGCATTTGGTAGCGGACAACGTGTAGTTGGCTCTGCACCAATTTTGTTTTACGCCTAATCAGCCAAAACTTACTACTTATCGACCAGGACAGATCCGTGGTAGCCTATGACGTGACATCTCGACAAAAAACCACATCGCCTCTATTGCCCGATATGGCTGTCGAGCACGATGAGCGTGCCTCCATCGGGGGCATCAACCACAAGCTAAATCCCGATAAGACCCTGATTGCTATTGGAGCCCACAATTCGCCTGCCGTTGGTGTAGGACCACCGAACATCGACGCCGTGCGCTCGCAGCGCGCCAGGAACTCAACTGCGAAATTGCCGATGGCCATCTCTCGACCGGCCTGTGCCTGATGGGCAATGTTTCGCATCGTCTGGGCGCTACGCGCCCGCCCCACGCGCTCAAAGAATCGCTGGCGGCCAATCCCGTTCTCGGCGATGCTTGGCAGCGCATGACCGAGCACCTGGGCGCCAACAATGTGGATCTCGCCAAACAGCCTGCCGTCCTCGGCTCTGCCCTGCGACTGGACCCGAAGACCGAGCAATTCATCGACACGCCCGATGCGAAATCGGCAAACCAACTGAGCCATCGCACCTATCGTGCGCCGTTCACGATGCCTGAAATCGCTTGAAACTAAAGCTCTATTTCAAACAGAATCGTCTTTCAAAGTTCTTTGGGGAAGACTAACCTGTTAGCGCCACGCACTGAAGCTCATGCTTGAAGGCGGCATCATGTCCGACAATCCCTACCTCGCCCCCACGGCCGACTATGTCTCAGCCGGCGACATGCCGGCGGATGGCCTGTTGCAGATTCAAGACAAAAAGGCCTTCGGCGCCACGCCCATTGCCTTTCCATGCATCTGCGTGAAATGCGGCTCCACTGAAGAAGGTGGAAAAACCATCGATAAAAAACTGGCGTGGTGCTCACCTTGGGCACTGCTACTGGCTTTGATCAGTCTTATTGTGCTTCTGGTGGTTTATCTGATTATTCGAAAATTAGTCCGCATCACCTACTACCTGTGTCCATCCTGCTGGGGCCGTCTCAAAACACGCCTTTATATCAACGCATGTCTGTGGATCAGCTTTGTGCTTCTGGTGATCTCTGCGTTGGCGCTTGAATCTGAAACGCTTGGACTGATCTGCATTCCACTGTTCTTCATCGCAATCCTCTTCGGCGGGCTGTTCGCACGATATCCCATCCGCGTGACGGGCTATACCAAACCGATCTTTCAACTCAAGGGCTTCACAGACGATTTTGTACGGGCCTATGAAAACCCATCCGATCGCTGAACCGGCCGCGTGCAATCACATCACGCAAAAATCTTCAGCTGGAGCTTCACATGACACCTTTTTTTCGTGCCGGTCTCTGCATTGCCGTCTTATGCACTTCTGCATGGGCACAAGATCATCCGGCGATCAAACTCTGGCCGAACGGCGCACCGGATGAGCCCGCCGGTTTCGATGCCGAAGCGGTACGCACCAAAGTCGGCCCCGATACCGAAGAACGCCTCAAGCTTGTCACCGATCCGACGATCACGCTCTATCGCGCGCCGGCCGAGATCGCCAACGGTGGCGGTGTGGTGGTCTGTCCGGGTGGCGGCTACGAGATTCTCGCCTGGCCCAAGGAAGGCCTCGAACTGGCCGAGTGGTTCAATTCACTGGGTGTGACAGCCGTTGTACTCCAATACCGTGTGCCGCGACGCGATAAAGAAAATCCTTCACTTTGGCCCACGCAGGATGTGCAGCGCGCCATCCGCTTGATGCGCCAAAACGCGAAAGACTGGAACGTCGACACGAAGCGCATCGGCGTCCTGGGTTTCTCTGCCGGTGGACATCTCACCGTGATGGCCGGCACGCGCTGGGATGAAACGCTCTACGCGAAGGTCGATGATGCCGACGATCTGAGCTGCCGACCTGACTTTATGTGCCCCATCTACGCCGCCTATCTCGGCGTCGAAGAAAGCAAGGCACCGCTCAAAGCCGATCTCAAACTCACGAAGCAATCCCCGCCGACCTTCATGGCCGTCGCGTCAGAAGACACCGGCCGCGGCATGCACGCCGCAGGCGTCTATCTGAAATTGCGCGAGCTGGGCGTGCCCGCCGAAGTGCATATCTATCATGGCGGCGGTCACGGTTACGGCATCCGCACGAATGACCGACCGGTGACGACATGGCATCATCGATGCGCCGACTGGCTGAAAATCATGAAGCTGCTGGAAAAGAAGTGACGCAAACTGCCCCACCTGACTGATCTTTGTATGATTGCTCGCTCACTTTGTTTCTTGCCCCCATTGATAAGGGTCACCATGCCTTCCAACGCTTCACGCACCACCACCGGCCATGGCCGACGCTTCGAAAGCATTCTCGACACCATCGGCAACACGCCGTGCGTGCGCATCAATCGATTGGCGCCAGATCACGTGAAGATGTATGCCAAAGCCGAGTTTTTCAATCCGGCCGCATCCGTGAAAGATCGCCTGGCCGTCAGCATCATTGAAGAAGCCGAACGACGCGGTGATCTCAAACCCGGCCAGACTGTGGTCGAAGCCACCAGCGGCAATACCGGCATCGGCCTGGCCATGGTGTGCGCCGCGAAGGGCTATCCACTGGTGGTGACGATGGCCGACAGCTTCTCCATCGAACGCCGCAAGCTGATGCGATTTCTCGGCGCCAAGGTCATCCTCACACCCCGCGCCGAAAAAGGTTACGGCATGGTCGTGAAAGCCAAAGAACTCGCTGAGGCCAACGGCTGGTTTCTCGCACGCCAATTTGAAACCGAAGACAATGCCAAGATTCACGAGAACACCACGGCGCGCGAAATCCTCGCCGACTTCGAAGGCGAGCGCCTTGATTACTGGGTCACCGGATGGGGCACGGGCGGCACCGCATCAGGCGTGGGTCGTGTCCTGCGCAAACAGCGGCCCGAAACCAAGATCATTCTCAGTGAACCGGCCAATGCCGCACTGGTCAGTTCGGGCGTGGCACAACAGCGCAACGCAGCCAACGCACCGGCAGGCAGCCACCCGAACTGGGAGCCGCATCCGGTTCAAGGCTGGACACCCGACTTTATTCCCCATGTGTTGCAGGAAGCCATCGACCAGAAATATGTCGACGGCGTGATCCCGGTCGCCGGAGCGGATGGCATTGCGTGGTCGAAAAAGCTCGCACAGCAAGAAGGGCTCTTCACCGGTATCTCGGGCGGCGCGACTTTTGCCGCCGCCATGCAGGTCGCCGAAAAAGCCGAAGCCGGATCGGTCATCCTCTGCATGCTCCCCGACACCGGCGAGCGATACCTGTCATCACCTCTCTTCGAAGGCGTGGCCGAAGGCATGTCAGAAGAAGAAAAGGCGCTGTCACTTTCGACGCCGAGTTTTCACATGCCTGAAGCGTAATGGAACAGCGACCTGCCGAGACAGCCTCGTAAGCGGCAACCATCACACGACTTACAAATTGATCTGTCACACACTCCTGTGGCCGATCGTACGTGGGTGTATAATTTCCGCCCCGCTGGCGTTTGACTGAACATTCTGATTTGGGGTCTGTTTTATGCGTTCACGCTTTGCTGCTGCGGCACTCGCCGCTTTCGCCTTTGCCGCACTGCCATTCACGGTTCGGGCCGAGGCTGATTTCAAACCCATCTTCGACGGCAAGACCTTCGACGGCTGGGCCGCACCCGACATGAGCTACTGGACGATCGAAGACGGCGCGATCGTCGCGCAGTCGACCAACGATCATCCCTGCAAGAACAATCAGTTCCTGGTGTGGCAACTCGGCCAGCTCGACGACTTCGAACTCAAACTGCAATTTCAGATCGAAGGGGCACCCAACGCCAACGCGGGCGTGCAGATCCGCAGCGTGATTCACGAAGACGGCCACGCCGTCGGCTATCAGGCCGATATCGACCTCGCCGGCCAATGGGCTGGCGCACTTTACGACGAACATACGTCACGCAAGATCCTCGCGAAGCGCGGTCAGAAAACCACCATCGCCGCCGATGGGTCGCGCCGAGAAGAAGCCATTGCCAATCCTTTTGAAAAACTCGCACCCGGCTGGCACCACTATCACATCAGCGCACGCGGCGGCCATATCGTTTTGAAGGTCGATGATCAAATCACCGCCGAAGTCATCGACCATCAACCTGGTGAATACGACGCGCAAGGCAAACTGGCCCTTCAGTTGCATAGTGGCCCGCCCATGGTGGTGCGCTACAAAGACATTCAGCTCAAGCGCCTGCCGCTGAGCGATGGTCGCAAGAAAATCGTGTTCGTCGCCGGCAAACAATCGCACGGCCCGGGCGATCACGAATTCAATGCGGGCGTGAAACTGCTCACGCAATGCCTCGCGCCGCACGCGACGGTGGTGGTCGAAAACGTGCACGACAACGGCTGGCCGAAGGATCCCACCGCACTCGACAATGCCGATGCCCTGGTGATGTACATGGATGGCGGCGGCGGCCATCCGGTGATTCCCCATCTGAAAACCGTCAATGCCCTGACGCAAAAAGGCATGGGCTTCATGTGCATGCACTACGGGGTCGAAGTCCCGAAGGGCGATGTCGGCGACAGCTTTCTGAAATGGATCGGCGGCTATTACGAATCAGGCTGGTCGATCAATCCGCACTGGACCGCCAAATCACAACTCAACACCGAACACCCGATCGCACGCGGCGTGAAACCTTTTGAAGTCAACGACGAGTGGTACTTCAACATGCGCTGGCGCAGCGATGATGAAAAAACAGTCACGCCGATTTTGCGAGCCGTGCCCGACGACGAAGCCCGCTCCGGATCGACCAGCTGGCCGCGCGGCCCCAAGGATCACATCGTCAAGGCCTCGGGCCGAAGCGAAGTGCTGACCTGGGCCATCGAACGGGCCGACGGCGGTCGCGGTGTCGGCTTTACCGGTGGCCATCGCCACAAGAACTGGGGCGACGCCAACTACCGCAAGATGGTGCTCAATGCCCTGGTCTGGGTGGCGGGCGGCGAAGTGCCGCCGAAGGCATCGCTTCGGAAGTCAGCGAAGCCGATCTACAGAAGAACCTGGACCTAAAACCCCGCGTAAGAAGTAGATTATTCGTTTTTCGGACCGGGTAGAGACCCCCACCAGGCAGCTTTTTTCGCCGGAAAGGTCAGGATCCGGGCCCGAAAAGGGAATAGACCCCTTTGTGGGCTCCGCGTGCCCACACCCCGCATGCGCCTGAACAGCGCCTTTTGGAGCGAAGCTTATGACCCGCCGGATTACTTCCGCCGTCCTGAAACTACTGATCGCCTGTCTGTTGCTGGCCCCCGCCGCCGCCCGGGCTGAAGAAGGCTACACGTCGCTCTTCGACGGCAAAACCCTCGAAGGATGGGATGGTGACCCGAAATTCTGGCGCGTCGAAGACGGCACGATCACCGGGCAGACCACGGCCGAGAATCCGACCAATGGCAACACGTTCATCATCTGGACCGGTGGACAGACCGGTGATTTTGAACTGAAGCTTGAATACAAAATCATCGGCGGCAACAGCGGCATTCAATACCGCAGCTTCAAAGCCGACGGGCCCGACGGGTGGCGCATCGGCGGCTATCAGGCCGACTTCGAAGCGGGCGACACCTACTCGGGCATCCTTTACGGCGAACGCTTCCGCGGCATTCTGGCCAACCGCGGCCAGAAGACCGTCATCGGCGACGACCATAAACCCAAGGTCGTCGGCAGCGTCGGCGAAAGTGCCGAGATTCAGAAAAAGATCAAGAAGGAAGACTGGAACGACTATCACATCAGCGCCAAAGACTTTCACTTCGTGCATCGCATCAACGGCGTGTTGACTGCCGAATGCACCGACGAAGACATGAAAGACCGCCGCGCCGATGGCCTGCTCGCGTTGCAATTGCATGCGGGCCCGCCGATGAAAGTGCAGTTCCGCAATATCCGCATCAAACACCTCAAGGCAGTGAAGCCGATTCGCCAAGCGGCGATACCGGCGACAAGAAGAAAATCGTTTTCGTGGCCGGCAAGCAACAGCCACGGCTGGTTCAGCCACGAACACATCGCCGGTTGCAAACTGCTGGCCGATCAGTTGAATCGCAGCAAAAGCGGTATTCGGGCTGTGGTCGTGACCGACAATGGCTATCCGAAAGATCCCTCCGTGTTTGATGGCGCAGCAGCCGTGATCGTGTATTGCGACGGCGGCGGCGGACATCTGCTCAACGGCCATCTCTCGGAATTTGACGCCATCATGAAAAAAGGCGTGGGCCTGGTCTGCCTTCACTACGGCGTCGAAACTACCAAGGGCGAAGCCGGCGATCACTTTCTCAAATGGATGGGCGGCTACTTCGAACCGCATTGGTCGGTGAATCCGCACTGGACCGCGTCGTACGCCAAATTGCCCGAGCATGCGATCACACGCGGTGTCAAATCTTTTAATATCAACGACGAGTGGTATTATCACATGCGCTTTCGCCCGAATCTCGAGGGCGTGACGCCGATTCTTTCCGCTCTGCCCGGCGCCGACACATTGAGTCGAGGCGATGGCCCGCACAGCGGCAATCCCGATGTGCGTGCCGCGGTACTCGAACGCAAGGAAGTTCAGCACATGGGCTGGGCCTACGAACGCGGCGCCGACTACAACGGCGGGCGCGGCTTCGGCTTCACTGGCGGCCACAACCACGAGAACTGGGGCAACGACCAATTCCGCAAGCTCGTACTCAATGCCATCGCCTGGACCGCCAAGGTTGAAATCCCGGCGACCGGCATTCCCGTGCAGCCCGTGACCGCAGAAGACTTGGTCAAGAATCAGGACTATCCGCAGCCCGGCAACTGGAACAGCGACAACATCCAGAAGCAGCTCAACGCGTGGAACGGCACAAACACCAAAACCGCTTCGAGCAAGAAAGCCGTCAAAGGCCCCAAGCCGCTCTTTGAAAGCAAGGTCATCAATTCCAGCACCAAGGGCCACAAGGTCGATATCGACCTCGAACTCAAAGGCGCCAAGGAAATCTACTTGGTGGTCACCGATGGCGGCGACGGCTTCGGCTGCGACTGGGCCGACTGGATGGAACCGCGTTTCGTCGATGCCAATGGCAAAGAAACCAAACTGACCGATCTGAAGTGGACGGCCGCACAGTCGGGCTTCGGCGAAGTCGGCATCAACAAGCGACCCGATGGCAAGACGCCGCTCAAAGTCAGCGGCACAGAGCCCGCTTACGGCATCGGCACACATGCACCTTCAATGATCGCCTACAAAGTGCCCGAAGGTGCGGTTCGATTCAAAACCAGCGGCGGCCTTGATGAAGGTGGCACCAGCCAGGGATGCGGTTCCACCGTGACCTTCCTGGTGTTCGATTCGAAACCCACCCCTGACGCCTATGCCTCAAAAGTCGGTGGCGTGACCGGCGGCATCGAAGCCGCCGAATCACTCGAACGCCTCGAAGTCGGTGAAGGCCTTTCGGCCAGTGTGTTCGCCAACGAGCCCATGCTGCTTTCGCCTTCGAACATTGACATCGATCATCGCGGTCGCGTGTGGGTGTGTGAAATCGTCAACTACCGTCGCCACAATGGCGAGCGCCCTGAAGGCGACCGCATCCTGATTCTCGAAGACACCAACGGCGACGGCGTGGCCGACAAGGAAACGGTTTTCTATCAAGGCCGCGACATCGATTCGCCGCATGGCGTATGCGTACTGGGTGATCCGGACGGCAAGGGCCAGACCGTGATCGTTTCGGCCGGCGACAAAGTTCAGGTCTTCCGCGACGAAGATGGCGACGACAAGGCCGATTCGCAAAGAGACCCTGTTCAGCGGCATCTCCGGCATCGCAACACGATCACGGCATCCACGCGTTCGTCTTCGGCCCGGACGGCAAGCTGTACTTCAACTTCGGCAACGCCGGCGGTCAGCTCAAAGACGCCGATGGCAAACCCGATGGTCGACAAGGCCGGCAACGACCATCAAGTCATCACGCAAGCCCTATCAGGAAGGCATGGTCTTCCGTTGCGACCTTGACGGGTCGAATCTCGAAACGCTCGGTTGGAACTTCCGCAACAACTGGATGGCCACCGTCGATTCATTCGGCACCATTTGGCAATCCGACAATGACGATGACGGCAACCGCGGCGTGCGCATCAACTACGTGATGGAATTCGGCAACTACGGTTACAAGGACGAAAAAACCGGTGCCGGCTGGGGCGACAAGCGCACCAACATGGAAACCGAAATCCCGCTGCGCCACTGGCATCTGAACGATCCGGGCGTGATGCCCAACCTGCTGCAGACCGGCGCGGGCTCGCCCACCGGCGCGACCATTTATGAAGGCACTCTGCTGCCCGCGCGTTTTCACGGCCAGATGATTCACTGCGATGCGGGCCCCAATGTGGTGCGTGCTTATCCCGCGCAACCTGAAGGCGCCGGCTATTCGGCCACCATCGACAATGTGCTGCAGGGCAAGGGCGATCGCTGGTTCCGTCCGTCCGACGTGTCGGTGGCACCTGACGGCTCGCTGATCATCGCCGACTGGTACGACCCGGGCGTGGGCGGCCACAACATGCAGGACATGGATCGCGGACGTCTGTTCCGCATCACGCCCGCCGATCACTCGGGCTATCACACACCGAAGTTTGATTTCTCGACACCTGCAGGCGCGACCGAAGCGCTCAAGAGCCCCAACTACGCCGCGCGTTCGATCGCATGGCGTGCGCTGCACGCCATGGGCGACAAAGCCGAGAGCGCACTCAAAACCTTGTGGTCCAGTGACAATCCGCGCTATCGCGCACGTGCCCTGTGGTTGCTGGGTAAAATTCCCGGCAAGGGCCAAGCGTATGTGGATGCAGCCATCGCTGATGCGAATGCCGACATCCGCATCACCGGCCTGCGCCTGGCCCGACAACTTGCCGATGTGAATGCCATCGCCATCGCCGGCAAACTCGCCGGCGACGCCAACCCGGCCGTCCGACGCGAATGTGCGATTGCCATTCGCTTCGACGGATCCGAAACCGCCAATGCCATCTGGGCCGCACTTGCCAAGAAGCATGACGGCAAAGATCGCTGGTATCTCGAAGCGCTGGGCATCGCCAGCGACCTGCATGCCGATGGTCGCCTCGCGGCTTATCTGAAAACCACACCCGATGCCGCCGGCACCGAAGCCGGGCGCGACATCATCTGGCGCACCCGCGCCACGCAGACCCCCGCCCTGCTGGTGAAAATCCTGCAGGATCCGGCCACACCGAAAGAAACTCACCCGCGTTACATGCGCGCGTTCGACTTCCTTTCAGGGCCCGAAAAAGACAAAGCCTTGCAGAGCCTGCTGGGTCTTTGAGTTTGATCTGAACACCGATGCGGCGTGCGGAGTAAAAACTCCGCACGCCGTTTTTTCCATCGCTCTCGGAGTCGACCAGGGATGTTTAGACTGTCACACGCAAGTCTGGCCGTACTGCTCAGTTTCACATTCGTCCACGCGGCCGAACTTTCCTCGCAGGACAACCTGATCATCGAGACGCTCATGCGTCTTGAATCGTACGACTATGCCAACGCCAAGCCGCGCGTGAAAGAAGCGGTCGGCAACTTCCTAGAAGCGAAATGGGGCTCGGATGAAGCCTTCGACTTGCTCGAACGATTCGGCATCCGCGATCACGACGACCAACTGCTCACACTCGCCATGACCAAGCCCACGGACACCGTAGGTGTGCATGCGCCAAAGCTACTGCTCGCGTCCAATCAGATGAATCGCTTTGACAAGGTCATTCACGGCGATGACCCAAAATCGCGAACTGCCGCACTGCAGGCACTGGGTTTCACCGGCGATCCGAAAGCCATCGCACTGCTTGCCTCGGTGGTGACCGACGAAAAGCGCCCGCTGGCCGTGCGCGGCGATGCGATTCGGGCGCTGGCGCGCAGCCGGGGCGGCGAAAAGAAGATCATCGAGCTGGCTACCTCCAACACTCTGTCCGAATCACTGCACGTCACCGCTGCCGGGGCGCTGGCCACCAGCGCCGATCCTGCCATTCGTGGAGCCGCTCAAAAACATCTCAAGACACCCGCCGGGGCCGGCGGCAAAGCCCTGCCTCCCATCGGCGAACTGTCCAAACGCAAAGGCGATCCGGCCCATGGCAAAGCCGCTTTCATGAAGGTGTGCTTCGCCTGCCACCAAGTGGGTGATGTGGGATTGGATTTCGGCCCCAAACTCACCGAAATCGGTGACAAGTTGCCCAAAGAAGGTCTCTATCAAGCCATCCTCGAGCCCAGCGCCGGCATCAGCTTCGGCTTCGAGGGTTGGATGATCAAACTCAAGAACGGCACCGAACTCATGGGATTTATTGCCTCGCAAACCGAGACGGATCTGACCCTCAAAATGCCCGGCGGTGTGGCCCAAAAACTGGACAAGCAATCCATCGCCAGCCGGACCGCTCTGCCTACCTCACTGATGCCTCCCGGGCTTCAAGCCGCCATCAGCGAGCAGGAACTGATCGATCTGGTGGAATATCTGACCACGCTTCGAAAAGCCCCGCCCCCTGAAAATCTATTCGGGACCGGCGAACCATACTACGCACGCGTGCGATATAATGTCGGCCCCGCTTCCACAGCGGTCTCAGGCCTTTCCCGCCTTTTCATGCCTCCAAAGGAAACCCCGCCATGGCCATACTTTCACTCACTGCCCTGCTCACACTCACCTTTGCGACCGCTGCGTTCGCGGCCGACTGGCCCCAGTGGCGCGGTCCGGATCGCAATGAAGTCTCCAAAGAAACCGGTCTGCTCAAAGCCTGGCCGGCCGAGGGCCCCAAGCTTCTCTGGCACGTCAAAACACTTGGCGTAGGCCATGCCGGGCCGGCCATCGTCGACGATCGCATCTATGTTCTGGGCGATCGCGAAAAAGGCGAAGAACTGATCTGCCTGAATACCAAAGACGGCAGT